>CAJQNW010000239.1 GCA_905479765.1 uncultured Tepidamorphus sp. | reverse complement strand
GCGGATACGCTTGACCGCCCAGACACCGAACAGGGTCGCCAGCGGGGCGATCGGCAGGAGGACGGCCGATGTCCACAGGTTGGCCGTCGAGAACTGTCCGAGAAAAAAGTACGGCACGACCTTCATCGCGTTGATGGCCGCGAAGCAGATGATGGCGGTGCCGGCGAACAGCTTCGGATCGAGCCGCAGCGGCAGCATGTACATCTGGATCGGCGGGCCGCCGGCATGGCTGACGAAGCTGGTGAAGCCGGAAATGGCCCCCCAAAACGTGCCCTTGGCCCGATTGTGCGGTTTCGGCTGAAGCCGCCTGGCGCCGCCGACGGCGTAGTCGACAGTGAACATCAAGACCACCAGGCCGACGATCAGCCGGACGTGGGCCTCGGTGACCCAAGCCGCCGTCGCCCAGCCGACCGCGACGCCGAGCGCCGCGGCGGGCACGATGATGGTGATCGCGCGCTTGTCGAAGACGCCGCGCCAGGCGATCAGCCCGACGACGTCCATCGCGATCAGGATCGGCAGCATGATGGCGGCGGCCTGCACCGGCGATATGACCAGCGCCATAAGCGGCACCGCCAGCATGCCCAGCGCACCGCCGAAGCCGCCCTTGGCCAGGCCGGCGAGCAGCACGCCGGGAATGGCGGCGGCATAGAACAGCGGATCTGTCAGCATGAACCGGAGTGGCCGGGCGTGCGGTGGGGATTCAGGCCGCGGGGCGCGGCTCGGTCGTCAGCAGGGCGAGGAAGGACTGGGTCCATGGCTGGCGCTGGTTCCATCGGGCGATCGGTCCGCAGATCCACCAGGCGAGCAATGTGATCGCCCAGCCGAGATAGGCATCGACCGCGTAGTGCCAGCCAAGATGAATGGACCCGATGAATATCAACACCGCAAAGATGCTGAGCGCAAGACCGACGCGCCGGCCGATCTTCCAGCCGACGAGCGCGAACAGCAGCGCGCTGGCGTTGTGCATGCTCGGCATGGCGGAAATGCCGGCGACCATGTTCTGCTCGCCGACATGCGCCTGCCAGAGCATCATCTGGGTGTCGATCGCCCATAGGGGAACGATCTCGTTGACGCGGTAGAGGTAGTCCATCAGCGGCGTATAGGGATCCGGCGACAGGCCGATCAGCGCGTAGTAGCAGGGCCCCGCGGAGGAAAACAGCACCGCGAACAGGCCGCCGCCGACCGCCCAGGTCAGGATGAAGGCGAGGAAGAACCGCATCCGTGTCGCGTTCGGCTCCAGCGTGAAGGCCAGCACCGCCCACAGGCACCACATGACGATGAACCACAGGTTGTAGTTCACGTTGATCAGGAAGGTGACGAGCGGAAACCCGAGGACCGGCTGCAGCCATTCCCAGGGCAGGGTGCCGAAATGGAGTGTCTTGTCGAGGGCATTGAAGGTCGTGTCCCAGTCGAACGGCCGGATGACCGGGATGTTGTACTTGACCCGGCTGAAGCCCTCGATCAGCAGCGAGAGGCTGAGCACCATCGGCAGGCCGGAGGCGAGACGGACCGGCGACTTGAAATAGCCCCATACGTCCCTGGCGAGGGCCGACAACGGATGGGCCGGGCGCTCGTAGACGGCCAGCCGGACGAAGCGCACCGTGGTGACGGCCAGCACCAGGACCGGCAGTGTCAGGGTGACGAATGCCAGGGCGAAGCCGGCGAAATTCATCTCACGGGAATCGGCGAAGGAGGCTACCGCGACATAGCTGACAATCCATGTGGCGACGCACAGGCCGAGCGGCAGCGCATGGGCGCGCAATCCGGCCAGCAGCAATTTGCCGTAACCGCTGGAGGCAGCCGGTACGTCCTCGTACGTCGCGCTGGACATGCTCAACCGGTTCGTGTCGCGGGGCTGTCGGAATTGTTGGCTCATATCAATCAGCGCTGGCTTAAGATGGGGTAAAAACGATCGAATACGGTTGCTGACGCCGAGATCACGAAGACAGGGGTTGGCGGTCGCGCGCTGTCGCGGTACGGAATCGCGAAACGGAAATCTCCAGAGTGAGAAAACAGGGAGTGCCCATGTCGAGCCGCTATCATCAGGTCTATGAGAGCTGGGAAAAGGATCCGGAGGCCTTCTGGGCCGAGGCGGCCCAGGATCTCGTCTGGACCAAGCCCTGGGACACTGTTTTCGATGCTTCCGACGGCGTATACGGCCGATGGTTCGTCGGGGCGGAGTGCAACACCGCCTATAATTGCCTCGACCGGCACGTCTTCGCCGGCCGGGCGGGCCAGGCAGCGCTGATCTACGACAGCCCCGTCACCGACAGCCAGCAGACCTATACCTATGGCGAGCTGACCGACGCGGTGGCGACGCTGGCCGCGGTGATGAAGAAGCACGGCGTGACCAAGGGCGACCGGGTGATCGTCTATATGCCGATGATCCCCGAGGCGGTGATCGGCATGCTCGCCTGCGCGCGGCTCGGCGCGGTGCATTCGGTTGTGTTCGGCGGTTTCGCGGCGCGAGAGCTTGCCACCCGCATCGACGACTGCACGCCGAAGATGATCATTTCGGCCTCCTGCGGCATCGAGCCGGGCCGGGTGGTGACGTACAAGCCGCTGCTCGACGAGGCGATCGAGATATCAAGCCACAAGCCGTCGGCCTGCCTCGTCTACCAGCGGCCGATGGAGACCGCCTCGCTCGTGCCGGGTCGCGATTTCGACTGGGCGGCGGAAACCGCGGCGGCGGACGCCGCCGGCGAGAAGGCCGATTGCGTGTCCGTGGCCGCCACCGATCCGCTCTACATCCTCTATACGTCGGGCACGACCGGCCAGCCCAAGGGCGTGGTGCGCGACAACGGCGGCCACATGGTGGCGCTCAAATGGTCGATGGACGCCGTCTACGGCATGGAGCCCGGAGAGGTCTATTGGGCGGCCTCCGACGTCGGCTGGGTGGTCGGCCATTCCTACATCGTCTACGCGCCGCTGCTGCACGGCTGCACGACGATCCTGTTCGAAGGCAAGCCGGTCGGCACGCCGGACGCGGGCACGTTCTGGCGTGTCATCTCCGAGCACAAGGTGTCGGCCCTGTTCACCGCGCCGACGGCGTTCCGCGCCATCAAGAAGGAAGATCCCGAAGGTTCCTTCATCGGCCAATACGACATGAACCACTTCCGGACCCTGTTCCTGGCCGGCGAGCGCGCCGATCCGGATACCGTGCAGTGGGCCGAGGACATGCTGAAGGTTCCCGTCATCGACCACTGGTGGCAGACGGAAACCGGCTGGCCGATCGCCGCCGACCCGATGGGGCTCGGCATGCTGCCGGTCAAGCTCGGCTCGCCGACGGTGCCGATGCCGGGCTACGACGTGCAGATTCTCGACGAGGCGCATGAACCGGTCGAGGCAGGCAAGATGGGGTCGATCTGCGTGAAGCTGCCGCTGCCGCCGGGCTGCCTGCCGACGCTGTGGGGCAACGACCAGCGGTTCCGCGACAGCTATCTGCGGGAGTTTCCCGGCTTCTACGCGACGGCGGACGCCGGCTACAAGGACGAGGACGGATACCTCTACATCATGGCCCGTACCGACGACATCATCAACGTCGCGGGGCACCGCCTGTCGACGGGCGCGATGGAGGAAGTGCTGGCCAGCCATCCCGACGTCGCCGAATGCGCGGTGGTCGGTATCGCGGACTCGATGAAGGGCCAGGTGCCGGCCGGGTTCATCGTGCTGAAATCCGGCGTCACTAAAGACCTGGCGGAGATCGAAAAGGAAGTGGTCCAGCTGGTCCGCCAGAAGATCGGGCCGGTCGCCGCCTTCAAGATCGCCATCACGGTCGGCCGGCTGCCGAAGACGCGGTCGGGCAAGATCCTGCGCGGCACCATGCGTTCGATCGCCGACGGAGAGGCTTACAGGACGCCGGCGACGATCGATGACCCGGCGATCCTTGACGAGATTTCGGAGGCGCTGAAAGAGCATGGCGTCGCCAGGGCCGGATAGCATGGGCCGATAACGGGACCTGACAGCGCAACGGGCGGCGAAGCGAGGGGACGATGGCTTTCGAGAACAAGGTGGCGATCGTCACCGGCGCCGCGCGGGGAATCGGGCGCGCCTGCGCCGAGCGGCTTGCGGCCGGCGGGGCGCATGTCGTGGTCGCCGATATCGACGCCGACGCGGGTGCTGCGGCGGCCGAGGGATTACCCGACGGGGCACTGTTCATCGACTGCGACGTGGGCGAGCGGCTGGATATCCGCAACATGGTCGCCCAGACCGTCGACAAGTTCGGCCGCATCGACATCCTGGTCAACAATGCCGCGATCAACCACAAGGCGAATTTCCTCGACCTCGAGGAAGAGGATTTCGACCGGGTGCTCAAGGTCAATCTGAAGGGCAGTTTCCTGGTTGGCCAGGCCGTGGCGCGGCAGATGGTGGACCAGGTCGAGGCGGACGAGAAACCCGGCGCGATCGTCAACCTGTCGTCGATCAACGCGGAAGCGACCAACGCCGATCAGCTGTCCTATGCGGTCTCCAAGGGCGGCGTGCGGCAGCTCACCAAGGCGATGGCGCTGGCACTTGCGCCGTGGGGCATCCGGGTCAACGCGGTGGGGCCGGGCACGATCCGCACCGACATGAACGATGCAGCGCTGGCCGATGACGGGCACAGGCGGCGCACCCTGTCGCGCACGCCGCTCGGCCGGCTCGGTGAAGCACGCGAGATCGCCGCCGTCGCGGCGTTCCTGGCTTCCGAGGACGCGAGCTATATCACCGGCCAGACCGTCTATGCCGACGGCGGCCGCCTGTCGCTCAACGGCCTCGTCGAGGTCGAAGAGGATTGAGACTGCCGGTTCGATGCTGACAGGAGGGTGTCAGCTGGCCTGCGCTAGGTCTTCCGCAGGCCGTGCGATGATGCGCGGCGCTGAAAAACGGGAGATACTGATGAACGACACGAAACACCGCGCCCACGTGGCCGTCTGGTTCGAGATTCCCGCAAGCGATCTCGATCGGGCGCAGGACTTCTACGAGGCGATCCTCGGCACGAAGATGGAGCGCATGCAAATGGGCGAAGCGGATATGGCGGTGTTCCCCTACGAACAGCCGAACGTCTCCGGTTCGATCATTGCCGCGCCCGAGTTCGCCGGCAAGTCGAACGGCACCCCGGTGGGGCCAATCGTCTACATCAACTGCGACGGCAAGCTCGATACGGTTGCCGAGCGCGTCGAGGCAGCCGGCGGCAAGCTCATGTCGCCGCGGGTCCAGCTTCCCGGCGACATGGGCGCCTTCTTCCAGATCCGCGACACCGAAGGCAACCGTGTCGGGATCCATGCAGTCGTGTAATCCGTGCGCCGCGCCGATCGCCTCTTCGAGATCATCCAGCAGCTGCGCGGCGACCGTGTCGTCACGGCCTCGGCGCTGGCCGAACGGTTCGAGGTCTCCAAGAGGACGATCTACAGGGATATCCGCGACCTTCAGGTCGCGGGTGTTCCCATCGACGGCGAGGCGGGCGTCGGCTATCTGCTGCGCCCCGGCTTCCAGCTGCCGCCGCTGATGTTCACGCTGGCGGAAATCGAGGCGCTGGTCGTCGGCGCGCGGATGGCGCAGAGCTGGGCGGGATCGAAGCTTGCCGCCGAGGCCGGCGAGGCGCTGATCAAGATCGGAGCCGTGGTGCCGCCGGAGCGGATGCGGGCGGCCGAGCGGATCGCCGTCTTCGCGCCGGACTTCATGGTGGCGCCGGAAGTGCGCATTCATTTCGATCTGCTGGCCGAGGCAATCGGCGCGGCCAGGCGGGTCCGGTTCGATTACAGCGACGGGGCAGGGAGCGCGAGCGCGCGGACCGTGCGCCCGCTGGCGCTGCATTTCTGGGGCGGCGCCTGGACGCTGGCGGCCTGGTGCGAGCTGCGCGAGGACTTCCGCACTTTCCGCATCGACCGGATGGCCGACCTTGCGGATACCGGCGAGCGCTTCGTCGTGGAGAAGGGTCGGACGCTCGAAGATTATATGACAATCGTCACCCGCAACGCCTGAGCGGCCGGAACGGGTTGCATGGCCAATGTCGCGCACGAAAATGGTGCCGACGGTATTTGCGCCCATAGCGTGCGTATCCGCGCCTCAACTTGACAGCCGTCCGCGCGGTCGCTGGAATGCCCTCACATTGCAGATGACCTGAAAACGATCACGGTCCGGCCCGAGTGCCGGATATTTTTTTGAGTTATGGGAGTGATTACATTGCCGACCGAATTGGTTTCCGGACGAATCCGGGCGACGATGGACTGCGCAATTTCGGGCGTAGCGATTTTTGCTCTCGCCTTCGGCCTGGCTGCGGGCTCCGCCTGGGCAGATCCGTCGTCCACCAGGCTGTCGACCTCGTCCAATCCCAGCGTTTACGGCGAACCGGTCTCGCTGACCGCGCGGGTGGCGGGATTCGGGTCCGGCGCCCCGGGCGGGAAAGTAACGTTCAAGAAGGGCAAGAAGAAACTCGGCAAAGTCGCCCTGCGCGCGCCCGTTGGCGATACGGTGCTGTCTGCCGCAGAAAACCATACCTGTGCGTTGACTGCGGCAGGTGGCGCGAAGTGCTGGGGTAGCAATGGCACCGGCAAGGTTGGCGACGGCACGACGATGCAGCGTCTCACTCCTGTCGATGTCGTCGGCCTGTCCAGCGGGGTCGCGGCCATCGCCGCGGGCGGTTCAACGAGTTGCGCCGTGATGGACACCGGTGCCGCCAGGTGCTGGGGTGGCTCGGTCGGCGACGGCACATCGGCCGTCAACACGGTGCCGGTCGACGTAACCGCGCTTGGAACCGGTGCCGTTGCGTTCGCTCTGGGCGAGGGCCACAATTGCGTCCTGACCGATACAGGCGGCGTCAAATGCTGGGCCGGCAGCAATACCTTCGGCTCGGCTGGTGACGGCACGACGAGGCCTCGTCTTTCTCCGGTCGATGTCGTCGGCCTGGCAAGCGGCGTGGTCGCCCTTGCCGCGGGGAGCACCCACACCTGCGCGGTGACCAGCGCCGGTGACGTCAAATGCTGGGGCGGAAACGGAAGCGGCCAGCTCGGCGACGGAACGACGGCCGACCGATACACCCCGGTCGATGTCAAAGGCCTTCCAAAGGATGTGATCGCCGTCGGCGCGGGCACGGTCCATACCTGCGCGGAAACGAAGACCGGCGACGTCTGGTGCTGGGGCTACAACGGCCAGGGACGCCTCGGTGACGGCACGACGATCAACCGGACCAAACCGGTCAAGGTCGTGGGACTGACGAGCGCTGTCGCCGTTACCGGTGGCGCGACCTTCACGTGCGTGCTGACGAACACGGGCGGCGTCAAGTGCTGGGGCCAGAACGGCGGCGGCATGCTCGGGAACGGCACGGTGACCGACAGCCCTGTTCCGGTCGATACCGTCGGACTGGGAAGCGGCGTCGCCGAGGTCTCCGCCGGCAGGTTCGGCACCTGCGCGGTGACCGTCGCGGGCGCGGTGCTGTGCTGGGGGAACAATATTTTCAGCCAGCTCGGCATCGGCGCTTCTGGCATTTTCGACACGCCGACCGGTGTCGTCGGCTTCGGCGCCGGTACCGGGCAGGTGCAGCGCGAG
>CAJQNW010000238.1 GCA_905479765.1 uncultured Tepidamorphus sp. | reverse complement strand
CCTGCGAGGCCTGCTGGCACGGGCACCTTGAGATGAGGTCGTTGGTTCAGACGCCGCGTTCTTCTCATGTCCTTACTGGTCTGCGTCGGCCCGGCCGTCAGAGCGTCCCGTCGCGGATCGCGCCCGGGTCGGCGAGGCTGTGCAGCACGCGGGCGGCACTATGGGCGAAACGCAGCGTCATCGCCTTGCGGGTCGGCCCGGGCATCCGGTGCTCGGGCGCCTCGTCGAGGATTTCCGCGCCGTAGGAATCGGCTGCGATGAAACCGGCCTCGCCAGGAAAGATGTCGCGGCCAAGCGCCGGCGGCGCGGCGAAGAACAGCCGGTCGCAATGCACGCGGTATTCCGGCCATTTGCCGTCGGCGCGCAGGTCCGCCAGGCTCGACTTGATCTCGACGATCCAGAAGTCCCCGCCCGGCGCCAGCGCCACGATGTCGGCACGCCGTCCCGAGGCCAGCGGCATCTCGGTGACCAGCGAAAATCCCAGCGTGCGCAAAAGCCGCCCTGTGCCGCGCTGCACTCCAAGCGCGGTTTCGGACTGGCGTCCGTCGGTCAGCAGCTCTTCCGCGCTCGGTCCGATCATCCGATGGCTTCAGTTCTCTCCGATTGAGCCGAGATAGGCGAGAATATCGGAAATCTGGTCGGGTTCGAACACGAACTCGGGCATTTCGATGCCCTCGTGGCCGACGACGATGCCTTCGGCGAGCGCTTCCTCAAGGTTTTCCAGCGGCCATTTGGACGCGAAAGTCCGCATCGGCGGCGCGTCGGTATTGGGGCTGTCACCGGTCGCCTCGATGGCGTGGCAGCGCGCGCAATTTTCCTGAACGATCATGTGGCCCGCGTCCGGGTCGTCCGTGGCATGGGCGGGCCCCACGACAAAAAAGCCTACTAATAGGGCGGCCGCTGTCACTATTCGCATGTCTCTCCTCCTGCCGCCGCGACGCCCTCCCGGGGGTCTGGAGAATTCGAATCGCGGTGGATCACGGCTCAGACCCTAGAATGTTCCGCAGTGGTGGCGAAACTGCGGACTATTACGCAGGCGCCCGGGCCCGTGTGGCCTCAACCGCAGATCTCGCGCACCTTGGCAATCAGCGCCTCTGTCGCGACCTCCAGCGCGTCGAACTGGCTGTAGAGGTCGAAATTGTTGGTCCGCTGCAGGCTCTGCCCGGTGCCCGACGATAAAAGCCAGACGTCGCCGCGCGTGTTGCTCTCCAGAACGAACATCTCGCCGGTATCGGCGTCTCGGACGATGTCGTGGCCAAGCAGCGGGATCTCGGGAAACGCCGAATGCGCCCGCTCTCCCAGCGCGATGACCTCTTTGTCGTAGGACAGCGTGTAATGCGAACTCTTCTTGTTCGACACCACCGGCGCCCCGCCGACGCCGGCAGCGCCGGCGAAGCCGTCGCGGGTCTCGAGCGGCCGGAAGCTGTTGTCGGCCTCGCAGCGCACCGCAAACAGCGTGCGCCCGAACAAAGTGGTGACGCGGTAGTGGTTGGCCCAGCGGCCCGTGTAGACGAACTTCTGCGCGATCATCGGCGCGTTTCGGCCGGGATGATCCTCCGCGTAGGTCTCCGGCGCGGTATAGCGCACCCGTCCGGTCTTTTTGATGACGATGCCGGCGGCCTTGCGTGCCAGGTCCGGCTTGACGATGACGTAAGATCCCCAGTCCTTCGGATCGAGCTTGGTGTCCGGCGTGATCACCTCCCAGTCCGGAACCGGGATGCCGGCCGCGCGATAACGCTCATACTGCACGCTCTTGGGCAGGTCGTTGCCCTGAAGGATCGTCGCGTTCTCGATATGAAACCGCCGGATTTCCATCATCGAGACGACGAGAGTAGACTGCAGCGACGCCTTCTTTACGATCTCCGGGTTATCTTCCTTGTTCTCGGCGATCAGCACACCTATGTCCCCCGCACGCGCCTCAATGCGGCGGGCGATTTCGGTAAAGTCTTCGAGAGATTGGCGTTCCGGCCAGTGGACGAGGACGAGTTTGGGCATAGATTTGTAGGAACCGCGCCGTTTCGGGAGTGGCCGTTTAGCAGGCGAGAGTGCGGTGCTAGCCCGTTACGGGCCACCCGGTCAAACGAACCGGCTTTCGAACAGTCGATTTTGCACGAGGGATTTCGGACATGAGCGGTGAACTCGCGGAATTACGTCTGCGTGACTGGATCCTCGATCGGGGGCATATGAACGAGGATCTCGGCGATTTCGTCGCGGCGCTTGGCGAAAAACTCAATGGATCTGGAATTCCCGTCTACCGGATCTCCAGCGGCATACCCATCCTGCATCCGTTGATCCGGGCCGAAAGCGCCATGTGGATCGAGGGCGAAGGCACGTCCATGCGGCAGTTCCCGCTGTCGCTGGTGAAGGACAAGATGTTCACCAACAGCCCGCTGTTCCACGTTTACGAAAAAGGCGAGCCGGTCCGCGTCGCCATTTCGCCGGAACCGCAGCCTGTCGAGTTCGAGATTGTTCCCGAGCTGCGCGCCGAGGGAGCGACAGATTACGTCGCCTTCCCGCTGACGTTTTCCGATGGCAGCTACAAGTCGATAACCATGGCGACGCGCCGGCCGGCCGGTTTCACCGACGCGCACATGAATGCGCTGGAGTCGATCCTGCGGCCCGTCGCGATGGTCTTCGAGATTTACGCGCACAAGCGTTCAGCCTCGAACCTGCTTGGCACCTACCTCGGCCGCTCAACCGCGCCCCGCGTGCTTGCCGGCGAGATCCAGCGCGGCGACGGTCAGCAGATCGAGGCGGTCATCTGGTTTTCGGACCTTCGCGGCTTTACCGATCTGTCGGCCCGTTTCACCCCGCGCGAGCTGGTCGAAGTCCTCGATTTCTATTTCGAGGCGATGACCGAGGCGGTCGAGGAACGCGGCGGAGAAGTGCTGAAATTCATCGGCGATGCGGTTCTGGCGATCTTCCCCTTCGCCAACGAATCCGAGGCACGCGCCGCCGCCACGCAGGCGCTGGAGGCTGCTGAAGCGGCGCTCGACAATATCTCGAAGATCAATGAGACCAATTTCGCCTGCTGCGTCGACGAGCTGTCGGTCGGAATCTCGCTGCACCTGGGCGCGGTCTTCTACGGTAATGTCGGCGGTCGCGAGCGGCTCGATTTCACCGTCATCGGCGAGGCGGTGAACGTCGGCAGCCGCATCAACGGGCTGACCCGCGATCTGGGCCATCCGATCCTCGCCAGCGAGGATTTCGTCGAGTACGTCGACAGCCCGTTCACCGAAGTTGGCGTTCACACGCTGAAGGGCGTCCGCCAGCCGCAGCGGGTCTATCATCCTCAACCGATATTAGCGGCGATGCCCGGAGTGCTCGCTCAGAGCGGGATGTCCATGCCCTGACGGGCAAACAGCGCGCCGGGATGGCGCCGCGCGGCTTCCTCGGCATACCGGTCCAGGTCGTCGTCGGTGCGGTCGGGGTGGTGATGGAAGATCACTGGAACCCGGACGCCGGCGCGCTTGGCCAGCTTGAGGCCTTCCTGCCAGGTCGAATGACCCCATCCGACATGGGCGGCGTATTCGCTGTCGTCGAACATGCCGTCGTAGATCATCACGTCGGCGCCGCGCACGAAGTCCTCGATCGCCCGGTCGAACACGGGATCGCCGTGCTCGTGGTCGGTCACGGTGACGAGCGTTTTGTCCCCGCTGGTGAACCGGTAGCCGACCGAGCCGTTGGGATGGTTCAGCGCGATCGTGTCGACGCCGATGCCGCCTTCCAGCATCAGCCGCTCTGTCGGCCGGAACCGGCGGCACTCGCAGGCCGCCAGATGATCGAAGGCTACGGGGAAGATCGGTGGCGACATGATCCGGCACAGCATCGCCTGCGGATCCTCGTCAGGCGCCAGGTGCCCCGCCCAGACGCGGATCTCCGCCTTCGGATTGTAGGCCGGGGGAAAGAAGGGCAATCCGCAGATGTGATCGAGATGGAAATGCGAGAACAGGATATCGATATTGCTGACGCCCTCGGCGGCGAGCGCGTTGCCCAGTCCGCGCGCGCCCGATCCGCAGTCGATCAGCACGGCTTTTCCGCCGATCAGCACCTCCATCGAGGTGGTTTCGCCGCCGTACCGTGCGGTGTCGCGCCCCGGCGCCGGGGTCGAGCCGCGGGCGCCCCAGATGCGCAGAACCAGGCTTGAATCGGCGGCCTCTGCCATCAGCCGGTTCCGGTACCGGTTGCGGCCAGCTGACCGCGCACCTCGGCGAGATCGTGCGTGGTGCGCTCGAGCCGGTGCGCCAGGACCCGCATCATTTCCAGCGAAACTTCCGGGAATTCCTGCAGAATGCGGAAAAAATTGTCCTTGGAGATGCGCAGCGCCGTGATCTCCTCGCCGGCGGTAACCGTCGCCGTGCGCGGCATTTCGGTCAGCAGTGCCATCTCGCCGACCACGTCGTTCTTCTTGATCTCGGCGACCTTGCGTTGCTCGCCGCCGGCATCCACCAGCACGTCGCCATTGCCCGACAGGATGATGAAGGCGGAATCGCCGGGCTCGCCCTGCGTACAGATGGTCTCGCCGGACCGGAAGGTGATGCGCTCGCTGATGAAGGCGAGCAGCCGGAGCTTGGCCGGCTCGATCGTCCGGAACATAGGAATGGTGCGTAGGGCTTCGACTTCCGAATTAATGCTCATCTGACCATGTCCGTCTGCAGGGAACGCCGTTCAAGTCAGTCGACGATCGTCTTGCCTGTCTCTTCGTAGGTGTTGCTGTCGATCAGGCGTCCATTCTTTAGCACAAGCTTTGTTTCGATTTCGCTAGCGGCTTCGGGGTTTTCGAAGCCGACGACGAGCGTAGCCTGTGGGAGCTCTTCGCGCACGATCTTCAATAGCGGGTCATTGGAGGTAGAGAAAATACCATCGAAGATCGCCACGTTGGGCCGCTTCAGCAGGGCGCGCACGACTGCGATCCGCTGCCGCTGCGCGGGCGAAAGCCGCGATCCGGCGACGCCGACGTTGTAGTCGAGCCCGGCGCGCTGGATCTGGCCCTGCAGCCCCATGTCGACGATCACGTCGCGGATGATCTTGTCGACGCGCTCGCGGCTGCCGCGCCGGTCGACGCGGGGCTTGCCGAACAGGACGTTGTCCTCGATCGACAGCGGCGGAATCAGAAGCTCCGGATCGAAGGGAACGAACCGGTCGTCGCCCTCCGCATCGATCAGCGCGCGAAATGCCGGTCGCGCCTCGATGATCTTCCTCTCGCGGTCGTCGTTGAGGATGTCGAGGCGATGCCTGGCGGGTACCAGCTCGAACGCCAGCCCCATCAGGTCGCTGCGCTCGGACTTCGACAATTTGCCGATGCCCTGCTTGTCGATTCGTTTGATAAGCCGGTCGTAGATAGGCAGCTCGTCTGGGGTGATGAAGCTGAACTCGGCCAGCAGCGAGCCCTCGCCGGACAACTGCGCGAACAGCTCCACCATGGTGCGGGCGATTTCTACGCCCATTTGCAGGAATTCGTCGGCAATTCCGGCGCTATCGAGGAACTTGGCGACCAGCGGGTCCGTGACTAGGTCGCCCATCGAAACCGTCGGATCGGCGGGCAGGGCGAACAGCACGTTCTCGGCCAGCGTCGCGCTGGGATTGAGCTTCTCGGCTTTCCACAGCTCGACGAGATCGGCGGCCTGGCTGTCCGACAGGATACGTTCGGCGGCCTTCTTGCGTGCGGCGATCAGTTCCTCCACCGGCGCGCCCGGCGCCTTCGGGTCGATACGGGCGCTGAGGCCGAGCCGGAAGGCATCGTCGCCGAGGCCAACCTTCTCCAGCAGCGCCAGGCTGTTTTCGTCCAGTTCCTCGAGAGATGACACCTGCGCCTCGGCAAGATCGTTCCAGGGCATGTCCATCGGGAAGAACGTGTTGGCCGTTGTCTTCGCTTCCTCGTAGCGCCGTTTCGCCTCGGCGGTGTCGGGCCAGCCGTCCGGCAGGGTTGGCCGGTGGCGCAAGCCGTAGGTGAGATTGCCGCGGATCGTCTCGCTGAACACATAAGGGTTCGGGCCGACATAGGCGATCGACCGGCCGAGCACCGCCTCCGGCATCGTGTCGAGATCGCGCCCGCCGATCTTGACGTCGCCGCTCGTCGCGTCGACGAGGCCGGCCATCAGTTCGAGTATATCCGCGCGCCCATCCACGTCCTCCCCGACGACGGCGACGGTCGCGCCATCCGGGATCGTTGCCGTGACGTCGGTAATCGGCAGGCCGGCGCCGACGTAGCCGACGGACTTGAACTCGATGTCGCCCTTCAGTTCCGGGACGCCCTCGGCATCGTCGACGATCAGCTCGAGCGGCTTAACATCGGGAACGTCGAAATTCTCGACCACCGTCTGGTATTTTATCTCCACGTCGGCGCGGGCCTGGTAGAAGTCGAGCAGCTCCTTCCAGGGGCCGGCGAGATCCTTGTAGGCGGCGAGCACGGCGACCAATGCGCCGAAGGACAGCTGGCCCTTGATCACCAGATAGCCGCCGATCGAATAAAAGAAGAACGGCGTCAGCTGGTTGATGAAGTTGTTGATGAACTTGATCAGGAAGCGCAGCTGGAAGCCGACGTAGCGGATCTCGAAGTTCAGGTAGAGCCGGTCGGCGATATCGGCCATGTGCCAGGCACTGGTATCATTGGCGTGGATCTCGCGGACACCGGATATCGTCTCTCCGATGCGGTCCGCCATGCGGCGGATATTGAGCACGCGGTCGCGCGCGAGCTTGTTCACCTTGGCCTGCAGCCAGGGGATGATCCACATCTGCACCGGATAGAGCGCGATTGCCGCGGCCCCCAGCAGCACGTCCTGCGCGAAGATGAAGTAGAGATAGACGAGCAGTGTGCCGCCCTGGAAAACCGGAAGCGCGATAGCGTCGCCGATATAGTTGCCGAGCGGATCGACCTCCGAGGTGATCATCGGAATGATCTCGCCCTGGCTCACCTGCCGGAAGCGCGGCAGCCGGAACCGCAGCACCCGCTGATAGAGTTCGTAGCGCAGCCGCCTGAGCATGCGCTCGCCCAGCAGGTTCTTGGCTGTGTTGAGCCAGAACTTGATGCCGTTGTTGACGATCACCAGCCCCAGGAACAGGAAGCAGAGCGTCAGTAGGTATGGGATCTGGTCGAGTTCGATACCGACGACCGGGACCGGTTGCGGCCAGTCGGTGCCCTGCAGCGCCTGGTTGATGATCTGCTTGGGAAGGTCGAGGGAATAGTAGATCAGCGGGAACGAGCAGAACGTCACCATCAAAATGATGATCTGCTGGCGCTTGCTGTTTTTCCAGATGTACCGGAAAAGCGACGAATCCATAAATCTCCCCCGCGCCGCGCGCTGCAAGGCTAGTCAATTCGGTTCGCGCTGCCCGGCCCGAACCTTATCCGGTTCGCGCGGGCGGGCAAACGGCAATGCGGGTTGAATAGTGCCATATTCCTTTAGATTGCGGTAACGACGCCAGGAGCCGGTGCGACCCGTGCCGGAAGACCGCCCGCCTGCTACCTCTGATGTCGGACGCCTTATTGCCGAAGCTGTTAACGAAGCGATGCCTGGCGCCGTTGCCGGCGTTGTGGAGATTGATTAGAAGTTAAGTAATTCACGCCCGGATTGCCGGGATCTCCACATTGTCGCAGCCACTTCGGACGTTCGCGATTTCAGGGACTTTCCAAATGCATGATTGCCCGCTCTCCGGCGCTGTCCGGACGTTCCGCACTTGCGCGCTCGTTCTGCTGGCGCTCACCGCACCGGCGCGCGCCGAATCGGCTGTTCCGGCCGCTGTGATCCTGTCGACCCCGGACGCCCGCACCGTCTATAGCGAGACGGCGACCTTCAAGGCGTGGATCGCCGGTGCCGGGCCGACGGGCACCGTGACGTTCATGGACGCCGGCAAGACGATCGGCGCGGGCGTGGTGGCCAGATCCCGCGACCAGCACGCGATCGCCGCAGGCGAGAATCATTCCTGTGCCCTGACGCCCCTGGGCGCGGTCTTCTGCTGGGGCAACAACACGTTCCGCGAGCTCGGCGACGGCACGACAACGGAGTCCGACATTCCCGTTCCCGTCGTCGGGCTGCCATCCGGCGTCGTCGCCATATCGGCGGGTAGCTGGCATACGTGCGCGCTAACAAAAGCTGGCGCGGTATGGTGCTGGGGCTACGGCATGAGCGGCCAGCTCGGCAACGGCACATTCGCCCCATTCGCCGCGCCAGGCCCTGTTGTCGGCCTTTCCTCGGGCATCGTCGCCATTGCCGCCGGCCGCGAGCACACCTGCGCGCTCAGCGACACCGGCGGCCTGAAGTGCTGGGGCTATAATGGCGGCGGCAATCTCGGCATCGGTACGCTTGCGAACCAGAATACTCCGGTCCAGGCGGAGGGGCTCGCCTCGGGCGTCGCGGCCGTCTCCGCCGGGCTGTCGACCACCTGCGCGCTGACGGATGCCGGCGGTGTCCTGTGCTGGGGCCAGAACAACGCCGGCCAGGTCGGCGACGGGACACTCACCAACCGCACCACGCCGGTACCGGTGACCGGCCTGTCCTCCGGCATTTCCGACATCACCTCGACGAAGGAAGCGACAAACTGCGCGCTGACCGACGCCGGCGGCGTCAAGTGCTGGGGGTACAACGGCTACGGCCAGCTCGGCATCGGCGTGGTGACGGGCGAAAGCCTGGTGCCGGTGCAGGTCAGCGGGCTCGCATCCGGTGTCTTCGCGATCGAGGGCGGCCGCCGGCAGACCTGCGCCGTGACAAAGGCCGGCGCCGCGCTGTGCTGGGGCCTCAATACCTATGGCCAGGTCGGCGACGGCACGACGACCAACCGCTACGTGCCGACTCCCGTCAGCGGCCTGTCTTCCGGCGTCGCCGCGATCAGCCCCGGCAGCGACCACTCCTGCGCGCTGACGCAGGCCGGGGCGCTCCTGTGCTGGGGCTGGAACGCATACGGCCAGCTCGGCGATGGCACCGAAGACGACAGCCTCACGCCGGTCGCCGTCACGGGCTTCGGGCCCGGTACGGCGATGGTTGCGGGCGAGGCGGCGATCTCGACGGATTCCTTCGATGCCGGCAAACATCTTGTCACCGCCCGGTACAACGGCGACGGCGCAAACGCCGTGAGCACCTCGCAGGCCCTTGTCCACGTGGTCGACAAGGCGAAGACCAGGACGTCTTCGAAGGTGAAGCCGAGCAAGCCGAAGGCCGGCCAGGCGGCTAGCCTGAAGATCAGGGTGGAAGCCGTTGCGCCCGCCACGGCGCGGCCCGTTGGCGTGGCCGTCGTCAAGGACGGCAGGAAGAAGCTCGGCAATATCAAGGTGAAGAAGGGCAAGGCGGGCCTGCGCACGCCCGGTCTGAAGGCCGGCAAGCACAAGTTCAAGGTCGCCTATCGGGGCGACCGGAACTGGAAGGGTTCGAAGGCGTCGAAGACCGTCACTGTGAAAAAGAACAAGGCGAACTGATGCGCGGCGGCGCCTTGAGGATTTCCCGGATCGTGTCGATCTGAAGGGGAAGAAACGACTCTATTGCTTGCGATACAGGTAGTAGCGTCCTTCGCGGATGCCTTCCGGCAGGCTCAGGCGTTCGAAATCGGCCAGGTCCAGTTCGTGTCCGCTGAGTACCACGGTGCCGGCTCCGGCGCGCGCCATGATCATCGGCGACAGCCAGGCGCGGCGGGCAAGGTCGTCGGTCGGGTCGCCGTTCGACAGGTCGGCATGGATCAGGGCGGCGGCGCCGCCGATGCGCGATCCGCTGAACGGCAGCGTGTCGCGGATTTCACCCAGAATCACGTGATCTGCGTCGGGAATCGAGCGTGGCGAAGCGGTGATCTTTCGTTCGAACACGAAAATCTCCCGATCGGGCAGGATTTCGCGCAGATGGTCGAACGTGCGGCCGTTACCGAGTCCAAGCTCCAGCGCCGGTCCGGGCACCTTCTGAATAAGGGCCGCGGCATGGTTGAGGATCTGGCGCTGGGCGACCAGCCGGTTGATCATGCTGTCTAAACGGCTCATCTCTCGCTCCGCCTGTACCGTGATCGCGCTGTCATAGGGGAACGGCAAACTATCGACAAGCGATCGCCGGGGGGAAATCCCCACGGGCAATTTCAGGAAGTTTGGCGTATTGCCCCGGCGCGGCGGGCGGCGTAGGGTCTGCGGCGATCACAGAATTTAACTTTCCCGGCGCACCTGTTCCTCTGTCGGCAGCCATGTACACAGCCAAGCCGAAGATCCTGATCTATAGCCACGATTCCTTCGGCCTCGGGCATTTGCGCCGGTGCCGGGCGATCGCCCATTCGCTTGTCGATTCGAATCCCGACGCCTCGGTGCTGATCCTGTCGGGTTCGCCGATCATCGGCTCGTTCGAATTCAAGCCGCGCGTCGATTTCGTCCGCGTGCCAGGCGTCACCAAGCTGCGCAACGGCGCCTATTCGTCGCTGAGCCTGCCGATCGACATCGACCACACGATGGCGATCCGCGCCTCGATCATCGAGCACACCGCAGAAGTCTTCGATCCCGACATCTTCATCGTCGACAAGGAGCCGCTCGGCCTGCGCGGCGAGGTGCGCGAGACGCTGGAGAAGCTGAAGCGCCAGGGCATCCATCTGGTGCTCGGCCTGCGCGACGTGATGGACGATCCCGAGGTGCTGCGCGAGGAATGGCAGCGCAAGCGCGCGCTGCCGGCCCTCGAGGAGCTTTATGACGATGTCTGGGTCTTCGGTCTGAAGGAGATCTTCGATCCGCTCGAAGGCACAGGCGTCTCGCCGGCCGTCTATGACAAGACGCTGTTCACCGGATACCTGCGCAGCCAGCCGCCCAAGACGGCGCGGGTTCCCGATGCGTTGCCCTTCGGCGAGGACCCTTATCTGCTGGTCACGCCGGGTGGCGGCGGCGACGGAGTCGAACTGGTCGACTGGGTGATACGCGCCTACGAGGCTCGCACCCGGCCGCTGTTTCCCGCGCTGATCATGCTCGGGCCGTTCATGGACGCCAATCACCAGACCCAGTTCATGGAGCGCGCCGAGCAGGTGCGCGACGTCAAGGTGAAGCGCTTCACCGCCCAGATGGAGCCGCTCGTCGAAGCCGCCAAGGGCGTTGTCGGCATGGGCGGCTACAATACCTTCTGCGAAATCCTGTCCTTCAACCGTCCCGCGCTGCTGGTGCCGCGCGTCGTGCCGCGCCAGGAGCAGATGATCCGCGCGCTGAAAGCGGAGGAGGCCGGGTTGTTGAGCGTGTTGCCGATCGACAACTACCCCGACACCGATCTGATGATCGCCGCGCTGTCGCGCCTGCCGCGCCAGAACGCGCCCTTGGAGACGGGCATTCCAAATCTGCTGGACGGCCTCGACAGGATCAACGCGCGTGTCGGCGAGATTCTTCGCGCGCGCGCATCCGCCGCTGCGCCAAATTCCGCAGCGGCGTACTGACCGGGTGCCGATGCCCCGCGTCGCCGTCATCGTCAAAGGCTATCCGCGCCTCTCCGAAACCTTCATCGCCCAGGAGATCCTCGGGCTCGAGGAACGCGGCATCGAGGTGCTGATCGTCTCTTTACGAAAGCCGACCGATCCGGCGATCCACGAGATGCACCGCAAGATCCGCGCCGAGGTGCTCTATCTGCCCGAATACCTGAAGGACGATCCCGCCCGCGTTCGCGCAGGGCGCCGCCACGCCGAGGTCTTGCCCGGTTACCACGCCGCCGATACCGCCTTCCGCCGGGACCTCGCCCGCGACAACACCGTCAACCGCTGGCGGCGCTGGGGCCAGGCCCAGGTGCTGGCCCGCGAGCTGCCCGGCGACATCGACTGGCTCTATGTCCACTACCTGCATACGCCGGCCTCGGTCGCCCGCTACGCCGCGCTTCTGACCGGGCGCGGCTGGTCGTTTTCCGCGCACGCCAAGGACATCTGGACGACGCCGGAATGGGAGCTGACCGAAAAGCTGAAGGACGCCGCCTGGGGCGTCACCTGCACCGCCTTCAACCGCGACTATCTCGGCGGCCTCGCGGCGAAATCCGACCGTCCGAACGGCGACGCCAAAGTCAGCTTGCTCTATCACGGCCTTGATTTCTCACGGTTTCCCGCGGCCGGAACGCCGTCGTCGCATGACGGCGCCGCCGGCGGGCCTGTGGACATCCTCACCGTGGGCCGGGCTGTCGAGAAGAAGGGCTTCGACGACCTGATCCGGGCGCTCGGCTTGATCGGCACGGAGTTCGACTGGCGCTTCACTCACATTGGCGGCGGCGCGCTGCTCGACAAACTTAAGGCACAGGCGCAACGGCTCGGCATCGCCGACCGCATCACGTTTCGCGGGGCGCTTGCCCATGACGACGTGATCGCCGCGATGCTGGCCGCCGACCTGTTCGTGCTGCCGAGCCGGATCGCGAAATCCGGCGACCGCGACGGCCTGCCCAACGTCCTGATGGAAGCCCAGGCGCTGGGAACCGCCTGCATCGCCACGCCCGTCTCGGCGATCCCCGAGCTGATAGAGGACGGCGCGACCGGCCTGCTGGTGCCGCCGCGCGATCCGAAGGCGCTGGCCGAAGCGGTCCGTTCCCTTGCGAGCGACCCCGAAAAGCGCGCCCGTCTCGCCAAGGCCGGACACGACCGGGTGCGCGGCACCTTCGCCAGCAATCCTGGCCTCGACCGGATCGCTGCGATGCTCCGCGCCGAGCTGAGCGCGAAGGCCGCATGAAGATCGCCTTCTATGCGCCGATGAAGCCGCCGGACGATCCTGTCATTTCAGGCGACCGGGAAACCGCGCGGCTGATCCTGAAAGCGCTTGAGGCTGAAGGCCATACGGTCGAGATCGTCTCGCGCCTGCGCACCTGGCAGCGCACGCCGGAGAAAACCCGCTTTGACGCGCTTGAATATAAATCGACCAACGAAAGTCGGCGTCTTCTCGACGAATGGGGGAAAGACGGCGCGCCGCCGGACCTCTGGATCACCTATCATCTTTACCACAAGGCACCGGACTGGCTCGGCCCGGCCGTAACGGACGCGCTCGCCATCCCCTATGTGGTACTCGAAGGCTGCCGCGCCGCGAAGCACGAGACCGGTCCCTGGGCGCCGGGCCTCGCGCAGGCCGACCGGGCGCTGATCTCCGCCGATGCCGTCGCCGCCATGCACGCCGAGGACGCCGAGGGTCTCGTCCCGCTGCTCGATCCCGACAGGCTGTTCCGCCTGACGCCCTTTATCGATGCTGCGCGGTTCGAGGACGCCGCCGCGTCCGCCGCGGACCGCCGGAACGATCCGCCCGTGCTTGTCGCCGTCGCCATGATGCGGGCCGGAGACAAGGAGCAGTCCTACCGGATTCTGGCCGAGTCATTAAACCGTCTAATTAAAAAGCCCTGGCGGCTGCTTCTCGCCGGTGACGGCGCCCGGCGCGACGACATCCTGGCGCTTTTCCCAGCCGACCGGCTCGACTGGCGCGGCGCGGTCGCGCCCGAAGACATCGCCGAAATCTACGCGGCCGGCGACCTGTTCGTCTGGCCGGCGATCAACGAGGCCTTCGGCGTGGCGCTGATGGAGGCCCAGGCCGCGGGGCTGCCGGTTGTCGCAGGCGATTCCGGAGGGGTGCCCGATATCGTGCGGACCGGCGAGACCGGTCTCGTCGTGCGCGAGGGCGACGCGGAGGCCTTTGCCGAAGCCGTTTCACGCCTGCTCGACGATGCCGCTCTTCGTCGCGATTTCGGCACCGCCGCCGCGTCCCATATCCGCGCCCGCCACGATCTGGCCTCCGCGCGCAAGGAATTGACCGGCATCCTCGATGCCGCCGTCCGCACCAACGCCGCGCGCTGGACCGCGTCGGCCGGGGCGGCCTGATGAAGGCGCTGATCTACGTCCAGCACCTGCTCGGCACCGGCCATGTCGTCCGCGCCGCGGCCCTTGCCCGTGCGCTCGCTGCCCGCAATGTCGAGACCGTGCTGGTTTCCGGCAACCGGGTGCCGCCGACCGTGGATACCAGCGGGTTTCGGGTCGTCGAACTTCCGGCGGCCCGGTCGGCCGACGAGGATTTTTCCGCGGTCGTCGACGCCGGCGGCAGGCCCATCGACGACGCCTGGAAGGCGCGCCGTCTGGCCCGGCTCCTGTCGGCGTTCGACGAGACCGCGCCCGATATCGTCGTCACCGAGACCTGGCCGTTCGGCCGCAACGCCTTCGCCTTCGAGGCCGAACCGCTCAACGAGGCGACGCGCCAGCTCGTGCCGCGCCCCGTCGTCGCCGTCTCGGTGCGCGATATCCTGGTGCGCAAAAACGACGAGAAGAAAGAGCGCCGCATGGCCGAGCGGGCGCGGGCGGCCTACGACCTGGTGCTGGTGCACGGCGACCCGGCCTTCGTGCGCTTCGAGGACAGCTTTCCGCTGGCCGGCGAAATCGAAAACCTTATCCGCTACACCGGCTATATCGATACCGGCGCCGACACGCCCGAGCCGCCCGCCGGCGACGGCGCGGACGAGGTGATCGTGTCGTGCGGTGGCGGCGCAGTCGGCGCGGCGCTGCTGGAAACCGCGCTGGCCGCCAGGGCGCTGTCGAAGCGGGCTTCGGACGCACGCTGGCGCCTGCTGGTCGGGACCGATCTCGACGATCTCGTGCTGGCCGATCTGAAAACCCGGGCCAGTCCGACGGAAGAAGGCGACGGTATTGTGGTCGAGCGCGCGCGCCGCGATTTTCCGGGGCTTCTCAAGCGCGCCCGCCTGTCGGTCAGCCAATGCGGCTACAACACCGCGGTCGACGTGCTGGCGGCAGGCTGCGCGGCGGTGTTCGTGCCGTTCGCGCGCGGCGCCGAGACCGAGCAGACTCAACGCGCCGAAGCCTTGGCCGCGCGCGGGTTGGCGGCGGTCGTGCCCGAAGCCGGACTGACGCCGCAGCACCTTGCCGACGCAATCGATGCAACGCTCGGCCTGCCGCCAGTAAAGATGACGCTCGACCGCGACGGCGCGCGCGCCTCGGCCGACCTGCTGATCGAGGCGGTCAACACACAGAGAGGAAAGACGGCATGAGCGAAGGCGCGGATTTATCCGAGGCCCTGCGCCGCCTGCTCGATCCTGTCGCAGAGGCCGGGCGGCGCATCGCTGTCTGGTGGCGCGACGACGATGCCGTCGAACCATCGCCGGCGCTCGACGATCTGCTCGCCGCCGCGAACCGGCACGCCGTTCCGTTGGCTCTCGCGGTCATTCCGGAGCCTGCGGTGCCGGCGCTGGGCGAGCGTTTGGCGAAGGAACCCGACACCATCATGGTGTTTCAGCATGGGTTCGCGCATCGTAACCACGCGCCGAAGGGCGAGAAGGCCGCCGAGCTCGGCGCCCATCGTCCGCCCGCAGCGGTGATGGCGGAGCTCGGCCATGGCCGGGTGAAACTCGAAGGCCTGTTCGGCGCCCGCTTCCTGCCCGTTCTGACCCCGCCGTGGAACCGCATTGCCGCCAACATCGCAACGCGCCGCAGCGCCTCCGGGCTTCTCGGCCTGACCACCTTCGCGCGCATGCACGCTGATGATCCCGCCTGCATCAACACCCATATCGATATCATCGACTGGAAGGACGGCCGCTGCTTCGCCGGTTATCCGAAAATGCTGAAGGTGTTGGAAGAAGAGATCGGCCGCCGGGCCGGCGGCGCAGGTGAGGGCGATCCCGAACCGCTGGGCCTGCTCACCCATCACCTCGACCACGATGACGGCTGTCGCGACTTCATCGAGGCGTTCCTGTCGGCGACTGCCGACCACCCCGCCGTCCGCTGGTCGCCGCTGCCGGAGTTGTTCGGGATTCGCTAGCAGCCCATTACAGCCGCCGCGCTGGGCCCCGGATCAAGTCCGGGGCACGAGGTCCGTTGTCTGGCGATGTCAAAGAAACCTGTGCAGCCGCGTGTCCCGGACTTGATCCGGGACCCATTGGCGGTTGCCACCACCCGCTCGTCCCCGCGAAGGCGGGGACCGGGTTGCGGTGGAGCTCGGTGCAGACCGAAGGCGATTCCCGCGTTCGCGGGAATGAGCGGAGGTGGCGAAGCTGCCCGCGAGCCACGGTATCGGATGGCATCGGCACCGGACAGCAGGCCATTCCATGCGGGTAGAGCGGCTGGGTACGGGCAAACGCCCTCCCACCCGCTCATTCCCGCGAAGGCGGGAATCCAGAGGCGGCACGGGATGCTCGGATCAGGTCCGGGGCACGACGCTTCTGTTTGTCGCCAGTTCGTTGCCAGACAACGGACTTCGTGCCCCGGACTTGATCCGGGGCCCAGGAGCAGCATGGCGCAGCGGTTGCCAACACCCGCTCGTCGCCGCGAAGGCGGGGACCGGGTTGCGGTGGAGCCCGGTGCAGGCCGAAGGCGATTCCCGCTTTCGCGGGAATGAGCGGGTGCAAGGACGGCTTCTTGCTACGTCGCCGGCCTGATCAGCCGCTGGCGCCAGCGCACGTCCTTGGACTGGCTTTTCAGCTCCAGCGCGTCGAGCAGCTCCCAGGCGTCGGTGTCGGTAGCCTCTTCCATGGCGCGGACCTTGGCGTAGCCGCCGCCGGTCTCCTTCCACGGCGCGTACATCGACACGGCGATCACGCCGCCCGGCTCCAGCCATTTCGCGTAGCGGGCGATCTGCGCGCCGGGGTCCTCGGCGAAATGCAGCACCTCGTTGAAGACGATGGCCGAGAAGGTCTCGCCCGGTTCCGGCGCATAGGATTCCAGGTCGGCGGCCACCAGCCTGGCGCGCTCGTCGTCGATGCTGATGCGCGCCAGCGCTTCCGGCGACAGGTCGACGCCGACATAGGCCTTGAGCACGGCGGGATCGAGGTGGCGGAACAGGATGCCCTCGCCGCAGCC
>CAJQNW010000237.1 GCA_905479765.1 uncultured Tepidamorphus sp. | reverse complement strand
GCGCAGGTCCTCGACTTCGAGGTTATGGACCGACGACTTGCCGCAGGCCTTGGCGAGTGCGGAAATCTCCATCGTCATCGCGGCGAGATAACGCGCGATCCGTTCGGCACCGGCCTCGACATGCATGCGCTTTTCGAGCTCGGGATCCTGCGTCGCGATGCCGACCGGGCACATGCCGGTGTGGCAATGGTGGCAGGCGCCGGGCGAGGTGCCGAGCTTCTGGTAGTCCTCCAGATAACGCGGCGAGTTGCAGCCCAGCGCAATCATCGCACCGTTGCCGATCATCACCGCGTCGGCGCCGAGCGCCAGGCACTTGGCGGCGTCGACGCCGGTGCGGA
Organism: uncultured Tepidamorphus sp.; assembly: GCA_905479765.1. GTDB lineage: Bacteria > Pseudomonadota > Alphaproteobacteria > Rhizobiales > Tepidamorphaceae > Microbaculum. The sequence goes on along the minus strand of CAJQNW010000237.1, from coordinate 8,756 downwards.
TACCACCGGCGGCGACGAGACTGACCTTGCCGGTCATGCCGCACTCGTCCAGCGATTCACGGGCTGCCCGGATGGCGCTCATGGTCGGGATGCCGGTGTGGTTTAGAAGCATTTCCGGAGACGCGCCCGTGCCGCCCTCGGCACCATCGACCACGACAACGTCGGCGCCGGCCTTGGCGGCGATAGCGACGTCATAGCGCGGGCGGGTCGCGCCCATCTTCACGAAAATCGGCACCTGATAGTTGGTGGCGATGCGCAGTTCCTCAAGCTTCACGGCGAGATCGTCGGCACCGAGAAAATCGGGATGGCGGATCGTCGAGCGCTGGTCGACACCGACGGGCAGCGTGCGCATCTTCGAGATCCGCTCGCTGACCTTCATGCCGAGCAGCAGGCCGCCGGTTCCAGGCTTGGCGCCCTGCCCCACCACAAGTTCGAGCGCGTCGGCCATGCGAAGATGTTCGAGGTCGATGCGGTAGCGCGCCGGCGACATCTGGTAGAGCAGCCGGGTGGAGGCTTCGCGCTCCTCCTCCAGCATGCCGCCCTCGCCGGTGCAGGTCATCGTGCCCGCCTTCGAGGCCCCGTAGCCGAGCGCGGCCTTGGCGCTCGCCGACAGCGCGCCGAACGACATCGAGGCGATGTAGATCGGGATCTTCAGTTCCATCGGCTTTTCGACGAGGCCGCGGCCGGCGCCGAGCACCGTCGTCGTGTCGCAGCTCTCGCGATAGCCTTCCAGCGGCAACCGGGTCATCGTCGCGGGGACGAAGGTCAGGTCGTCGAAGGTCGGCATCCGCTTGTTGAAGGTGTTGTAGCCGCGCACCTGATAGCGGCCGAGCTGGGCCAGCGCGTGCACCTCCGCGATCGCGTCCGGCGTCCAGCGGGTCGAGCCGCCCTCGTCATAGGACGACGGAATGCCGGCAGGGCGGCCCTGGATCGCACCGTCGCCGAACTTGATGTCGGCTTCGGCGGCCATGTCGAAGGGGTATTCGTAGGGCGTCAGATCATCAGCCATGCGTTCGCATCCCGGCTTTCGAAGTACCAGAGGCGCTGACCTGAGATCATCTTGCGCCAGTTACGTGAGGTATCCACCAGGCCGAGAGGGTCGAGGATGGCATCGACTTCGGCCACCTCCTCGGCAGTGGGTTCGACAACGTTCACATCGACTCCGAGGCTGTCGATCTCTCCGGCCACCCAGACCTCGCCTTGCCACAGGGCGTCGGCGCAGGATTCGCCGGCACCGCCGAGCGCGATGATCTTGCCGGCGTGCGACATAAAGCCGGACTGGTAGCCGATCTTGCCCTCGACGACGATATTGCCGCCCTTCATCGCGACGCCACAGCGCGGACCGCTGTTGCCTTTCACGTGAATGAGGCCGCCTATCATGGCCGCGCCGCAGGACATGCCGGCATAGCCGCCGACGGTAACGAACCCGTCGGACATGCCTTCCGCGACAGCCCAACCGGCGTTTTTCTCGACCGTCACCGTGGCGCCCGTGTTCAGGCCGGCGCAGTAATAGCCGACACTGCCCTCGAAGGTGATATCGACGCCCGGCGGCAGACCAATGCCGAGATTGTGCCGCGACAGGGTGTTGCGCACGACAATGGGCTTGGCGGTCTTGCAGGCAGTCTGGATTTCCTCGTTGATCTCGCGAATCGGGCGCTGACCAACGTCGATGACGATCTCGCTCACGCAGCCGCCCTCCGGTTGCCGACACCCCAGATCTCGGTGATGCTCGGTCCGTCGTAGTTGATGACCTCGCTCTCGCCGGGATAGATGCGGCGTACCGCCTGCTCTTCGGTCGCGGCCGCGAACTCGCCGTCCTGCCAGACGACCACCAGCGGCTTCATGGCATAGCGGTCCTTGGCGAAGCCGATGCCGTCCTGCCGCGCGATCATGTAGGTGAAGACGCCGTCGATCTGCTTGATCGACAGCTTCAGCGCCTGCTCCATGGTCAGGCCCTGGCTCATCTCGTGCGAGACCCAGACGGCGATCAGCTCGCTGTCGTTCTCGGTCAGGAAGCGATAGCCGAGGCGGTGCAGCCGGTCGCGCCAGGTGAAGTAGTTGGTGATCTGGCCGTTGTGGACGATGGCGACGTCGGAAAACGGCCGCGCCCAGAAAGGATGGCTGGCGTTCGGCAGCACCGAGCTTTCGGTCGCCAGCCGCGCATGGCCAAGGCCGTGGGTGCCGATCATGTCGCGGACGCCGTGCTTGTCGGCGACCTCGACGGCGCCGCCGGTGTCCTTGACGATCTCCAGCGACCGGCCGCAGGACTGCACCTCGAAGCTGTCCGAGATGGTGTCGGCGTCCTTGACCCAGCCGGCGAGATCCTTCGGATCCGATATCACCATGCGGGCGCAATAATGCGCTGCATCCGAGGTGACGAACGTCGGATCCTCGAGGAAATCGGACCCGTGCTCCTTCAGGAGCAACCGGAACTCCTCGAGATCGGAATCCAGCCGGGCCTTGTTGAAACCCATGCCGCGAAGAATATATCCGCTGTCACGCGGGATGCCGTAGACGGCGAAGCCGGTGCTGTCTGCACCACGATGCTCCTGCGCATCCATCAACTCGACGAGGTCGTTTCCGACGCGGCCGGGGGCATTCAGAATTCTACCTGCGATACCACACACGTTTGCTTCTCCCACCAATCATGTATACTGTATTCAGTATCCAAAATTCGCGCAAGAGGTATCCGCAAAACGCGGTGTTCGCAAAGGCGAATAAGGTAATATCCGAGCGAGTCGGCCCCCGACGACACAAAACGAGAGGTCTGACGAGTGGCACTTAAGAGCATCAAGGCCGAGCGGCGGCGTCTAGCCGACGAGGTCTACCAGCAAATTCTCGGCGCCATCCTCAATAACGAGCTGGGAAAAAGCGACCGGCTGGTGCAGGAGAAGCTCGCCGCGGAGCTGCAAATCAGCCGCACGCCGGTGCGCGAGGCGCTGCTCCGGCTCGAGCAGGACGGCATTCTCGTCACCTCCCCGCGCGGCGGATTCGTCCTCCATCACCTGTCGGAAGTCGAGGTCGAGGAGCTCTACCAGGCCCGCGCCGCCGTCGAGGGCCAGGCGGTCCGCATTCTCGCCACCCACAACGATCCGGCGGTCAACGCGAGATTGCGCGCGACGATCGAGCAGGAAGAAGACATCAATTCCCAAACGGTCGGCGCCTACTTCGAGGCGAACCGGAACATACACCGCCGCATCGTCGAACTCTGCAAGAACCGCTACCTCCTCGAGATGTTCGACAACATCTGGAACCGGGCGATCTCCTTCCACCTGTTCGCGGCGATAGAGAAAGTCGATCTGTCGAAGTCGCTCGGCGACCACATGCAGCTTGTCGACGCCATCGAGACGGGCGACCCGCGGCACGCGGAAGACGCCATCATCAATCATATCGCCGAAGGCTTTCAGCTGCAGATCGAAGCGCTCGCCTCGCAGGAAGCGGTGTAGCGTCCCGCAGCCCCCCTTAAAGCCGGGGGATAAGGCCGCCCTCGCGGCGACACAGCCTCCCGGCGTCACGGCGGACGGCCTCCCGCAGTCATTCTCGCCTCGTCGTGCTCACGCGGCGCGGAAGGGTACGCGCGGCGATTTTATCATGCGATACCGGCACTTCCGCACCCGGCGTGATGCATTTGCACTATTCCACGCCCCGCCAATCTCTGGTCTCCTGAATACAGAATACAGTGACCTCCGGATCTCCAACGGGGGCGTTTGGCAGTCTTTCAGAGGGCCCTAGATCATGAACATCAAACTGAGCCGCAGAGCATTGCTGGCAAGCGCCGTCGGCGCCACCCTGGCCGGCGGGCTCATTGCCGGCGCTCCCCATTCCGGTCTCGCCGCAGACGACATCGTCATCGGCATTCCCGCCGCACTGTCCGGACCGGTCGGCGTCGCCGACCATCAGGACTGGACCAACGGCGTGACACTCGCCATCGAAGAGATCAACGCCAACGGCGGCGTGCTCGGGCGCCAGCTGTCGACCAAGATCGTCGATACCGACATCCTGTCGCCGGAAGGCACCGTCGCCGGCATCCAGGCGCTGACCGACTCGGGCGTCGACGCCATCGCGTCCGCCTTCGTGCTGATCGCGCAGCCGGCGATGGATGCGGCCGCCTCCTCTGGCACGCCCTACGTGCACGGCAATACGGCGTCCGCGTCGGATGAACTGATGAAGGCCGACCAGAAGAAGTACCGCAACATCTTCCAGCTCGACGTGCCGGAGGTCTGGTACGGCTCGGGCTACATCAACTTCCTGGACAAGCTCGTGAAAGATGGCAAGTGGGAGCCGAAGAACGATTGCGTCCACATCGTCCAGGGGCAGATCGCCTATACCCAGAACATCTCCAAGGCGACGCAGGCGAAGATCGCCAAGTCCGACACGTGGAAACAAGGTCCGATTACGGACGTGCAGTTCCCCGTCCAGGACTGGGCTCCGATCATCCGCGCCCTGCATGAGTCAGACTGCGCGGCAGCCATGATCGATCACTGGGTCGCGGCCGAACTCGCCGCCTTTGCCCAGCAGTACGCCTCCGACCCGGTCGAGGGCCAGCTCGTCTACCTGCAGTACGGCCCCTCGCAGCCCGAGTTCCTCGACCTCGCCGGCGGCGCCGCCGAAGGCATGATCTGGGGCACCGTCTACGGCGTCTATGCCGACGAGAAGGGCACCGAGTTCCGCGAAAAGTACAAGGAGAAGTTCCCCGGCATCATGGGCATGGTCTACACGGGCGGCGGCTACGACGCGGTCTACCTGCTCAAGGACGCCTGGGAAAAGGTCGGCAACACGACGGACTATGACGCCGTCGGCGATGCCATCCGCGACATCGAATTCCGGGGCGTGAACGGCTTCTACAAGTTCCGGCCCGAAACCCAGTCGGGGATCAGCTATCCCAACATGACCGACGACCCGGAAGCCGGCCAGGCGCACCTGATCTTCCAGGTGCAGGACGACGAGCACCGCATCATCGCGCCCGAGCCCTACGTTGAGGTGCCGTTCGTTCCGGCGCCGTGGATGCAGTAAGCAGCACCAGCGGCACCGGCGCGTGGAAGACAAGTCGATGTTCGGATGCGAGGGGGTGTGCCTGTCGCTCGGCGGCAGGCGCATCCTCGAGGATGTCGCGCTGGCGGTGTCGCCCGGCGAGATCCTCGGCCTGGTCGGACCGAACGGCGCGGGAAAGACCTCGCTGTTCGAGGTGCTGACCGGCCGCTACGAGGCCCAGTCCGGCACGGTCACGCTCGAGGGCGAGGACATCACCGAAACGAGCTTCCCGCAGCGGGCGCGGATGGGCCTGGCCCGGACGTTCCAGAGCCCGGTCGTGCCCGCAGCGCTGACGGTCGGCGAGACGTTCCGGGCAGCACGCAAGGCCTACCGGCCCTACCTCAGCGCCCACGACGCGGAATGGGCGGCACGGCTTGCCCATCTCACCGTGTCCTGGGACCGGCCGGCCGGCACGCTCGACACCTTCGATCGCCGCAAGCTGCTGCTCGCCTGCCTGATCATGCGCCGGCCGAAGGTGCTGCTCATGGACGAGCCGGCATCCGGCCTCATCAACACCGAGATCGACGAGCTCGACCTGATCATCCGCCGCCTGGTCGACGAATACGAAATCGCCATGATCCTCATCGAGCACCGGCTGGAACTCTTATCGGCGATTGCCGACCGCGTCGTCGTGCTCGACCTCGGCGAGGTAATCGCCAAGGGCGCGCCGGAAGAGGTGTTCCAGGATCCGCGGGTCCATGCCGCCTACTTCGAGGGGACCGTGGATGCCTGAGTTGCTGAAAATCCGCGGCCTGACCGCCGGCTACGGGCCGCTTCGGGTGCTGCACGAGGTCGATCTCACGGTGAAGGCCGGCGAGCGGATCGGGCTTGTCGGCCTGAACGGCCACGGCAAGACGACATTGTTTCGCGCCATCACCCACATGGCCGGCTGGCAGCAGGGCTCCATCAAGCTCGACGGCGTGGAGATCGGCGGCACGCGCTCGCTGGGCGCGGGGCGGCGCACCTCGGGCATCGTGCGCATGGGCGTGGCGATGGCGCCGCAGGGCGATGCGATCTTTCCTGGCCTCACGGTCAACCAGCATCTGGACTGCGGCGCCTTCACCCGCACCGCTTGGCGCGAGCGCAGGCAGCGGCGCGAACACATCCTGGAAATCTTTCCGCCGTTGCGCGCCTTGCAGAATTCGCTGGTCGGCAAGCTGTCGGGCGGCGAGCGGCGCATGGTCTCGCTCGGCCGCATGCTGATGGTGGAAGCCGAGCTCTACCTGATCGACGAACCCTCACTTGGCCTCGCGCCGAAAATCTCGCGCGCCGTGATGGATGCGATCTGGTCGCTGCCGACGGAAGGCCGCGCGATGATCGTCGCGGAACAGAACGTCACGCTGCTGTCTGGCCGGGTCGACCGGATGATCGGCATGCACGCGGGCCGGATGCGTGGCGAAGTCGGCCACGTGGCCCTGAACTGATGGGCGAGGACTGAAGCGAGCATGGATTTCGGTATCGTCATCTACGCACTGAACCTCGCCGCCATCTACGGCCTGATGGCGATCGGCATCTCGATCCTGTGGTCGAGCGTCGGCATGATCAACATGGCGCACGGCGCGACGTTCGCCGTCTCCGGCTATGCCGCCTGGATCGCGTCGGAGGCGATGAAGCCGGTTATCGCGGCAGCCTTCGGCAAGACCCTTCTTGCGTCGATGGCGACCGCCAGCGTCGTCGTCGGCGTGGCGCTGATCGCCGGCGCCCTGATGGGTGTCGTCATCTACCTGCTCGCCTTCCTGCCGATCCACGACAAGCCGAACTTCGCGGTGCGCAGCCTGATCATCACGCTGGCCATCAACATCGCGACAGTACAGGCGCTGCTGTTCTTCTTCGGCCCGCGCAGCCGCGGCCTGCCGAAGATCTTCGGATTCGGCCGGTTCGAGGTCCTGGGCGTCTCCATCCGCTACGACCAGGCCGGCACGATCATCTGCACCGTGGTGCTGCTCGGCCTCGTGTTGGAATGGCTGAGACACAGCCGCAAGGGGCTGGAAATCCGCGCCATGATGCAGAATTCAGAGGGCGCGGCGCTGTCCGGCGTATCGGTGCGCTGGACCGCCCTGCCCGTCATGGTCGTCACCGGAGCGCTTGCCGGCATGGCCGCGGCGCTGTTGTCCCAGACGATCTTCGTCAGCCCGACCGCCGGCGCGATCCCGCTGATCAAGGGCCTGACGATCGCGCTGCTCGGTGGCCTAGGCAGCGTTCCCGGCGCGGTCCTCGGCGCCTTGTTGATCGGCTTCCTCGAAGCGATCACCGGCGTCATTCCGTTCCTTGGTCAGCGCTACGTGATGTTCGTTCAGTTCGCCTTCATCATCACCGTCCTGGTCATCCGTCCCCGCGGCCTCGGCGGCCTGCTCGACGATACGCGGGAGTAAAGCGATGGCCCGGACAACCAACACTCCCAAGAAGCTCTACACGGTCGGCCGCCGGCACCACGACTACCGGCTGACGCCCGACGGCGAGCGGGAATGGGCGCGCGGCCGGCTGCCGTTCACGCGACGCCACTGGCTGAAGTGGCGCGGCGTCCACAATCCGCGCACGCTCGGCCGCGAACGCATCCTGGCCGACAAGAAGCCGCTGTGGTGGATCATCGGTCTCGGCGGATTGCTGGTCGCCACGCCGTTCCTGCCGAACGGGATGATCAACGTCGCGGCGATCTTCTGCATGTACGCGGCGATCAACGTGCTGTGGACGCTGATCATCGGCACCGCCGGGATCTTCTCGCTGGCGACGCTGGCCGTCGTCGGCATGGCCGGCTACGCCGCGGCGGCCGCGAACGTCTATCTCGGTGTCCCCTGGCCGTTCATGCTGATGATCGGGCCGCTGGCCGGCCTCCTTTTCGGCGGCATCCTCGCTCTGCCCTCGACAAGGCTCGACGGTCTCTATTACGCGCTCCTGACGATGGGCGTTGCCGAGATCTGCCGGATCTTCGTCTCGCAGCTTCGCTCCCTTGCCCCAACCAACGGGTCGATCAACCGGGTCGGCAGCTTCATTCCCGAGGACTGGTTCCTGCAGCGCGAGGGATTGCTGCTTGGATTTATCGGCGCCTTCGTGCTGCTGCTCGGCGCGCTGCTGGTGTTCCGGCTGGTCAATTCCGAGAGGCTGGGGCTGCTGCTGCGCGCGGCCAAGACCGGTCGCGAGGACGAGGCGTTCTCCGAGGCCGTCGGCATCGACTTCCGCCGGGCACGGATGGAGGTGTTCCTGATCTCGTCGGCGGCACTCGGCGTCTGCGGCGCATTCTACGCCATGTATTATCGCTCGATCTCGCCGTCGATCTTCTCGCTCGACCAGCTGCTGCTGTTGTTCGCGATGATGGTGATCGGCGGGCTCGGCCGCTCCGAGGGCGCCGTGGTCGGGGCTGCCGTCGTGATCCTGATCGACAAGGGCCTGATCGAACTCGGCCCCCTGCGCATCATGCTGATCGCCGCCATCATGCTCGGCGTGACCATCTTCGCGCACGAAGGCCTGACGGGCGCGCGCGAGCAGTTCCGCAATTTCCGCAATCGCAAAAAGAGCGAGCGCCGCGCCGTCCGCACCGAAAAGGGAGGCGAAGTCATGCCCGAGGAAGCAACCGAAATCGCCGACAAGCAGGAAATTTACTACCGCCGCTTCAGCAAGCGCCTGCGCGACGAACTGAAGACCTTCATCACGCCGGAGCTCATTGAGGAGCACCGCAAGGCGCCGCTCGGACGCCATTCCGACAGGCTGGAGCGGGTGCTCAACTATTT
>CAJQNW010000236.1 GCA_905479765.1 uncultured Tepidamorphus sp. | reverse complement strand
GCTCACTCAGGAACTGAGGCCCCGGGACGATGCCGTGGATCATCATGGCGCCCAGCATGAAAGCCATCACCGCGTCGCCGGGAATGCCGATGCACAGCGTCGGAATGAAGGCTGCCTGCACCGAGGCGTTGTTCGCCGCTTCCGGCGCCGCGATGCCCTCGACCGCGCCCTTGCCGAAACGGGAGGGATCCTTGGCGACGCGCTTTTCGAATGCGTAGGCGAGAAACGCCGCGATCGACGGCCCTGTACCGGGCATTGCGCCGATCCAGGAACCGGCCAGCGCCCCGCGCACCGTCGGCATCACCGAGCGCCGCACGTCATCGCGGGTCGGCATCAGCGACTTCAGCGTGATCGCCTTGGCATCGATGTTCGGATGCTGGTCGTGGACGAGGTTGGAAATGATCTCGGCGACACCGAACAATCCCATGGCAACCGCGACGAGGCTCAGCCCGTCGGTAAGCTCCAGCGAGCCGAACGTGAAGCGGTAGATGCCCGAGGTCACGTCCGTGCCGACGAGGCCGAGCACCAGTCCGAAGACCACCATCGCAAGCCCCTTCAGCGGCGAACCGACGGATATCGTCGACGCCGCCAGCAGGCCGAGCAACATGATGGCGAAGTATTCCGGCGAGCCGAACTGAAGGGCGAAGCGGGTGAGCGGCGCGGCGAAGGCGATCAGCAGGATGATCGCGAAGCTGCCGCCCAGAAACGAAGTGACCGTCGTGATCAGCAGCGCCGGCCCGGCACGTCCCTGCTTCGCCATCGGATGACCGTCGAGGCAGGTGACGGCGGCGGCCGGCGTGCCGGGGATATTGAGCAAAATCGACGCCGTGGAACTGCCGTACTGCGCGCCGTAGAAGATGCCCGCGAGCATGATCAACGCATGGGTCGGATCCATGTAGTAGGTCAGCGGCAGGCAGAGCGAAATCGCCGCCAATGCGCCGATGCCCGGCAGCACACCGACGAACGTGCCGAGCGTGACGCCGGCAAAGCAGATCATCAATGCCTGCCAGGTCAGTGCGATCGAGAAGCCGTAGCCGAGATTTGCCAGCGTTTCCACGAAGCCCCGCCTACCAGCCGAAAGCGTCGAACGGCATACGGAAGCCGTAGACGAAGACCGCGTAGCCGCCGAGCGACAGAATGAGCGAAAGCACCGCGGTATGGACTATTCGCAACCGCGGCTCGGACAACGCGCTCAAGACGACGAGCACGATGGTCGCCGGGATGAAGCCGATCGGATCGACCAGCAGGGCCCACGCGAGGATTGCCCCGACGACACTCGCCAGCGGCCGGATCTTCAGGCGCGCGCCGATCCCGGTATCGTCGCCGCCGGTAAGCGCGATCCCGATGGCAATCAGGACCAGGATGACACCGAGGGCGACCGGGAAAATGCCCGGCCCCGGATCGTTGGTCGCGCCCATCGGATAGCCGGCACCGACGACGGTCACGATCATACCGACGGCGGCGATCGCCAGGGCAAAGAGCCTCTCACCGGATCCCAGGGCGTGCAGCATGTCTACTGGCTTCCAGTATTGAGGGCCTGGCAGCGGCGGCGCAGGCATTTTTGCCCGCGCCACCGCCCTGAATGCTACTGCTTCTTGGCGTCGTTGACCGCTTTTATCACCGGACGCCAGGTATCGTCGATGTCGGTCAGGAACGCCGTGAATTCAGCCGGCGTCATCGGTGTTGCCGCAGCGCCCAGATCGCGGAACTTCTGTTTCACGTCCGGCTCGGCCAGCACTTTCGTCAGCGCCGCGCTGACAGCATCGACGACGTCCTGGGGCGTTCCCTTGGGACCGAGGATTCCGGTGAAGGTCACGGCCTGGAAATCGGCGACGCCGGTCTCGGCCAGCGTCGGCACGTCCGGCAGCGACTCGTCGCGCACCTTGGTGGTCACCGCGAGCGGCACGAACTTGCCGTCCTTGATGTGCGGCAGCGCCACGGAGAGCTGATCGAAGGAAAACGCCGTCTCCCCGCCAAGCATCGCCGTGACCGCCGGAGCGTTGCCCTTGTAGTGAACGATACGCCAGTCGCCGCCGGTCTCCGACTTGAGAAGTTCCGCGGCCAGGTGGTTGGTCGTTCCCGCGCCGGGCGATGCCATCAGCAGGCCATCCGACTTTGCCTTCTCCAGGAGTTCGGGCAGCGTCTTGATCTCGAGATCGGCGCGCACCTCGAGGACCATGGGAACCAGCGAGACGGATCCGATCGGCGTGAAGTCGGCCTTCCAGTTATAGGCGTCGGGGCGCCCCATCGTCATGGGCGAGAACAGCAGTGGCCCGTTCGCGGCCATGAACAGCGTGTAGCCGTCCGGGTCGGCCTTCTTGACGGATTCCGCGGCAATCATGCCGCCGGCGCCGGCGCGGTTTTCGACGACGATCGGCTGGCCGAGCAGCTTCTCCAATCCCGGCGCGATGATCCGCGCGGCGGAATCGACGTTGCCGCCGGGGGGATAGGGAACGACGAGCGTGACCGGCTGGGCGGGCCAGTCGGCGGCCATCAATGTGCCCGGCGCAAGAAGCGCAAGCGACAGGGCGAGGGTGTGAAGCAATCTCATTGGACGATCTCCCAGGCTGAAGGTGTTTGTTGTTGGAGACGGCGTCGGCGATCACGCACCGCCCCCGTTCGCCGATTATCTGGCGTGCGCACCGCCGCCTGTTCAACAACAAATACCCGAAACTTCCATATTATGGACTTTTCTATCGTTTTAAGTTGTCCGGTTACCGGCTATTGCTGTTCATTCCCTCAAGGTTACAGCTTCGGCGAGTACCTTCAAAAACCTTGGAAACGCGTCAAGAACCGGTTCGCATGGATATCATCCCCGGCGATCTCACAGCCGAACAATCCTACAAGCTCCTGACCGGGATGGTCGTCCCCAGACCGATCGCATGGGTGACGACACTGTCATCGGATGGGGTGGCCAACCTGGCGCCCTTCAGCGCGTTCACGTTTGTCTCCCCGAAGCCGCCGATGCTGGCGATCAGCGTCGGCAGCAAGGCGGGCGTCTACAAGGATACGGCCCGCAATATCCTCGCGCGCGAGGAATACGTGGTTCACATCGCCGATCAGCCCCTGATCGAGAAGGTTCACCGAAGCGCCATCGAGTATGCCCCCGAGGTCGACGAGATCCGGGAACTCGGCCTCAAGACGGTGCCGAGCCGGCATGTCGCGCCGCCGCGCATCGAGGTGGCGCCCGTCGCGCTCGAATGCAGGCTGCGCCAGTGCCTGGAGTTCGGAGATACCCGCAGCCGGCTGCTGGTGGGCGAAATCGTGCACATCCATCTTCGCGACGATCTGGTGGTCGATGGCAAGATCGACACGATGAAACTCAATCCGATCGCCCGGATCGCCGGCCCGACCTATGCGACGCTCGGCGAGATCATTCGCATGACGCCGATCGCCCAGACGACGAAGACGACGATCACCCGACAGACAGACGACTGACGCGACAGGAAACCCGACATGCGCTTGACCAGTTATATCGCCGATGGAAAACCCGGCTACGGCATCGTTACCGACGATGCGACCGTGATCGATCTGGCCGGACGACTGTCCTACCCGGACCTGAAGGCGCTGATCGCTGACAAACCTCTGTCCGAGTTGATCGAAGAGGTTCAGGCAGCGACTCACAACCGCGCCGGGGACCACGCCCTTGCCGACGTCACGCTGCTGCCGCCAGTTCCAAATCCCGAGAAAATCTGGTGCATCGGCGTCAACTACGCCGACCGCAACGCGGAATACAAGGACGGCTCGAGCGCGCCGAAATATCCGAGCCTTTTCTGCCGCACACCGAGCTCGGTCGTCGGCCACGGCGTGCCGCTGGAGAGACCCAGGGTTTCCGAGCAGCTCGACTACGAAGGCGAGATCGTCCTGGTGATCGGCCGAGAAGGCCGTCACATCCCGCGTGACCGGGCGCATGAGCACATTCTCGGGCTGACGCTGTGCAACGAGGGCTCGGTGCGCGACTGGCTCCATCACGGCAAGTTCAACGTCACCCAGGGCAAGAACTTCGACCGCTCCGGGTCCATCGGCCCATGGGTCGTGACCGCCGACACGCTGGACCTGTCCGCCCCGCTGGCGCTCGAGACCCGCGTCAACGGCGAAGTCCGCCAGTCCGACACGACCGCGCGGATGATGTTCCCGTTCGACTACCTCATCGAATATCTGTCGACCTTCGCAACTCTCAAGCCGGGCGACATGATCGTCACCGGCACCCCAACGGGAGCCGGCGTCCGCTTCGATCCGCCGATCTGGCTGAAGCCGGGCGATATCGTCGAGGTCGCGGTGCCGGAAATCGGCACCTTGAGCAATCCCGTGGCGGACGAAACATAAGGAGCGGTAGAAGAACATGGGAACACACTTCGACCAGGCCGCATTGGCTGACATCGCCGCCCGTCTCGACAAAGCCGAGCGCGACCGCACGCAGATTGGCCAGCTCTCGGCCCTGCACCCGGATCTGACCATCAAGGATGCCTACGCGATCCAGAACGCCTGGCTGGAGATGAAACTGTCCGCCGGACGTGTCGTAAGAGGCCACAAGATCGGCCTGACCTCCCGGGCCATGCAGATGGCCATCGGGATCGACGAGCCGGACTACGGGTTTCTGCTCGACGACATGTTCTTCGGCGATGGTGCTCGGATTCCCTCCGACCGGTTCATCGAGCCACGCGTCGAGGCTGAACTCGCGTTCGTTCTTGAAGCGCCTCTGTCGGGTCCCGATTGCACGCTGTTCGACGTGTTGAACGCCACCGACTACGTGGTGCCGGCGCTGGAGATCCTCGATGCCCGCATTCTGCGAAGCGATCCTGAGACCGGCCGCACCCGCACGGTGATCGACACGATCTCCGACAACGCCGCGAACGCCGCCCTGGTCATCGGCGGACGGCCTTTCCGCCCGCTCGACGCCGATCTGAGATGGATCGCCGCGCTGTGCTACCGCAACGGCCAGATCGAGGAGTCCGGCGTCGCCGCGGCCGTCCTCAACCACCCGGCAAACGGCATCGCCTGGCTGGCCAACCGGCTCGCCCCGCACGGCGTCTCCCTGAAGGCCGGGGAGATCGTGCTGTCCGGCTCCTTCATCCGTCCGATCGACGCCCGCAAGGGCGACACGTTCCATGCCGACTACGGGCCCTACGGCTCGGTGTCGTGCCAATTCGTCTAGGACCACCGCCATGCCGAGACGCACCTCGATCTATATCGACGGCTTCGAGCACACCAATCCGATCCCGGCCGCATGCCGGGTCGGCAACTTGGTTATGTCCGGCCTGATCGTCGGCCGTAACGACGAAACCGGGGAATTGCCCGCAACCCTCGACGCGCAGTCCGCCTTCGTCTTCAAGCATATGCGCACCATCGTCGAGACCGCGGGCGGCACACTCGAC
>CAJQNW010000235.1 GCA_905479765.1 uncultured Tepidamorphus sp. | reverse complement strand
GGTCGGCGAGCGGGCGATCATTATTCGCGGTGATGACGGCGAACTGCGCGGCTTTCACAACATCTGCCGCCATCGCGGCAGCCGGCTGGTCGCCGATGAGCACGGTACATGCAAAAACGCGCTGATCTGCCCGTTCCACGGCTGGGTCTACAATCTGGACGGCACGCTGCGTGGCGCGGCGCGCCCCAAATCCTTCCCGCCGATGGACAAGACCGAGTTCGGCCTGATCCCGCTCGATCTGGAGGTCTGGATGGGCTTTGTCTACATCCGCTTCCACAAGGGGCCGCAGCCCTCCGTTGCCGAAATGATGAAGCCATTCGAGGAAGAAGCCGCCCTATACCGGATGCAGGATCTTCTGCCGATCGATGGCGTCACCACCATGACGTCCGACGTCAACTGGAAGTCCGTCCGGGATGTCGACAACGAAGGCTACCATGTGGCCATGGCGCATCCGGCGCTTCAGGATCTCTACGGATCCACCTATTATGACGAGCCGTGGACCAACGGCACCTGCCGGTCGTTTGCTACCTTCAAGCCGCATGCCGGGCGACTCTGGAGTGTGCGCAATTATGTGAATCTCTCGCCCGGAGCGGCCCATCTGCCGGATCATCTGCAAAGGGCCTGGGGCTACTACGGCCTGTTTCCGAGCAACGTGATCATCTTCATGCCGGAATCGATCCAGTTCTACAACGAGTACCCGGTTTCGACCGGCAAGACCGTCCTGCGCGGCGCAACCTACAAGTACCCGAACGAGACCCGCGTACATAAAGTCGCCCGCTACCTGATCGACCGGATCGACCGGACGACGATCGCCGAAGACGTCCAGCTCACCGAGTGGTCGAACGAGGCGATGCTCTCGAAATCCTTCGCCGGATTCTACCTGTCGGATCTGGAATACGGCGTGCGCACCTATCACGACCATGTCCGGGCCGTGCTGCCTATTCTCAATCAGGAGAGGGCACCGGACGAAGCCCGCATGGCCGAAATCAATGCAGAGATGCTTGCAGCCCAGGCGAACTCTGGCACCCAGCACGCGGCCGAATAGCGCACGACGCAATAGGGCGCTGGGGCGCGGTCATTCGGGTCTCATCGCACCAACCACCAAAAACCCGTGGCAGCACGCTGCCACGGGGTCTTGCCATTGCAGCCTCCCCAAAGGCCGCGGTCGGCAGCGGTATTCGCTTATCCGTTCCAGAGACCTTCGCGGCGCAGGTCCGTCTGGGTCCGGCTGATTCCTTCGCGCAGGATTTCGACCATCGTGTCGATCTGCTCCCGCGTGATGGTCAACGGCGGAGACATGACGCACATGTTGATCAGTGGCCGCACCAGCAGCCCGAGTTCCTGGCAGTGGACATCGATCCGCTGGCCGACTTCGGTGTCCAGGCGCAGCGGGTTGTTGCTTTCGTGGTCCGCTACGCATTCGACGCAGGCCATCAGCCCCATGCCGCGCACCTCACCCACCAGCGGAAGCTCCTCGAGTGTCTTCAGCCGCTCCAGGAAATAAGGCGCAATCGACCGGGCATGGTCCAGCAGGCCCGCCTCCAGCAAGTCGAGGTTCTTGAGGGCGACTGCGCAACCGATCGGATGGCTCGAATAGGTCAGGCCGTGCGCCTACATCGCTTCGGGATGGTTCGACTGCCGCAACTCTTCGAACAGGCGCGCCGACACCATCATCCCGCCGAGCGGGAAATAGCCCGACGTGACACCCTTTGCGAAAGTGATGATGTCGGGTTCGATGCCGAACACCTCCTTCGACGCGAAGACATGGCCGAGCCGGCCGAAGGCGGTCACGACCTCGTCGGAGATAAAGAGAATGTCATGCTTCCGGCAGAGTTCGGCGATGCGTTGCAGATACCCTTCCGGCGGAACGATGACGCCGCCGGACGCCATGACCGGCTCGCCGATGAAGGCGCCGATCCGCTCTGCGCCGTGCTTGGCGATCGTGTCCTCGAATTCAGCGACCAGCCAGTCGGCAAACGCGTCACGCCCCACGCCTTCCGGGCGCCGGAACGGGTTCGGGCAGGTGAGCTTGATGACCAGGTCGTCAGCGCCGTCCATCCAGTCGCGCTCGCGCGGACGTCCGTTCAGCGACGCCGACAGATAGGTCGATCCGTGATAGGCGCCGCCGCGGCTCAAAATCAGCTTCTTCTCGGGACGACCGCGGACGTTGTTGTAAAACTGCATGAACCGCAACGCGCTCTCGACCGCCGACGAACCTCCGGTCGTGAAGAAGACGTGGGACATATCTCCCGGCGCGTAGGCTGCAAGACGCTCGGCCAGTTCCACGGAGCGTGCGCTCATCGTGTACCAGGGCGAATTGTAGGACAGTTCCATCGCCTGATCGTAGAGAACGACGGCCAGTTCCTTGCAGCGATGCCCGACATTGACGCACCACATGCCGGCGGGCCCGTCAATCAGGCGGTTGCCGTGTTCATCGATGACGTAGATCCCCTCGCCGCTCTGGATCAGGCCGCGGGCCTCGTCCCCGATTTGACCGGCCATCGGCCAGGGCTGCACCAGATGGCGAGCTGCGATTTCATTGAGGTGGTCTACATCTGGCTCTGGAGCGCCTTTGCCGGTGGCGTCGAGATTCGCGGCTGCGGTCATTTCGCTCTCTTTTCGTTTTTCTAGCGGCAGCTTTTTGCGACTTAACCGTATGAAATATTTATTGTATTCATATTTTTTTGAATGTTCGTTCAGTCAATATTGCAGAGATTCCGCTTGAATTCAATCCCCACTTCGGCTCCCATAGGCCAAGTGCTACTGCCCGGAAGCGGCGGAGCGCCGATGGGGAACAGCAATGATAGCCAATGCCACTCGACGTGTGGGGGCGCGATGTCCCGTCTTCGCTGAGCCGTGGTTCATTCCATGACGACGGCCCTGGAAGACGGTCCTGCCCCTTTCGTGAGCCAGAACAAAAAAGCACGCTCTTTCGGCTTGAGATCGCTCGACCCCGAGGAAATTCGCGGGATCCGGCTATTAAGCCCCACTTTCCTGTATACACTCGCCTTCCTGATCGGCCCCATTCTGGTCGTGGTCGCCCACAGTTTCTGGACGCAGACCTACCTGACCATCGACCGCAGCTTCACGCTCGAGAACTACCGGATCGCCCTGACCGAGCCGATTTATCAGGACCTCCTGATGCGCTCGCTCTACATCTCGTTCGTCGTCAGCCTGATCACGGTCGTCCTCGCCTACCCGATCGCCTATTTCATCTCCTTCCACGGCGGCTCCCGCAAAGGCCTTCTGCTGTTCCTGATCACCATACCGTTCTGGACCGGCTATCTGCTCCGCGTGATGGCCTGGAAGGTGATCCTTGGCTACAATGGGGTGCTCAATACGGCGCTGATCGGGCTCGGCGTGACCGACAAACCGGTCGAGAGCCTGCTGTACAGCAGCAACGCCGTGATCATCACGCTGATCCATGCCTGGGCGGTTTTCGCGATCCTTCCGATCTTCGTGTCGCTCGAAAAGATCGACCGTTCCTATCTGGAGGCGGCAACGGACCTCGGTGACGGGCCGGTGCGCCGCTTCATGCGCATCACCCTGCCCCTGTCGATGCCGGGCGTCATCGGCGCCCTGCTGATCGTCATGATCCCGACGGTCGGCGATTTCGTCACGCCGCGCCTGGTCGGCGGTTCCGAAGGCATAATGATCGCCAACGCCATTCAGTCCCAGTTCGGACGCTCCTCCAACTGGCCGCTCGGCGCGGCCCTGACGATCACCACGATGTGCGTGGTGACGATCATGGCAGGCATGACGGTGCTGGTCCTGCGCGCTGCCGTGAGGTGGATGCGATGAGGATATCCAAGGCCGTCAACGCCTCGTGGCTGCCGCTCTACGCGGCGCTCTATCTCGTCTTTCTCTACCTGCCGGTCCTTCTGCTGCCGATCTTCTCGGTCAATGCCTCCGCCGTACCCGTTTTTCCGCTGAGCGGCCTGACCCTGGACTGGTACCGCAGCCTTGTCGGCAACGACTCGATGATCAATTCCGCGTGGAACACGCTGATCGTCGGCGTCGCCGCGTCGCTTCTCGCCACGATCCTCGGGGTCGGTGCGGCCCGCGCGATCACCCGGTACCGGTTCCGCGGCCGCCGCCCCATGGCGGCCGTGATCATGGCGCCGCTGTTTCTGCCGGAAATCATCATCGCCATCGCGCTGCTGATGGTCGCGCTTCCCCTGGGGCTTGGCCTTTCACTGGTTCTGGTGATCTTCGGTCATGTCCTGATCTGCCTGCCCTATTCGATCACCGTGCTGGTGTCGGGCTTCGAGGGCTTCGATCCAGCCTATGAAGAAGCCTCGGCCGATCTCGGCGAAACCGTGTTCGGGACGCTGACGCGCGTGACGCTGCCGATCCTGATGCCGGCCATCATTTCCAGCCTTCTGGTCGCGTTCACGATTTCGCTCGACGAGTTCATCATCGCGTTTTTCCTGAGCGGCAGCGAACCAACGCTGCCGATCTACATCTGGGGCCAGTTACGCTTCGCGTCCCGGCTGCCAGCAGTGCTCGCACTTGGCACGCTGATGCTGATCGCTTCGCTGATGCTGCTGGTTGTGGCGGAGCTCTTTAGACGTCGGGCAGCCAGGCGATCGCAAATCGAAGGAGGTTTCTTTGCCTGACGCCGATTCCACGCCGGCACGGCCGATGATCGACATTTCCAATATCCGGAAGCTGTTCGGCACGTTCGAAGCGCTCGACTCGATCACGCTCCAGGTTCAGGAAGGCGAATTCTTCTCCCTCCTCGGCCCGTCGGGCTGCGGCAAGACCACGCTGCTGCGCCTGATCGCCGGTTTCGGCGAACCGACCGCCGGCACGATCGCGATCGACGGACAAGACATGGGTAGCCGCCCGGCGAACCGGCGGCCGACCAACATGGTGTTTCAAAGTTACGCGATCTTTCCGCACATGAACGTGGCGGAGAACGTGGCCTACGGCCTGAGGCGACTCCGCCTCGGCAAAGAGGACGCAAAGAATCGGGTCCAGGAGGCGCTCGACCGGGTGGAACTCGGCGCCCTCGCCAGCCGCCGAGCCAACGAACTGTCGGGCGGCCAGCGGCAGCGGGTGGCCATCGGCCGCGCCATCGTTCGCGGCCCCGAGGTGTTCCTGTTCGACGAACCGCTGTCCAACCTGGATGCCGAATTGCGCGTTGACATGCGGGTCGAGATTTCGCGGCTGCACAATGAAATCGGCGCGACGATGATCTATGTGACCCATGATCAGGTTGAAGCTATGACAATGGCGGACAAGATCGTGGTGCTGAATGCAGGGGTCATCGAACAGGTCGGCAGCCCGCTTGAGTTATATGAAAACCCGCGCAATCGTTTTGTTGCCGAATTCATCGGCTCACCCAAGATGAACATTCTCACCGGAGTTCAGGCGGCAGAAAAGCAGGCCAGGTCCATCGGTATCCGTCCCGAGCACCTCACGATTTCGACCGAGGCTGGAGACTGGAAGGGAACCGTTGGCATCTCTGAGCATTTGGGGAGTGATACGTTCTTACGCGTTGACGTCGAGGGCGTCGCCGCTACGATGACGGTCCGTGCGCCGGGTATTTATAAGCTTGAAA
>CAJQNW010000234.1 GCA_905479765.1 uncultured Tepidamorphus sp. | reverse complement strand
CTCCAGCGTTGCGCCGATGTGGTTCTGCGCGGCCGCGGCTTGAACCAGCGCGCCGACTTCCGGCGACCCGGTGAAGGAAACGAAGTCGATGCCCGGATGCGCGCTGAGCGGCGCGCCGGCCTCAACCCCGTATCCGGTGACGACGTTGATCGCGCCGTCTGGAAAGCCGAGTTCCAGCGCCATCTCGGTGAAGCGCAACGGCGTCATGCAGGCGTCTTCGCCCGGCTTGATGACGCAGGCGTTGCCCATCGCCAGCGCCCCGCCGACAGAGCGCCCGTACATTTGCGCCGGATAGTTCCACGGGATGATGTGGCCGGTGACGCCATGCGCCTCGCGCAGTGTCAGGGCCATGTGGCCGGGCAGGAAGGGCAGGGTATCGCCGGAAAGCTTGTCGCAGGCCCCGCCGTAGAACTCGAAGTAGCGCGCCGCAGCCGTAATGTCGGCGAGGCCCTGCTTCAGTGGCTTGCCGGTGTCGCGGGATTCAAGAGCGCTGAGGTCATCGAGATCGTCGAGGATCGCCTGGCCGAGCTTCGACAGAAGCCGCCCGCGCTCGTGCGGCGCCATTGCCCCCCAGGCGCCTTCGAAGGCGGCGCGCGCCGCGACAACGGCTGCGTCGATTTCGGAAGAACCGGAGCGCGGGATGGTGGCGAAGGCTTCGCCGTCGGAGGGGCAGAGCACGTCGATGACGCGCCCGTCGGCGGCCTGCGCGGTGCGCCCGCCGACGATGTTGCCGTAGGCTTTAAGCGTGTGCCGGAAGTCTTCTGCCGCCGTCATCGCCCGTTCCTTCCAAGCTGTCGTTTCCTCGATCGGCCGGCAGAGTAGGACGGCGGGCAGGGCGTCTCAAGCGGCGGCTGCGAACCGGGCTGCGCAAACGGAAAAAGGCGTTGCTTGCGCGCCGCCTTCTCCCGGTAGTCCCCCGTCGCAGTCGAAATCGAATTTGTGCGTGTTTCGACTGTGAACTTGCTTGGTTAACCGGCGGTTAATGCGGGCTGCTCCGCGCGCGCTACGGCCGGCGCGACACCATTTCGCGCGCCGCCTCGCCTGCCTCCAGCACATAAGCCGGGTCGCGGTGGATGAGCGCGCTGGCGAAGGCGCCTTCCATGAGCAGGCTCACTCGGCGCGCCAGTGTGGCGGGCGAAGCGATGCCGCCTGCCGCGAACATATCCGCCAGCCATTGCTCGAAGCGTTTCTTGTGGGCGGCCCCGGCCTTCACGGCGGGGTGCCCCGGCATGTTGGCGAGCTCTCCGGCGGTGCGCAGAAACCCGCAGCCGCGCCACTTCGGGTGTTTTGCGCCCCTGGCGACGCCTGAAAAGATCGCGAACACCTTGTCGGCCAGCGGGCCGTCGGTCTCGTCGAACCATTTGCGGAAGGTGTCGAGATTGGGCTGGTCGCGCGACTTCAGATACTCGGCGACCAGCTCGTCCTTGCTCTTGAAGTGGTAGTAGAGCGTTTTCTTGGTGATGCCGGCTTTCTCCGCGACCGCATCGACGCTCACCGCCCGGATCCCCTCCGCATAGAACAGCCGGTTGGCGGCGGCCAGAATGCGCTTTCTCGTTTCGGTGCTGTCGCGGGGCATCGTATGTATACCGTCTAGTGAGTTTACATAAGGCTATCCGGACACCAGCCTCCCGGCAAGTTTTCCAGGATCTGCAAAACAGATGGAGGTGTCATGTCCGAGCTTGTGACTGTCGAAACCCGAAACGAAATTGCGCTTGTGACGCTGAACCGTCCAGGCAAGCTCAATGCGTTGAACTATGCGCTGATCGACCGGCTGCTGGCGCTGCTCGACCGCCTGGAGGCCGATCCGGCCGTCAGGGCCGTCGTCGTGACCGGGGCGGGCGAGCGCGCCTTTTCCGCCGGCGGGGACATCCCCGAATTCGCCGGCAGCATGGCGGCGGGGGTCGACATCGCTGTCCGCGACTTCTGCCGACGGGGCCAGGCGATGACGGCGCGCCTGGAATCGTTTCCAAAGCCGGTGATCGCGGCGGTCAACGGCATCGCCTATGGCGGCGGATGCGAGATCACCGAAGCGGCGCATCTGGCCGTGGCCAGCGAGCGGGCGATGTTCGCCAAGCCGGAAATCAACATCGGCATCCCGCCGACATTCGGGGGAACCCAGCGGCTGCCGCGGCTTGCCGGCCGCAAGCGCGCGCTGGAACTGCTGCTGACCGGCGAGCCGTTCGGCCCGGAGCGGGCCCGCGAGATCGGGCTGGTCAATCGCGTCGTGCCGCATGATGACCTGCTGCCGGAGGCCTTCGCGCTGGCGGCGAGCATTTTGCGGCATTCATCGCTTGCCGCCGCGCGCATCATCGCCGCGGTCACGCGCGGCATCAACGCGACGATCGACGAAGGGCTGTTGATCGAGCGCGAACAGTTCGCCCGCATGGCGGCGACCCGGGATGCGCGCGAGGGGCTCGATGCATGGATCGCCCGCCGCGCGCCCGACTATCCGGGACGGTAGGGCCTGGTGCTTACTCCGCCGCGTCGGCCTTCAGCACGCCGCGGCGGATCTGGTCTTCCTCGATCGATTCAAACAGCGCGCGGAAGTTACCCTCGCCGAAACCGTCGTCGCCCTTGCGCTGGATGAACTCGAAGAAGATCGGCCCGATCACGGTCTTCGAGAATATCTGCAACAGGATGCGGGTTTCGCCGCCGTCGACCACGCCCTCGCCGTCAATCAGGATTCCATGCTTCTTAAGCGCCTCGATCGGCTCCTCGTGGCCGGTCACGCGCTCGCGGCTCTTCTCGTAGTAAGTCTCCGGCGGTCCGGGCATGAACGTGACGCCGTTGTCGTCAAGCTGATCGGTCGCGGCATAGATGTCCTCCGAGCCGACCGCGATGTGCTGGATGCCCTCGCCGTTGTACTCCTTCAGGTATTCCTCGATCTGGCTCTTCTCGTCGGCCGACTCGTTGATCGGGATGCGGATCTTGCCGCACGGGCTGGTCAGCGCCCGCGAGAACAGGCCGGTCATCTTGCCTTCGATGTCGAAGAAGCGGATCTGGCGGAAGTTGAACAGGTTCACGTAGTAGTCGAACCACGTGTCCATGTTGCCGCGCATGACGTTGTGGGTGAGGTGATCGAGATAGTAGAAGCCGACGCCTTCAGGTCTAGGATCGGCCTCACCCAGCCAGTCGAACTCGGCTGCATAGGGCGAGCCCTTGTCGCCGTAGGTGTCGACGAAATAGATCAGGCTGCCGCCGATGCCGCGGATCGCCGGGACGGCCAAGGTCTTGGCACCATCTTCACCCTCATAGGGTGTCGCGCCCAGTTCGACGGCGCGCTTGAAGGTGTGCTCGGCATCGACCACCCGCCAGCACATCGACGGCGCGCAGGGGCCGTGCACCCCGACGAACTTCGCCGCGAAGCTGTCGGGATCGGCGTTGACGATGTAGTTGATGTCGCCCTGCCGGTAGACCCAGATATCGCGCGTCTTGTGCCTGGCGACGGGCAAAAAGCCCATGCGCGAAAACAGGTCCTTCAGGACCTGCGGATCGGCGTGGGCGAACTCGACGAACTCGAAGCCGTCGGTGCCCATCGGGTTGGTGTCGCTGATCGTCGCGGCCGGTGCGTCGTGCGGGAACGGACCCATGCCATTCTCCTCTTGCTGTGTCGCCCCTTCTGTCGGGGCACTGCACGTTGCCGGCAGTATCGCGCAGGAGTCGCGCGAAGTGTTTGCATAAGAGGCCGGATTCGCGCATTCTATGCACGTTTCATGCGCAATTAAGGGAAATTACGCACGATGGTCGATCTGGATGCCACGGACCTGCGCATTCTCGACGCGCTGCAGGAGAAGGGCGACCTCACCAATCACGAGATCGCCGAGCGCGTGCACCTGTCCGCCTCGCAGATCTCGCGCAGGCGTGGGCGGCTGGAGGCCGACGGCGTCATCCGCCGCTACCGCGCCGAGCTAGATGCGGATCGGCTGGGCCTGTCGACCATCGTCTTCATCCACGTCACGCTCGCCCGCCACAACCCCGCCAACGCGAAGCGCTTCCGCGACCTGTCGGCGATGACGCCGGAGGTGCAGGAGGCCTACGCGCTGACCGGCGAGGCCGATTACCTGCTCAAGGTGGTGGTCGCCTCGCTGCCCGACCTGTCGCGCTTCGTTAACGACGTGCTGCTGCCGCACGAAAGCGTCAGCCAGGTGCGCTCCGAGGTGGTGCTGGAAACGCTGTCGGAACGCCGCTCGCTGCCGATAGGGGTGTGACGCCGTAGCCTTTGCAGGTCGGCAATCCGGCGCTTCTCCAAATTGTCTTCCGCTGTCTACTTGACCAGCGAGACGCGGTGCATCTCTATTCGTTCGCTCCCGAAGAAGAAGGCACAGACACGCTGGGAGGCGGTGTGACGACATCCGAAACCTGGAAGGGACGGCTTCCGGCCTGGGTTCTGGCCGCCGCGTTCCTCGGCCTCGCCGCGGGAATTGTCTTCGGCCAGCGCATGGCCGTCCTGCAGCCGGTCGGCTTCGCCTACACAATGATGCTCGAGAGTGTCGTTTATCCCTACCTCCTCAGTTCGCTGATTGGCGGTCTCGGTGGCCTGACGCGGGCGCGGGCTTGGCGTCTGTTCCAGTCGAGTTGGGGCGTCTATGTTTTTCTCTGGGTGATCAGCTTCGCGATGATTTTCGCCCTCGGCGCGGCAATTCCCTCCGCGCCGCCGCCGTCGGTCGTCGAGGCCGGCGGCGACCAAGGCGGCGTGTCGCTGATCGCGCTGCTGATCCCGGCCAACATCATCGAGGCGCTCAGCCGCAACTACGTACCGGCCGTCGTCATCTTCGCCGTCGCGTTTGGCGTCGCCATCCAGACGATCAAGCAGAAGGGCGCGCTGCTGGAAGTGATCGAAGTGGTGCGGCGCGGCAGCCTGCAGATATGGGGCTGGGTCGTCTACTTCGCGCCGGTCGGCGTGTTCGCCCTGTTCGCGAGCACCGCCGGCACGATCGCCCCGGAGGCGGCCGGCCAGCTGACGGTTTATCTGAGCCTGTTTCTGATTGGCACCTTCACGCTCGCCTTCGTCGTGCTGCCGCTCGTCCTGTCGGCGGTCGCCCCGGCGAACGCGCGCGAGTTGCTCGCCGAGTTTCGCCCGGCGCTGACCCTGGCAGTGGTCACCACCCTGTCGGTCTCGGCGCTGCCCTTTATCCAGAGCGCGGCGGAGCGCGTTCTCGCGAAGGCCGGCGTCACCGGCGAGGAGGCCAAGGACGTCGTCGAGGCGCAGGTGTCGCTGTCCTATGTGTTCGCACAGCTCGGCAATTATTTCATCGCCCTGTTCATTGTCTACGCGTCCTACCATTTCCGCGTTCCACTGAGCGTCTTCCAGGACCTGCTGCTGTCGCCACTGGCGCTGCTGTCCGGCATCGGCTCGCCGAGCGCCACCATTGAAGGTGTCCATTTCCTCGCCACATGGCTCGGCATGCCCGACAACGCCCAGGCGCTGTACACCGAGTCGATGACGGTGACGCGCTACGGCCAGGTAATCGTCTCTGTCGTCGGATTCGGGGTCGGGTTGATCGCAGTCCCGCTCATCTATTTCAGGAAGGTCCGCTGGCGGCCGGCACGTCTTTTCGCCGGTCTGGGCGCCGGCGCGGTGATCGCGATTGCCGTCGTCGTATCCGCGCGCAGCATCGAACATCGCCTGTTCCCGCCCCCCAGCGACGCGGCGATGCTGGCGCGCACGATGGATCCCGCGCTGGTCGCCGGTGTCGACGTGACCATCGTCGATCGCTCAGCGCAACAGCCCGCGCCGATCGAAGGTCCGGCGACGCTCGATGGAATCCGTTCGCGCGGTGTGCTGCGCGTCGGCTATGCCTCCAACGTGCCGCCGTTCAACTATTTCAACGCCGACGACGCGCTTGTCGGCTTCGACATCAGCTATGCCTATCGGTTGGCCAAGGACCTGCACGTGCGGCTCGAACTCGTACCGCTGGGCTGGGAAAAGGTCACCGAAGAGCTTACCGCCCACATGTTCGACATCGTCATGGCGGGCGCCTACGCGACCAGCGACAGGCTGCGGAATCTGGTGGTGACGGAACCGTATTTCGCAAGCCCCGTCGGCTTGATCGTGCGGTCGGAGAATGTCGAGGAGTACATGAACTACCAGGCGATTGCGGCCCGCGACGACCTGACCCTCGGCGTGTTTCCCGATCCGGTTCTGTCGCCGCTTATCCAGCATCTCTTCCCGCATGCCAGGATCATCGACGTGGACAGCTACCAGGACCTGCTGCGCAGTCCTCAGATCGACGCGGCCATCTGGTCGCTGGATCAGGCAAGGACCTGGGCGGCGGCCCATCGCGACTATGTCGCCGTCAAGCCGGAAGGGATGGGGTCACCGTTCGTGTTCGTCTACCTTCTGCCACCCGACTCGCAGTCGGTCGCCGAGTTCGTCAACGTCTGGATGGACCTGAAACGCAACGATGGTTTCCGGGAGGAACAGGAGGCCTACTGGATCAAGGGCGAATCGCGCGCCCGCTCCCACCCGCGATGGAACCTGCTCGATGCCGCCCTCCACTGGTGGCACGCGCGCGCCGAAGCGCCGAAGTAGAGGCGCCTCCGATGCTGATCCTGACCGCCATCGCAGCCCTCGCCTTCATCGCCGTACATCTGTTCATCGGCCGGCTGACGTTTCTCGAAGGCAGGCCGCGCCATGCGCTGCTGTCGTTCGCCGGCGGCGTGGCGGTCGCCTACATCTTCCTGCACGTTCTGCCCGAGCTTGCGGCCCATCAGCACACCTTCGCGCACGAACTGGACCTCTCCGACAGCGCGGCGGAGGCCTGGGTCTATCTGGTCTCGCTTGCCGGGCTCGTCGTTTACTTCGGGCTGGAAAGCGCCGCCCGCCGCTCGCGCGGCCGCCGCCTGAAGGCGACCGGCGAGAGCCGGCTCGAGCGCGAGGTGAAGGCGCTGCACTTAAGCTCGTTCTTCTTCTTCAACTTCCTGATCGGCTATCTGCTGCTGCATCGCGAGCAGACCGGATACTGGTCGCTGGCGATCTATGCGGCCGCCATGCTGCTGCATCTGGCGACCAGCGACTTCGGCCAGCGCCAGGAGCATGCCGCCGACTACGACGCGGAGACGCGATGGGTGCTCGTCGCCGGTATCGCCGCCGGCTGGCTTGTCGGCGCGCTCGACAGGCATGTGCCCGAGATCGTCATCGGCTTCCTGTTCGCCTTCCTCGCCGGCGGCGTCATTATGAACACGCTGAAGGAGGAACTGCCCGAGGACAAGGACAGCCGGTTTCTGCCGTTCGCGGCGGGGACGGCAGCCTATGCTGTTTTGCTGTTGGTGCTGCGGTAGAGCCCCATGTGCCGTGTCGCCTGTGGGTCCCGGATCAAGTCTGGGACACGGCATTTCCCAAGTCGCTCGGTCCGGGCCGTACAACGGACGTCGTGCCCCGGACGTGATCCGGGGCCCATGCGGACGTTGCGCCACATGCCGGATTGGCTATGGGGTTCGATACGCCTCGAACCACCCCAGGCTGTCCGCCGTCGGCCCCTTCGGGACATACTCGCAGCCGATCCAGCCGCCGTAGCCCAGCTCTTCCAACTCCGCGAAGATGAAGTCGTAGTTGATCTCGCCCGTGGCGGGGTCGGCGCGGTCGGGCGGGTTGGCGATCTGGATGTGGCGGGTGATGTCGAGGTTGTCGCGGATCGTGTGGACAAGATCGCCGCGCATGACCTGCCGGTGATAGAAATCGAACTGCAGGCCGACGTGGTCGGAGCCGACCATCTCGATGACGTGCCGGGCCATGTCGATATCGGACAGGAAATAGCCGGGATTGTCGCGCAGGTTCACCGGCTCCACCAGCAACGTCACGCCCTTCGGGGTCGCAATCTCCGCCGCGCGTTTCAGGTTCGACACGAAGGTGTGCAGCGCGTCATCGTGGTCGACGTCGTCGCCGGGAACGCCGGCCATGCAGTGCAAGAGCTTCGTGCCGAGCACCTCGGCGTAGCCGAGCGCCTGATTGAGCGCCGTGTCGAAATCCTTCTCCCGGCCGGGCAGGGCGCCGAAGCCTTTTTCGCCCGCCGCGATGTTGCCGGGCGACAGGTTGAACAGCACCATCGTCAGGCCGTTGTCGTCAAGCCGCTCGGCGATCGCCATGGCCGGCGCCTCGTAGGGAAACTGCACTTCGACGGCCGTAAAGCCCGCCCCCCGCGCCGCCGCAAAGCGGTCCAGGAACGGCAGTTCGGTGAACATCGTCGACAGGTTGGCGGCGAAACGTAACATGGGCAGCTCCGGTTACCGGTTGGGCGTTAATGGATGTCTCATAGCAGAAAACTGGCCGTCAGCAGCGCCGCCGACAGGAGTGCGCCCAGGATCGGCACGGCGGTCGGAACGGTCACGGCGGGACGCGGCCCACCATTTTGATGATCCCGCTGCTTGATGCGGACCAGGGCCAGGTTGACCATGACGAAGACCGTCAGGATCAGCCGGGCGCTTGTCGCCGCCAGATCGACGACCGGCAGGCTGACGGCGAGCAGGCCGGTGACGACGACGGTCAGGATCGTCGCGTTGACCGGGGTGCGGGTGCGTGCGGCCACATGGCCGAACCAAGCCGGCAGCCGGCCCCGGCGCGACAACCCGTAGAGCACGCGCGGGGCCAGGATGAATTGCACCAGCACCCCGTTCAGCGCCGCCGTGATGGCGATCAGCGTGACGATCAGTCCCGCGC
>CAJQNW010000233.1 GCA_905479765.1 uncultured Tepidamorphus sp. | reverse complement strand
AAGGCGCGCGCCGGCCGCTCCGCCCTGCTGATCGCGCCGACCGGCGCCGGCAAGACGCTGGCCGGCTTCCTGCCGAGCCTTGTCGAACTGGCGGCGCAGCCCCCGCGCAAGCCCGGTCAGGCGAAGGCCGCGTCCGCCGGCCTGCACACCCTCTACATCTCGCCGCTGAAGGCGCTCGCCGTCGACGTTGCCCGTAATCTGGATACGCCGATCGCCGAGATGGGGCTCGACATCCGCGTCGAGACCCGCACGGGCGACACGCCGCAAGGCAAGCGTCAGCGCCAGCGCTTCGACCCGCCGCAGATGCTGATGACGACGCCCGAGCAGATCGCGCTGCTGATCGCCAGCCGCGAGGCGCCGAAACTGTTCGAGAACCTCAAGACCATTGTGCTCGACGAATTGCACGCGCTGGTGACCTCCAAGCGCGGCGACCTGCTGGCGCTCGGGATCGCGCGATTGAGAACCTTCGCGCCGGACCTGCGCGTTGTCGGCCTGTCGGCGACGGTCGCCGATCCGGAGGCGCTGGCGCGCTGGCCGATGGACCAGTCGGCCGTCCCCAATATCGCCGACCTGCTGATCGCTGAAAGCGGCGTCGCGCCCGAGGTCTCGATCCTGGCGCCGAAGGAGCGCGTGCCCTGGGCGGGGCACTCGGCCCGATACGCGCTGACGGCGATATACGAGGCGATCAGCCAGCACAGCACCACGCTCGTCTTCGTCAACACCCGCAGCCAGGCCGAGATGCTGTTCCAGGAGCTGTGGCGCATCAACGAGGAGGGGCTCGCGATCGCGCTGCATCATGGCTCGCTCGACGTCGGCCAGCGCCGGAAGGTGGAAGCCGCGATGGTGGCGGGCAGCCTGAAGGCCGTGGTCTGTACCTCGACGCTCGATCTCGGCATCGACTGGGGCGACATCGATCTGGTCGTCAATGTCGGCGCGCCGAAGGGGGCGAGCCGGCTTGCCCAGCGCATCGGCCGGGCAAACCACCGTCTCGACGAACCCTCCAAGGCGATGCTGGTGCCCGCCAATCGCTTCGAGGTGATGGAATGCGAGGCGGCGCTCGAGGCGCTTGCCGAGAACGCCCAGGACTCGCCGCCCCCGCGCACCGGCGCGCTCGACGTGCTGGCCCAGCACGTGCTCGGTTCCGCCGTGGCGGCGCCGTTCAGCGCGGACGCGCTCTTTACGGAAGTGACGGGCGCGGCGGCCTACGCGGACCTCGACCGGACAACCTTCGACCGCGTCGTCGATTTCGTCGCCACTGGCGGCTACGCGCTGAAGACCTACGAGCGCTACGCCCGCATCCGCAAGACACCGGAGGGGCTGTGGCGCGTTTCCAACCCGCAGGTCGCCCAACAGTATCGCCTCAACGTCGGCACAATCGTCGAGGCGCCGATGCTTAAAGTGCGGCTGGTGCGCTCGGGCCGGTCCAAGGCGTTCGCCGGCGGGCGCATGCTGGGCGAAATCGAGGAATGGTTCGTCGAGCAGCTTTCGCCCGGCGATACCTTCGTCTTCGCGGGACAGGTTTTGCGGTTGGAAGGTCTGCGCGAAGCGGAAGTCTATGTCTCGCGCGCCGTCGCAGAAGACGCCAAGGTGCCCTCCTATCAGGGCGGCAAGTTCCCGCTGTCGACCTATCTGGCCGACCGGGTCCGCGGCATCCTTGCCGACGAGCGGCAGTGGCGGAACCTGCCCGGCGAGGTCGGCGAATGGCTCGGCGTCCAGAAGCTGCGCTCGGTGATCCCGCGCCGCGACCAGTTGCTCGTCGAGACCTTCCCGCGCGGTTCGCGGTTCTATCTGGTCTGCTATCCCTTCGAGGGCCGGCTTGCCCACCAGACGCTCGGCATGCTGCTGACCCGCAGGCTGGAGCGCATACGGGCCCGCCCGCTCGGCTTCGTCGCCAGCGAATATGCGCTCGCCGTCTGGGGCCTGGGCGATCTCGGCGCCATGATCCGGCTGAACCGCCTGTCGCTCGGCGACCTGTTCGACCAGGACATGCTCGGAGACGACCTCGAGGCCTGGCTTGCGGAGTCTAGTCTGATGAAGCGCACCTTCCGCACCTGCGCGATCATCTCGGGCCTGATCGAGCGGCGCCATCCCGGCAAGGAGAAGACCGGCCGCCAGATGACCGTGTCATCGGATCTGATCTACGACGTCCTGATGAGTCACGAGCCCGACCATGTGCTGATGCAGGCGACCCGCACGGATGCCGCGAGCGGCCTGCTCGATGTCGCGCGCGTCGGCGACATGCTGCGGCGGACGAAGGGCAAAATCGTCCACCAGCCTCTGGACCGGGTTTCGCCGCTGGCGGTGCCGGTGCTGCTGGAGATCGGCAAGGAGCCGGTGCGTGGCGAAGCCGACGACAGCCTGCTAGCCGAAGCGGCCGATGCGCTGATCGCCGAGGCGATGGGCGAACTGGCCGGCTAGACAGGGCGCTGAGAGACCATTAACACGGCACTTCGTTTTCACCGCTCATTCCCGCGAAAGCGGGAATCCGGTTGCGGTGACGCGTGGCCGTGCCCCTTGCGGCCCGATCCCCGCTTTCGCGGGGATGAGCGGGGTGGGGGTCGGCCTTAGGCCTGGGATGGCCGGATTCGTTTCAGGAGGTCCCAGACCGGCAGTGCGGAAAGACCGCCAACGAGGCCGGCGCCGTAGCTCGGCAGGGTGAACCCGAGGATCATCTGAAACAGGTAACCCGCGACAAATCCCGCGACCAGCATGACGACGATGGTGATGAGTAGGCGCTGCCAGAGCGGCATCAGCAATTTCATGTCGAATCCTCCCGCACGGGCACAGATTAGCGTCATTCGCTTTGCGCCGCTATGGTCGCGCGGCAATCGAACTACAGGGAGACGAGCTTGTCGGACAAGAACACGGGCGCAACCTCGCGCAATCTCAAGGGCATTCAATCGGCTGACGCGGACTCGCTGGCTGGTTTCTACGACGACTGGGCCCCGTCCTACGATACGGAACTGGAGGAACTCGGCTATGAGGCACCAGGCCAGGCTGCCGCGCTGCTGAAGGCCCATGGCGTCCCCGATGGCGGTCCCATCCTCGATGCATGCTGTGGCACGGGCCTCGCCGGACGGAAGTTGCGCGAGGCCGGCTTCACGCGCGTCGTCGGTTTCGACATCTCTCCGGCCTCGATCGAAGAAGCCCGGCGCTCGGCGGTCTACGAACGCGTGTTCAAACAGGATATGAACGCACGACTGGACAGTCCCGACGATACATATGACGCGGTCCTGTGCATCGGCTCCATGACCTATGCCGATAGTGCAGAGCAGCTTCTGCGCGAATTCTGCCGCGTCGCGCGCCCGGGCGGCATCGTGCTGTTCACGCACCGCAGCGATTTCTGGTCCGGCGATTTCGCCGCAATCCTCGATCGCCTCGAGGAGGAGGGCCTGTGGCGGCCGCTGGAGGTCACCGAGCCGCAACCCTACCTGCCGGGGCACCCGGATTTCGCCGACACGATCAAGGTTATCTACGGGGTGTTTCGGGTGGCATGAGGTGGATGCCCGCCGGCTGTCGAATCTGGCATAAGGACCGGGACAGAAGCGAACCCCGTGATGGAGACGGCAACACGTGACATCGGTGGCCCTGATGACCGATCCATCGGCTGAGGATCCGGTTGCCGCGATCCATGTCGCGGGAGCCGTTCTGGTGCCCGATCCCTGCGGCGTCCTGTGGTGGCCGTCGGAATCGATCCTGATCGTCGCCGACCTGCATCTGGAAAAGGGCTCGTCCATCGCCGGTCGCGGCGCGCTGATCCCGCCCTACGATACCGCCGCGACGCTCGACCGGTTGGCCCGCGCTATCGAGACGTTTGCCCCGCGCACGCTGATCGCACTCGGCGACAGCTTTCATGACGTCGGCGCCGGCGACAGGCTTCCCGAAACCTACCGCGACCGGCTGGCAGCCCTGCAGCGCGGGCTCGACTGGATCTGGATCGCCGGCAATCACGATCCCGCCCGGCCCGCCAATGTGTCCGGCGACTGGTATGACGAACTGGCGACCGGCGGGCTGGTGTTCCGACACGAGCCGGAGGTTGCGGCGCCGGATGGCGAGATCGCCGGCCATCTCCACCCGTCCGCCCGCGTGCGTTTGCGCGGTCGCAGTGTGCGGCGGCGCTGCTTCGCCGGAGACGGCCGTCGGTTGGTGCTGCCGGCCTTCGGCGCGTTCACCGGTGGCCTCAATGTGCTGGACAAGGCCTATGCCGGCCTTTTCGAGCGTAAGGCGCTCGCTGCCTGGATGATCGGCGACAAGGCCGTCTATCCGATCGCCGGGCGCCGGCTGCTGCCGGACTAGGGTCCACGGTTCGCCTAGCCGGCGTTCATCCAGGTGATCCAGCCGTAGGTCAGGCCGGTCGAGACGACGGTGATCGGCAGCACGGCGAAGGTGAACTGCCAGAACGTGAAGGGTGATTGCCCGAACTTCTCGGCTTGCTGCACGACGATGACGTTGCTGGCCGCACTGATGATGAACAGGTTACCGGCCAGCGTCGAAATGCCGGCGAGCATCATCAGGTTCGGGATGTCGCTCTGGTGCAACAGCTTCAGGTAGATGTCGACGACCGGCACGTTGGAGAACAACTGGCTCGCCCAGAAGCTGATCATCGCGGTGACTGGCGGTTCGCTGAGACGGCTCTGCAGCGAGCCGAGCAGGGCCTGCAGCGATCCCGATTGCAGCAGCGACCCGGTGACGATGAACATCGCCACGAAGAACGCCAGCGTCGGCCAGTCGATTTCCCTGAACGTCTGCACCCGCCGGTTCGAGAACAGGAAGATCGGCGCCGCCGCGATCAGGCTGGCAATGCCGAACGGCACCGAGAACGCCGGCGCCGTGCTGTCGAGAAAACTGTCGGCGCCAATCAGCACGACCAGCAGTCCCGTTGCCAGATAGGCCGGCCAGGTGCGCGGATCGGAGTGAGGGAGCGGCAGGTCGCCGTCCACGACATCGCCGTCTGACGGCCCGTTGTGGACGCCGCGCCGCATCCAGAAGAACACGAAGGCGAGCGAGGCCAGCGTCGGCACCGATAGCCACAGCGCGAACGTGCCGACCGGATTGTCGAAATGGCCCGCCGTGGCGATCAAAATGTTCTGCGGATTGCCGACGGGGCTGACCATGCTGCCGACGGTGACCGCCGCGCACAGCGCGATCAGAAGCGCGATCGGCGACCAGTTCAACGCCCGCGCCAGCATCAGCGCGATCGGTGTGCCGATGACCGCGGCCGCGTCGTTGGTGAGCACCGCCGAGCACAGCGCGACCGCCAGGATGAAGATCAAAAACGACAGCTCGGGATGGTTGGCGCCGGAGATGCGCGCGCCGATCGCGTGCGAAATGCCGGTGTCGTAGAGCGCCGAGCCGATGGCGAAGACGCCGATCAGATAGGCGATGACGTTCCAGTCGATCGCCTCGAAGGCGGCTTTCGGGGAAATTTCCGACAACAACAGCAGCACGACCGCGCCTGCCGCCATGATGTGCCAGATGCGGACCGACCGGGGCAGCCATTGGCGAACGGCGATAAGCAAAAAGATGACGCAAGACACAATAAGGCTGACCGATATCATGTCTTGTCTCATAACTTATCCCGCCGATCGCGTAGCAACGGAACATTGAACGCGCAATGACGGCGGTGTTCGGATTGTATTCCGGATCATGAATGTTCGCGGGAATCTACGCCCGGCACCCTCTATAATATTGATTAATGAAATATTTTCGATTGACGGCTACCCACGACTTCATTGACCCCGTGTCGTCCGATGCGGCCAGGCGCACACGAGGAGAAATCGATGGTGTTGAACCGACCGCTCCTTGGCACGAATTTCTTCGCGGGCGACGTCGTCGCCGGCATTGGCCCATACCTCGCGATCTACCTTTTGTCCGCCTACCACTGGACCCCCGGCGGGATCGGGCTCGCGCTGGCGGTCGGGTCG
>CAJQNW010000232.1 GCA_905479765.1 uncultured Tepidamorphus sp. | reverse complement strand
GGCCCGGATGTTCCAGCCCTTTTTGGCGCAGGACAGCGCCGTTGACTTGGTCAGCATCCAGGCACCGGCCTTCGAGGTGTTGTAGGCGGCGATGTTGTGGCCGGCGACGAGACCGGCGACCGAGGACAGGTTGATGATCGAGGCGGGCTGGCTTTCGCGCAGGTAGGGCAATGCCAGGCGGGTGCCGATATAGATGGAATCGAGATTGACGCTCATGCAGCGACGCCACTCGTCCGGCGTCGTGTCGTCGACCGAGCCGATCGACCAGACCCCGGCGTTGTTGACGAGCACATCGAGGCCGCCGAGCGCGGCATTGGCGCTGCCCAGGGCCCCGGCCCAGTCCGTCTCGGAGGTGACGTCATGGCCGCAGGAGGCCGCCGCACCGGGATGGGTAGCGTTGATGCCGGCGGCGACGGCCCCGGCCGCGGCCCCGTCGAGATCGCTGACCATGACGCGCGCGCCCTGGCCCACGAAGGCCCGTGCGATGGCACTGCCGATGCCGCCGGCGCCGCCGGTGACAAAGGCCCGTTTTCCGTTCAATCGTCCGGCCGACATTAAACCTCCCCGTGTGCCGGTTTACCGGCGCCTCGTTTCTCGCCTATTTGGGTAGCGGCTTTTCGGGACCGCCTCAAGATTAGGGGCCCCGGGCCCCGTCTTGACGGGAGGGCCGGTCAATCGCCTTTAGACGAGGGGTCGGTGGCGTGGTGCTCATGCGTCATATGATCGGGCGCGCGCTCGACCCGCTTGCGCAGCGTGATCCGTTCGCGTGAGGAAATGCCCAGCAACTCGGCGACGCGCCAGACGAAGTTGTCCTCGAACTCGTGCACCTCGCCATCGGCGTAGACGAGCTCCCACAGCATCTCGATGACGCCGAGCCGGCCGTCCTCGTCGAGCGAGCGTTTTAAGACGGACGTAAAGGCATAGAGGTCGATCGCCTCGAGATCGCGGCGGCGCGCCTCGGCGATCAGTTCGGAGGTTTCCTCCTCGCCCAGATCGAAATGCTCCTTGAGGATGGAGCGCAGCTTCTTTTTTTCCGGCTCGTCGACGATTCCGTCGACGGCGATCGCGTGAACGGCGAGCGCCGCGGTGGCCACACGCGGATCGGCGGCGTCATACGCCGGTTCCGCATCCGCTTTCAGATTGCGGATAACCTTCTGGATAGCCCCAAACATCGGCCCCTGCCCCTGTCCGCCGGCACGAGGGAGACGCGCCAAACGTGTCCCGATACTACAGACAGGCGGGGGTGACGACCAATACCCGCACACGAGAATCCGGTTCCCGTGTCCTTGCGGTCACATGCGGCGGTATCCCGGGCAGGCAGTCCGGGTACGATTGGAGACAGGTGGAGGTCCTCCTACGTAAAAATACGATGCGACCAAGAGAAGCTTGCACCTTAAATATTTCAAGCTTAAAGTTATTGCCTATCGAATCGCGGACGCGGGCTGGCGCCCGGTCGGGCCGCGCGAGCAGAAGGAGACGCGTCATGAAGGTGGCGATCGTTGGTGGCGGGCCCGCGGGCCTATATTTCGGGATCCTCTTCAAGAAGGCCCATCCCGAATCGGACATCACGGTTTTCGAGCGCAACAAGCCCGACGATACCTTCGGGTTCGGTGTCGTGTTCTCCGACGAAACGCTCGATACCTTCGAGAGCTGGGATCAGGAGAGCTATCGCCGGATCACCGAGGAGTTCGCCTACTGGGACGACATCGAGATCAACTACAAGGGCACCAAGCACCGCGTCGGCGGCAACGGCTTTTGCGGCTGCTCGCGCTTTACCCTGCTCGATATCCTCTATGAGCGCTCCCGCGAACTCGGCATCACGCTTCAGTTCGAGACGGAGGTCGAACCGACGGCCGATTTCTCGGGCTACGATCTGGTGCTGCTGTCGGATGGCGTCAACAGCGCCTTCCGCGAGCACTTCGCCGATCATTTCAAGCCGCGCGTCGATCTCCGTCCGAACAAGTTCGCCTGGATGGGCTCGACCAGGCCGCTCGACGCCTTCACCTTCGCGTTCGAGGAAACCGAGTGGGGCATCTTCATCGCCCACGCCTACCAGTACGAGGAAGGCCGCTCGACCTGGATCTTCGAAACCGACGACGAGACCTGGGAAAAGGCCGGCCTGGGTGATCTCGACGAGCAGCAGTCGGCTGACTTCTGCGCCAGGATCTTCGCGAAGTACCTCGACGGCCACCCGCTGCTAATCAACCGCTCGATGTGGCGGAACTTCCCGATGATCCGCAACGAGCGCTGGGCGAAGGACAACATGGTCCTGCTCGGCGATGCCAAGTCGACCGCGCACTACTCGATCGGCTCGGGCACCAAGCTGGCGATGGAAGACGCGATCGCGCTGTTCGAGGCGGTCGAGGTGTCGCCGGATATTCCTTCCGCGCTGGCGCTGTTTGAATCCGGCCGCCGCGAGGGCGTCGAGAAGATCCAGCACGCCGCCGACGTGTCGCTCGTCTGGTTCGAGCATGTCGCGCGGTTCTGGGACTACGATCCGGTGCAGTTCTGCTTCGGGCTGATGACGCGCTCGAAGGCGATCACCTACGACAACCTGCGCATGCGCGCGCCGGAAATCGTCGATGCCGTCGACAAGATGTTCGCCGAAAAGGTCCGGCTCAAGGGCTTCGACGTCGACATCGACAACCCGGCAACGCCTGCGTTCCAGCCCTTCAAGCTGCGCGAGATGGAGCTGAAGAACCGCCTCGTGATGTCGCCGATGTGCATGTACTCGGCCGTCGACGGCGTGCCGACCGACTTCCACCTCGTCCACTACGGAACCCGCGCCATGGGCGGGGCCGGCCTGATGTTCACCGAGATGACCTGCGTGGCGCCGGATGCGCGCATCACGCCGGGCTGCACCGGCCTTTGGAACGACGAGCAGGAAGCCGCCTGGAAGCGCATCGTCGATTTCGTGCGCGGCCATTCCAACGCGAAGCTGTGCCTGCAGCTCGGCCACGCCGGCCGCAAGGGCGCGACCAAGCTGATGTGGGATGGCATGGACCAGCCGCTTCCCGCGGGAGACGGCGACTGGCCGGTCGTCGCGGCCTCGCCGATCCCCTACTATCCCGACAGCCAGGTGCCGCGCGAACTGACGCGCGAGGACATGGACCGGATCGCCGGCCAGTTCGCCGCGTCCGTCGAGCGGGCCGACCGCCTCGGCTTCGACATGATCGAGCTGCATTGCGCGCACGGCTATCTGCTGGCGAGCTTCCTGTCGCCGCTCACCAATACCCGTACCGACGACTACGGCGGGTCGGTCGAGAACCGGCTGCGGTTCCCGCTGGAAGTGTTCAACCGGATGCGCGAGGCGTGGCCGGCGGACAAGCCGATGTCGGTGCGTATTTCGGCCACCGACTGGGCCGAGGGCGGCCTGTCGGATGAGGATTCGATTGCGATCGCGGAAGCCTTCGGCCAGGCCGGCGTCGATCTCGTCGACGTGTCGACCGGCCAGACGGTCAACTGGTCGTCGCCGATCTATGGACGCATGTTCCAGACGCCGTACTCCGACCAGATCCGCAACGAGGCCAATGTGTCGACCATGTGCGTCGGCAACATCACCTCGGCCGACCAGGCCAACACCATTCTGGTCGCCGGGCGCGCCGACCTCGTCGCCATCGGAAGGCCGCACCTGGTCGATCCGTTCTTCGCGGCGAAGGCGGCGGCCTGGTACGGCGAGCCCTATCTGCAGACGGTTCCGCAATACGAGCCGGGCTTCGACCAGCTCGCCCGCAACAGCGTGCGCGACCGGATGGATCTCGAAGAGCTTCGGGTCAAGGCGCGGCCTAAGTCGCGGGGCCAATCCGCCGAAGAAGGCAAGACGCAGCAGAAGCCGTCGTTTATCCAGGCGGCCGAATGAGCGGGACCGGCACATGAGCGACATCGGGGACCGACACGCGCTGGTTACCGGCGGCGGGCGCGGCATCGGGGCGGCGATCGCTTCCGCGCTGACGGCTGCCGGATGCCGGGTCACCGTCACCGGCCGCAAGGAGCAGCCGCTGCGCGCGCTGGTCGAGGCCGGCGGCGCGGCGGGATATGTGACGGCCGACGTCACCGACGAGAGCGCGGTCAGGCAGGCGATCGCCTCAGCGGTCGCCGAACGCGGGCCGGTCGAGATCCTCGTCGCCAATGCCGGGGCGGCCGAGTCGGCGCCCTTCACCCGCACCGACGCGGACGCCTTCCGGCGCATGTTCGATCTCAATCTGATGGGCGTCGTGCATTCCATACAGGCGGTGATCGGGCCGATGAGCGAAGCGAAGTCCGGGCGGATCGTCGCGGTCGCCTCGACCGCCGGTCTCAAGGGCTATCGCTACACGTCGGCCTATTGCGCCTCCAAGCACGCGGTGATCGGGCTGGTGCGCTCGCTGGCGCTGGAGACCGCGCGCAAGGGCATCACCGTGAATGCCGTCTGCCCCGGCTTCGCGGATACCGGCATGGTCTCGGAGGCGGTCTCGCGGATCGTCGCCAAGACCGGCATGACCGCGGAGCAGGCGACCGATGAGCTGGTGCGCGACAACCCGCAGGGCAAGCTCGTCACGCCCGAGGAAATCGCCGACGCGGTCGTGTGGTTGTGCGGACGCGACGCCACGTCCATAACCGGCCAATCCATCGCCATCGCCGGCGGCGAAGTGATGTGACGGGGAGCCAGGAAATGAACGAGATACCGCTGGATGCGGAAACCAAGGCGCTGGAAGCGCCGGGCGACCACAAGTCGGACATCCGTCTGTGGCTGCGCCTGTTGACCTGTACGACGCTGATCGAGGGCGAGATCCGCCGCCGGCTGCGCGAGCAGTTCGACGTGACGCTGCCGCGCTTCGACCTGATGGCGCAGCTCGACAAGGTGCCCGACGGGATGACGCTCGGCGAGGTCTCCAAGCGCATGATGGTGTCGAACGGCAACGTCACCCATGTGGTCGAGAAGCTGGTCGCGTCGGGCCACATCGACCGGCGCCCGGCGCCGCGCGACCGGCGCGTCCAGATCATCTCGCTGACGCCTGCCGGGCGGACGGAATTCCGGGCCATGGCCAAGGTCCACGAGGACTGGATCGCCGACATGTTCGCGGGCCTGGGCGAAAAGGATGAAGCGGCCCTCATGGAGCTGCTCGGTAAAACCAAGACATCTGTAAAGACGGCGCTGGATGGTAAATTCGGCGCCAAGGAGGATCGTTCGTGAGCTGGACCACGGCCAATGTCACGCTGCCGCTTCGCGAGTACACGGCGAAGCACTTTCTGCTCGAGGTCGACGGCAAGGTCGCGACCGTCACGCTGAACCGGCCGGAGCGCAAGAACCCGCTGACATTCGATTCCTATTCCGAGCTCGGCCACATGTTCCGTGCCGCCGCAGACGACGAGGACATCAAGGCCTTCGTCATCGCGGGGGCGGGCGGGAACTTCTCATCAGGCGGCGACGTGTTCGAGATCATCGGGCCGCTGGTGGAAATGGATACGAGCGGCCTGATGCGCTTCACCCGGATGACCGGCGAACTGGTCAAGGCGATGCGGGCCTGTCCGCAGCCGATCATCGCCGCGGTCGACGGCATCTGCGCGGGCGCCGGCGCGATCGTCTCGATGGCCTCGGATATCCGATACGGCACGCCGGAATCGAAGGTGCTGTTCCTGTTCAACAAGGTCGGCCTTGCCGGCTGCGACATGGGCGCCTGCGCAATCCTGCCGCGCATCATCGGCCAGGGCCGCGCGTCCGAACTGCTCTACACCGGCCGGCCGCTGCGCGGCGAGGAAGCCGAGCGCTGGGGCTACTTCAACCGGCTGCTGCCGGGCGGCGAGGTGGTGGCCGAGGCGCAAGCCTTCGCCAAGGAACTCGCCGACGGGCCGACCTTCGGCAACGCCATGACCAAGCGCATGCTGCAGATGGAATGGGCGATGTCGGTGGAGGAGGCCGTCGAGGCCGAGGCCGTCGCCCAGGCGCTGTGCATGACGACCGAGGATTTCGCCCGCGCCTACAAGGCCTTCGCGGCGAAGGAAACGCCGACGTTCGAGGGCAACTGAGCATGGCCGACAAAAGCTTTCTCGAATGGCCTTTCTTCGAGGACCGGCATCGCGCGCTGGGCCGTGACCTGGCCAGTTGGGCCGACGCGACGGTTCCCGGGCTCGCCGACCATCACGACGTCGACGGCTCGTGCAAGGCGCTGGTGAAGGCGCTCGGGCAGGACGGGTGGCTGAAGGCGGTCGCGCCGGCAGCCTACGGCGGCACCGGCGAGTGTCATGACGTGCGCACCCTTTGCCTGTCGCGCGAAACGCTCGGCTATCGCTCGGGCCTCGCCGACTTCGCCTTCGCCATGCAGGGGCTCGGTTCG
>CAJQNW010000231.1 GCA_905479765.1 uncultured Tepidamorphus sp. | reverse complement strand
AAGGCAAAAAAGCCGGATACCTTGAAACAGCCCCGCCGGAGTCGACGACCGGACCCCGGCGGCACCAGAGTCAGCGGTCGGGAAGGCATGACAGGGGTATGGCTGAACCGCAGTTTTCCACGATCGAACGCCAGCCGACCTATCGACTGGTCTACAACGCCCTTCAAAACGAGATCATCAGCGGCAGCCTCAACGTTGGCGATCGCCTTCCCTCTGAAACCTCACTCGCAGAGCAGTTCGGAGTGAACCGGTCGACCGTCCGCGAAGGCATACGGCTGCTGGAGGAAAGTGGCCTCGTGAAGCGGTTCGGCGGAGGCCGGCCGCGCGTTGCGCTGCCGCATTTCCTCGATCTGGCCTCCCGGGCCAGCCGCGCGCTCGTGCTGCACTCGGTCAGCTTCCGCGAGCTTTGGGAAGCCGCCGTCGTTATCGAGCCCGCCGCCGCCGAATATGCAGCCTCGCGCATCGATGACGAACATCTCGACCGGCTCGCAGACAATGTCGCCCGGATGGAAGACATGGTCAGGGCCGTGGAGCATGGCGATCAGGTCGACACCGACGCCTTCGTCTCGCTCGACGGCGAATTCCACGAGATCATTTCCGAAAGCACGAACAACAGGGTGCTGGCGCTATCGCGGGAACCGGTGGCCCGGCTTTTCATTCCAGCCGGACGCGTGATCCTGCCGCGACTGAGAACCCACCGGCGCGTCGTCGAAGCGCATGTCAGAATTCTGGAAGCCCTGCGGGACCACGACCCCGCGGTGGTCCGCGAGTGGATGAGGCGGCACATGGAGGACTTCAAGCGCGGCTATGAAGCCACCGGCATGTCCATCGACCTGCCCCTGGACGCCGCCGCTCTGGGCGACGCGGCGATCTGACGGTCCACAGCCCCGAAGTCCTGACGCGCGGTGCTTGCGTGCGCGTTTCTGTCCCGGCGCCCGTAAGCCGTGAGCCGCCACGGCCGTGCCTGGAATTCGGCGTCGGGAAAGGCGCACTCGGGCTTTTTTCCGCGATACGGGCCAGTTGAAACGATCGTTGGCCAGACCCATCCAGGCGCACTGTCGCCCGCGATAGGAACGATAGACGCACAAACGTCTGAAATCTCCGGTCGAGCACAGACTCCGGCCGAAGAGGCCGAACTGGGAAGCAGTGAATTCATGGGGAAAGTGGCGGGAGTGACGGGACTCGAACCCGAAAGTATTCGTGTTAACGAGTCACGTCACGTCCAGTTTTGCCCGGATTTCCGGAGTTTTTTAGGACCTCAATCGGCCGATAGTCACGTCCAGTAGCGCCCCTTCCCTTCCCGTCCGGTGCCAATCCGGTGCCAAATATCCTGGAAGCGCCGGGCGAAACCGGTGCCGCGCCGGCACCGGTTTTTGGCGCCACGCGGTTTCGCGCGGGTACCGCATGATGGCGAATAGAAACGGTTCCTCGTCGGACCTATTTTCCGGAGCCCCGTTTCAGTGCCGGTTTCCCGTGAAACACCCACTGAAACAGCCGTGAAACACCCCGCCCCGGTGCGCAGCTATATCGCCGGGGCGGGGCCAGGGTGCCGCCTTACCGGCCGGCTTCCGTTTTTGGATGCAGCGCCTCGGAAAGCGCCTTCATGTCATCGACGATGGAATCGGCGAGGAACCCCAACGGATCGGTTTTCACGAAATCGGGGTTCTCATGGGCCAAGCCGGTAATCGCGAGATCCAGCAGCCGCGCGCGGCTCGCGATCTGGTCGAGCCGGTCGACTATATCGATGGTGCTGAGGGTCTCTCCCGGCTCGCCGCCGGCGGCTTGGGCGCCTCGGTTCGGATGCAACGAATGAAACAGCGTACCGCGCGTTTCCTCCGCACTCTCGATGTTTCGGAGGATCGACTCCGCCAGTTCGTTGATCGGCGCCCCATAATCTTCAGCCATCTGACACGAGATGATCAGCAATGCCTGCGCTAAATTCGCGGCCGATCCGAGGGATGAGGCCATTTGGCCGGCCATCTTGTGCGGCAACGCCGCTGCCGGTTCGGCGCCGGGGCTGCCGGCGCGGGGACTGGATATGCTAGTAGTGCGATTAGCTCTCGACATTGGGTCCTCCATTGTCGTGGGTCAGGGCCGTGGCATGGGTTCCAGCCTTGCCACGGCTCGCTTTTTATGGTTGCCTAAATGCATGGCTCGGTCAACAGAAAAAATGCAACCAAAAAAGCGCGGACGCCCTGCTACCGGCAAAGGCACGCCGGTTCAGGTACGCCTACACGACGACATGCTCGAAAAACTCGACGCCTGGTGCGCCCGCCAGCCGGACACCCCGTCGCGGCCGGAAGCGATCCGGCGGCTCGTCAGCGAAGCGCTTGGCGATCAGGGTACGTAGAAATTCAGAAATCGCCCCGCCGCATCGCGGTCCCGGTGATCCCCTTGACGCGACCGGGCAGCACCCGGTCGTCATAGGATCTTATCCCGTTGGCCACGCCGGACTGCACCATTTCCTCGATTTCCCGGTTGCCGCGTGCGCCCGAGACATTGACGTTGATCATCATGACGCCGCCGCCTCCCCCGGCGATCTGGCGGGGATTGTAGATGTCGACCTGTTCGGACGGCGACTTGCGGAACGCGACGATCTGGCTGTCGATCCCGCCCGCGCCGCCGGGGAGGATCGTCCCGCCGGTCGCGAAGCCGGGCAACTTGAGGCTCGACAGGAAGGCGCCGAGCAGGCCGCCGCCGGTGCTGCCGCTGCCGCTGCCGCTGCTGAACAGCATCTGGAACGCCTGGTTCGCCAGCATCCGCGCGAGATCGCTCAACAGGCCCGC
Source organism: uncultured Tepidamorphus sp. (assembly GCA_905479765.1). GTDB lineage: Bacteria > Pseudomonadota > Alphaproteobacteria > Rhizobiales > Tepidamorphaceae > Microbaculum. Next base: position 975 of record CAJQNW010000231.1, on the reverse strand, counting down.
GATCGCGTCGCGCGCGTTGAATGTCCCCTCGATCAGACGATCGAACACCGACATGAACGACTGCTGCATCGTCTGCCCCACGCTTTCCAGCGAGAGAATGGAGTTTTCAGCGCCCTCCGTCGCCTTGTCGAAGGTGTCCTGCGCCTGCAGCACCGCGCGGTTGTAGGTGTCCTGATTGATGGCGCCGGCGGCCAGCAGTTCGTTGAGGCGGGCGATCTGCGCCTGATACTGTTCCAGCGGCGTCCGGGTCGCGTCGAAGATCCGCGCGGCATCGATCGCCATCTCGTCCACGACCGTCTTGACCTTGCCGGCCGCACCCTCGAGGCCGACGACGAACGCCTCGCCTGTTGCCGCGCCGGCCGCCTGGGCGGATCCGGCATTGGCCCCGGTGCCGTTGAAGATGTTCGCCATGTCCTCGCGGGTTTTCCGGACGATCTCGACCGATTCCTTCTGCCCGGCTATGAAGGCGTCCCAGGCGCCGCGCAGGTCGCCGCCGATCAGCCTGTTCCAGGCTTCCGCAAGACCGGCGAATTCGGCTTTGGCCTGGAGCACCGCCGCCGCGATCAGGGCAATTTGAGTGGCGACGAACTCCAGCGTGGACTTCAGCCGATTTGCCATGCGATCGACGGCGTCGCCGTTCTTGGCGAAGTCGACGAACGCCTGCGACAGCCGTTCGAGCGCCGGCAGCAGCTTCGTCGATATCTTGATGAACAGGCCGTCCCAGACCTTCGCCAGTCTGGTCAGGTTGTCGTTGAACCGTTCCGCCGCCTTGCCGGTCTCATTGTCGAACACCAGGCCGAGTGCCTCGGCCTCGGCCATCATCTCGCTGAGTGCCGCGGTCCCCGCATTGAGCAGGGGGACCATGTCCGGTCCGGCACGCTTGCCGAAAATCGCCATGGCCAGCGCCGTCTTGGTGGCGCCATCCTCCATCATCGAGAACTTCTCCGACATCTCGGCGATGACGTCGGTCTGCGA
>CAJQNW010000230.1 GCA_905479765.1 uncultured Tepidamorphus sp. | reverse complement strand
GCCTGCCGCTGTGGGGCGGCATCGCGGTCGCGGCTATGACCGGCGGCGTCTTCGGGCTGTTGCATGCTGGATTGACGGTGCCGCTGGGTCTCTCCCAGCACGTCTCCGGGATCGGGGTGACGCTGCTCGCGTCAAGCCTTGCCTATTTCACATACCGGACGGCCTTGCCCGACGTGACGTCCCCGCCGCGCATCGAGCCGTTCCGGCCGCTCGATATCCCCTTTCTCTCGGACATCCCGTTCCTCGGCCCCGCCCTGTTCAACCAGACGGCGCTCACCTGGCTTGCCTTCATCATGGTTGGCGTCGTCGCCTGGGTGCTCTACCGCACGCCGCTCGGCCTTGCCCTGCGCGCGGTCGGCGACAACCCGGCTTCGGTGGATTCGCAGGGGCTGTCGGTCTACGGCCTTCGCATCGGCGCGGTGGTGGCCGGCTCCGCGCTGATGGCGATCGGCGGGGCGTTCCTGACGATGTCGGCCTTCGACGCCTTCTTCTTCGGCATGGTCAACGGGCGCGGCTGGATCTGCATCGCCCTGACGGTCTTCGCTTCGTGGCGACCCGGCAAGGCGCTGATCGGCGCGCTGCTTTTCGGCGCCTTCGATGCCTTCCAGGTGCGCCTGCAGACCGAGATCGGCACATTCCTGCCCGGCCAGGTCTTCCTGATGCTGCCCTATGTCTTCTCGATCGTGGCCCTGGTCGTCGTGGCGCGGAAAGCGGATTATCCTCGCGCCCTGCTGGTGCCGTGGTTCAAGGGACAGCGGTGAGGTGCCGGTGATGCTCCTGCTTATCCGTCGTCATCCCGGAAACGGCATAGCCGTTATCGGGGATCGGGGAGTCACGGAGGGTGCGGTGGCTCTCCGATCCCGGCTCGCGCTACGCTTGGCCGGGATGACGTAAGCAATGTAGGAAGTTCAAGTCCATGACCTTCGACCTGATCGTTCGAAACGCCACGCTGCCCGACGGGCGCAGCCATATCGACATCGCCTGCAAGGACGGACGCATCGCCGCCGTCGAGCGCGGCATCGAAGCCGACGCCGGCCGCATCGTCGAGGCGAACGGGCACCTCGTGTCCCCGCCGTTCGTCGATCCGCACTTCCACATGGACGCGACCCTGTCGCTCGGCATTCCCCGGCTCAACCAGTCCGGCACGCTGCTGGAGGGCATCGCGCTGTGGGGCGAATTGAAGCCGCTGCTGACCCACGAGGCGGTGAAGGAGCGGGCGCTGCGCTACTGCGATCTCGCGGTCTCGCAAGGGCTGCTGGCGATCCGCTCCCATGTCGACGTCTGCGACGACCGGCTGCTGGCAGCCGAAGCACTTCTGGAGGTGAAGCAAGAGATCGCCCCCTACATCGACCTGCAGCTCTGCGCCTTTCCCCAGGACGGCTACTACCGGTCTCCCACGGCGGCGAGCAACCTCGATCGGGCGCTCGCCATGGGCGTCGATGTGGTCGGCGGCATTCCGCATTTCGAGCGCACCATGGCCGACGGCGCGAAAAGCGTAACCGCGCTCTGCGAGATCGCCGAGAAGCGCGGCCTCCTCGTCGACATGCATTGTGACGAGACCGACGATCCGATGTCGCGCCACGTCGAGACGCTGGTCTGCGAGACGCAGCGGCTCGGCCTGAATGGCCGCGTCAACGGCTCGCACCTCACCTCCATGCACTCGATGGACAACTACTATGTCTCCAAGCTTCTGCCGCTGATGGCCGAGGCGGAAGTATCGGCGACACCCAATCCGCTGATCAACATCGTCATCCAGGGCCGCCACGACACCTACCCCAAGCGGCGCGGCATGACGCGGGTGCCGGAGATGCGCGCACACGGCATCGAGGTCGCCTTCGGCCACGATTGCGTGATGGATCCCTGGTACTCGCTCGGCAACGCCGACATGCTCGAAGTCGCCGCGATGGGCCTGCACGTGGCGCAGATGACCAGCCGCGACGACATGCACTGGTGCTTCGACCGGGTGACGCGGGGCGGCGCCGCAGTGATGCATATCGACGGCTACGGGCTCGACGTCGGCTGCAACGCCGACATGGTGGTTCTGCAGGCCGCCGAACCGATCGAGGCGCTCCGTCTCAAGGCGACGCGGCTCGCCGTGATCCGGCGCGGCAAGGTGATCGCCGAGACGCCGGCCCGCGTCGCCGCGCTCGACCTGCCCGGCCGTCCCGCGAGCGTCGATCCGGCGACCTACGCGCCAAAAGATGCGTCCTGGTCGGATTGATAGACCCTAATTGAGTGGGCCACGTTTTGGAGCGCTCATCCAACAACGATTGCTGGAACTCCTCTTAGCTGGTTAGGCAAAAAGCGAAACCTTTGAGAACGGAACAATGGCCATGCGTAGGTTTCGAGTAGTCTTGATCGTCGCCGCCGCGGTCGGATTTTCAGGCCTTGCGGACCGGGCTGTAGGGCAGTCTGAGGTTGACGAGAATGTCCAGGCTATGATGGGCGCCGCGCGATCTTTGAAATATAGCTTACCAGAGAACAGCGCGTATGTTCTGGAGAAACAAGAAACAATTGTATCAGATGTCGCGATTATTTTCGGTTATGCGGACAATCGTGCGGCGTGTCAGCAAATCGCGGGAGTGCTGACGGCTTCTCTTGGGGCGGGCACATTTAAGTGCAAACCAGTTCATTAGTGTCCTCGACAATGTAGTCGCCGAGACCCCGGCCCGCGTCGCGGCACTCGATCTGCCCGGCCGTCCCGCGACCGTCGATCCGGCGTCCTACGCGCTAAAAGATGCGTCTTGGTCGGATTGACCCCGCTCGATAGGCCGCCCCGATGCTGTTTTAGATTATTTGACCGATTGATAAAAATTTTGATCGTATGAATAATTCATGGCAGGCTGACGTTTGAGTGGCCGGTTGGTTTCGTTGGCTCGGCGGTGTCCCCAACCGCCGCCGGAGCCGGAGATGCCGTCGCCGGCCACTCGCTGGAGGAGGAGATGAAGTATGGCATCGGAGCCTGTCGCCGAAGCGCCCGATATCGCATCCGGCCGTCTGACGGATGAGGATTATGCCCGTAATTTTTCCGATCTGCATCCGCCGCTGACCAGGCATGAAGCGGCGGTCGAGGCCGACCGCTGCTTTTTCTGCTTCGACGCACCCTGCATGACTGCCTGCCCGACGTCGATCGATATCCCGCTGTTCATCCGCGAGATCTCGACCGGCAATCCGGACGGGGCGGCGAAGACGATCTTTTCCCAGAACATCCTCGGCGGCATGTGCGCCCGCGTCTGCCCGACCGAGACGCTGTGCGAGGAAGTCTGCGTGCGCATGGACGCCGAAGGCAAGCCGGTCAAGATCGGCGAACTCCAGCGCTACGCCACCGACCACTTCATGGCCGATAGCGACGCGCCGTTTGAGCGCGCGCCGGAAACCGGCAAGCATGTTGCCGTCGTCGGCGGCGGACCGGCCGGGCTCGCCTGCGCCCATGAACTCGCCCGCCACGGCCATTCCGTGACGATCTTCGATGCCCGCGAAAAGCTCGGCGGCCTCGATGAATACGGCATCGCCGCCTACAAGACCGTCGACAACTTCGCCCAGAAGGAAGTCGATTTCGTCCTCTCGATCGGCGGCATTTCGGTCGAGACCGGCAAGGCGCTCGGCCGCGACCTAACGCTGTCCGAGCTTCGCGCGCAATTCGACGCCGTTTTCTTGGGGCTCGGTCTTGGCGCCGTCAACGCGCTCAGGGCCGAGGGCGAGGGTCTCGCCGGCGTCCACGATGCCGTCGACTACATCGCCGAGCTGCGCCAGGCAGAGGACCTGGGTGCGCTGCCGATCGGCCGCCGCGTCGTCGTCATCGGCGGCGGCATGACCGCCATCGACATGGCCGTGCAGGCCCGCCATCTCGGCGCCGAGGAT
>CAJQNW010000229.1 GCA_905479765.1 uncultured Tepidamorphus sp. | reverse complement strand
GCGGTGCAGCTTGACGCCAGCGCCTTCCATGGTGGGGGCTGCTTCGACGATGCTCTTGACGGGGCGGATGGACATGGCGAGCTCCGGATGTGACTGATCGGTACCACTATAGATGGTGGTTTCAGGCCCGCCGTCCAGTCCCAACCGTTTCCAGCCTGCGGCGGGGCCGGAGGTGTCAAACTATTAACCCTGTTTTTCTAGCTTCCGGCGAGGAAATTACGCAACGACAGCATGCTGTCGGCGGATCGGGAGGTTTCCATGGCCGGCCGGAAGACGATCATGTGTTACGGCGACTCGCTGACCTGGGGCTGGATCCCGGTCGAGGCCGGGGCACCCTCCAGCCGCTACCCCTACGAACAGCGCTGGCCCGGCGTCATGGCGGCTGCCCTGGGGGAGGGCTACCGGATCATCGAGGAAGGCCTGAGCGCGCGTACGACCAGCGTCGACGACCCGATCGATCCGCGGCTCAACGGGGCGAATTATCTGCCGGCGGCGCTGGCCAGCCACATGCCGCTCGATCTCGTCATCGTCATGCTTGGCACCAACGACACCAAGGCCGTCTATCGCCGCTCGACGCACGACATCGCCCAGGGGGTGGCGAAGCTGGTCGCGCAGATCATGGGCAGCGCCGGCGGGGTCGGGACGCTCTATCCCGCGCCGAAGACGCTCGTCGTGGCGCCGCCGCCGATCAAGCACATCGGCATTCCGTGGTTTGAATATGCGCTGGAAGGTGCGGAAGAAAAAACGAAGGGGTTCGCGGCCCAGTACGAGGCGATGGCCGGCTTCATGGGCGCGGCGTTTCTCGATGCCGGCTCCGTCATCACCGCGGACGGCGTCGACGGCATTCATTTCACCGCGGACAACAACGCCGTTCTCGGGAACGCCATCGCCGCGAAGGTGAAGCAGATCCTGTAGCGGACCCGGCTCGGCAGCCGCCCTAGCCGGCTCCCATCTCCGCGCGGATCTCCGGCAGGGTCAGCAGCAGGTCGACGACGCCTTCCATGTCGAGCTGCTCGGTGTTGTGGGAGGTGTAGTCGGTGATCTCCGCGACGTCCGGATTGCCTTCCGAAAAGTAGGACGCGTAGTCGAGGTCGCGGGTATCCATGCGGATGCGCCAGTAGTCGTCCTGGTCATCGGCGGACGCCAGTTCGTCGGCGGTGGCGAGCGTCTCGAACAGCTTCTCGCCGTGCCGCACGCCGATGGTGCGGATATCGACATCCGCCTCGAACAGCGCCCGCATGGCCTCGGCCAGGGTGCCGATGGAGCACGCGGGGGCCTTCTTGATGAAGATGTCGCCGGGTTCGGCGTTATTCAGCGCGTGCTCGACGAGGGCGACGGAATCGACCAGCGGCAGCAGGAACCGGGTCATGTCGGGATTGGTGACGGTGATCGGCCCGCCGTCGCGGATCTGCTTGAGAAACAGCGGAATCACCGATCCGCGCGAATACATGACGTTGCCGTAGCGAACACAGGCGACGATGGTGCCTTCGCCCCCCTTTTTGGCGCCGTTGCGGCGGCGCGAGGCGGCCTGGACGAGCTTTTCCATCATCGCCTTTGACATGCCCATGGCGTTGATCGGCAGCACGGCCTTGTCGGTCGAAAGGCACACGACCCGCTCGATGCCGTTGCGGATCGCGGACTCGATGACGTTGGATGAGCCGTGCACGTTGGTGCGGACGGCTTCCATCGGGAAGAATTCGCAGGAGGGCACCTGTTTCAGCGCGGCGGCGTGAAACACCAGATCGGCGCCGGCCATCGCCATGTCGACGCTGCTTGGATCGCGAACGTCGCCGATATAGAAGCTGAGGCGCGGCTCGCGCAGCCGGTTGCGCATCGCGTCCTGCTTTTCCTCGTCGCGCGACAGGATGCGGATTTCGCCGGCGCCCTGCGCCAGCGCATGCCGCACCATGACCCCGCCGAAGGAGCCGGTGCCGCCGGTGATGAGGATCGTTTTTCCCTGCATGGTCCCGCCTTTGTGGTCCGCTCATGTGCCACAGGCGCGGGCGGGGCGCAATTGAGAGGAATACGAAGTAAAGGACGCCGCCCTGTACAACCCGGCCCGCTGCGCTTACTTAAGCGCCAATCCAATTCGATACGCCGCGTTTTGAAACGCGGCCGCAGGTGCCTCACTCCGGAATGATCCGCGACCGGCGCCCGATACGTCCGAAAGACAGTTCATGACAGAGTTCGAAGGCATCGTTCCGGCGCTTGGCCAGGCGTTGAGCAACCGGGGCTATTCCGAATTGACCGCGGTGCAGAAGGCCGTACTGGCCCCGGAATTGAGCGGCGCGGATGCGCTGGTCTCGGCGCAGACCGGCTCGGGCAAGACCGTGGCCTTCGGCCTGGCGCTCGCCCCGACGCTGCTGGGTGAGGCGGAGCAGTTCGACGAGGCGCGTGCGCCGCTGGCGCTGGTCGTCGCGCCGACGCGGGAACTGGCGATGCAGGTTCGGCGCGAACTGGAATGGCTCTACGAGCTGACAGGCGTGCGGCTGGCGTCCTGCGTCGGCGGCATGGATTATCGTACCGAACGGCGCGCGCTGGAGCGCGGCGCGCACATCGTCGTCGGCACGCCGGGGCGTCTGCGCGACCATATTACGCGTAACTCGCTGGATACCTCGCAACTGAGGGCGGTGGTTCTCGACGAAGCCGACGAGATGCTCGACCTCGGGTTTCGCGAGGATCTGGAGTTCATCCTGGAATCCGCACCCGAAGAGCGGCGCACGCTGCTGTTTTCCGCAACGGTGCCGCGCACGATCGCCAACCTCGCCAAGCAGTATCAGCGCGACGCGGTGCGGGTGACGACGGCCGAAGAACAGACCCAGCATCTCGATATCGAGTACCGCGTCCATCCCGTCGCCTCCTATGACCGGGAAAATGCGATCATCAACGTGCTGCGTTTCCACGAGGCGAAGAATGCGCTGGTGTTCTGCGCGACGCGCGCGACCGTCACGCATCTGACGTCCCGGTTCAACAATCGCGGGTTTTCCGTCGTGGCGCTGTCCGGCGAGCTGAGCCAGAGCGAGCGGACGCACGCCCTGCAGGCGATGCGCGACGGGCGGGCCCGGGTCTGCATCGCGACCGACGTGGCAGCCCGCGGCATCGACCTGCCGAACCTGGAACTGGTGATCCACGCCGACCTGCCGACCAACAGCGACACGATGGTGCACCGTAGCGGGCGCACGGGGCGTGCCGGCCGCAAGGGCGTCAGCGTTCTGATCCTGCCCAACAACCGCCGCAGGCAGGCAGAGCGGCTGCTGGCCAACGCCGGCATAGAGGCTAACTGGTCGAAGCCGCCATCGGCCGATGACGTGCGCCGGCGCGACGACGAACGTATTCTCGCCGACCCGATCCTGAGCGAACCGATCGCGGAGGAAGAGCAGTCGCTGGTGGCTGACCTGCTGGAGCGTCACGGCGCCGATCAGGTCGCCGCCGCCGTCGTGCGCCTGCACCGCGCCGGGCAGTCCGCGCCCGAAGAGCTGTCGGATCTCGCCCCGCAGGATCTGCGCAAACCGGAAAAACGGGCGCCTGAGGCCCCGAGGCGGCCGCGCGAGGACTTCGACGACAGCGTCTGGTTCTCGGTGTCGGTGGGGCGCAACCAGCGCGCCGAGCCGCGCTGGATCCTGCCGATGCTGTGCCGGATCGGCAAGATCACCAAGCGCGAGGTCGGCGCGATCAAGATGCAGCCCGACGAGACCTTCGTTCAGATATCGGCCGAAAGTGCCGACCGGTTCGAGGCGGCCATCGGTCCGGACAGGAAGCTGGAGAACAACGTCACGGTGGCGCGAGTCGATGGCCAGCCGGACCTGACCCGTCAGCCGAGCGCGACAGCCTATGCCGATAAAAAGCCCTACGGCGACAAAAAGCCTTACCGGGACAAGAAACCGTACGGGGACAAAAAACCCTACAGTGAGAAGAAGCCGTACGGTGAAAAGAAACCCTATGGGGAAAAGAAATCCTACGGGGAAAAGAAGTCATTCGGCGACAAGGAGCCGTACGGCGAGAAGAAACCGTATGGCGACAAAAAGCCGTACGGAGACAAGAAACCTTACGCGGACAAGAAGGCCTACGGCGACAAGGGGCCGTATGGCGAGAAGAAACCCTACGAGCCGAAGAAGCCTTACGAAGCCAAGGCGCGCGATGAGGGCGGCAAGCCGAAACGCGCATACCCCGACAAACCTCGGGACGTGCCGGAGGGAGAAGTCCGGCGAGACAAACCCGATGCGAAGCGCGCCCTGAATCCCAACTGGAAGCCCGGCAAGAAGACGGACGGCAAACCCGCGGGCAAGCGAAGTGGCAAGCCGGTTGGCAAGACAGGCGGCAAACCGGGCGGCAAGAAGCCCTTCAAGCCCAAGTTCGCCAAAGCGGGAACGTTGGACCGGAAAGGCGGGACCGGTTCGCTGAAACGGAAGTCGGCGCCGAAAAGGGGAGCGTAACCTCCGAATCGCCTCCGAGCTTCTTGACTTCCCGACCCTCACGTCTTCCATTTCGGCCCCATGAAGACAATCGCCATCACCGGTGCAAAAGGCCTGATCGGCTGGCACGCGCGCGCCTGGCTGTCGGTGCAGCCGGAGACGCAAGTCGTGCGGGTGCCGAAATCCGCGTGGAGCGACCCGGAAACGCTGGCCGGCATCCTGGAAGACTGCGACGCCGTCGTGCATCTGGCGGCGATGAATCGCGGTGCCGACGACGCCATCTACGACACCAACGTCCGGCTGGCGGAAACGCTTGCGGAAGCCCTGCAGCGGACCGGCGGGACGCCGCACGTCCTGCATTCGTCCTCGACGCAGGTGGAGCGCGATAATGCCTACGGGCGTTCGAAGCGCGAAGCGGGGCGGATATTGTCGGACTGGGCGGCGAAGTCGGGCGGGCGCTTCACCGACATGATCCTGCCCAATGTGTTCGGCGAGGGCGGCAAGCCGTTCCATAATTCGGTGGTCTCGACCTTCTGCCACCTGCTCGCGACCGGCGGATCGCCGTCCATCGACGTCGACAACGAGATCGAGTTCCTGCACGCCCATCAGGTCGCAAAGGGCATCGGCGCGCTGATATCTGGCGATCCGGTCGCTGGCGGCGATACCAAAACCTGGCGGCCCTTGGGACACCATATGAACGTTTCAGCGCTGCTGGAGCGCTTGAGCACAATGGATTCGGGCTACCGGGCGCATTTCATCCCCGATTTGCGCGATTCCTTCGATCTCGACCTGTTCAACACCTATCGCAGCTATCTCTATCCGGACAACTATCCTGTCGCCTTCAAGCAGCACACCGATCCGCGTGGCACGCTGGTCGAGGCGATCCGCGAGGGCAACGGCGGGCAGATCCACTATTCCAACACCCATCCGGGATTCACGCGCGGCGAGCACTTCCATTTCCGTAAGGTCGAACGCTTCGTGGTCATTTCGGGAGAGGCGGAGATCGCGATTCGTCGGATCTGCGGTTCGGAGATCGTCCGGTTCCGGGTTTCCGGCGACACGCCCGTCTACGTGGATATGCCGACGATCCACACGCATAACCTGACCAACACCGGATCGGGCGACATGATCGCGATGTTCTGGACGCATGAACTCTACGATCCGGCGGCGCCCGACACCTATCGCGTGCCGGTCGAACCCGAAGCAGACGCATCAGTCGAAAAGGCGGCCGCGCGATGAAGGTGATGACCATTCTCGGCACGCGGCCGGAGATCATCCGCCTGTCGCGCGTCATCGCAAGGCTGGACGAGGCGTGCGAGCATGTGCTCGTCCATACCGGCCAGAACCACGACCGGACGCTGTCGGATGTGTTCTTCGAGGACCTGGGGCTGCGAAAGCCGGACCATTATCTGGACGTGAAGGCCGATACGCTGGGAGATCAACTCGGCAACATCCTGTCGGGTGCCGAGCGGGTGTTGAAGGCGGAAAGGCCGGATGCACTGGTCGTTCTCGGCGATACAAACAGTGCGCTTTCGGCGATCATGGCCAAGCGCATGCACGTGCCCGTCTATCACATGGAAGCCGGTAACCGCTGCTTCGACTGGAACGTGCCCGAGGAGACCAACCGGCGGATGATCGATCACATCGCCGATTTCAATCTGGTCTACACCGAGCACGCGCGCCGCAATCTGCTGGCCGAGGGATTGCCGGCCCGGCGCATCGCGTTGACCGGCTCGCCAATGCGCGAGGTGCTGGAGCACTATGCCGACGGAATAGAGGCGACCGACGTGCTGTCGCGGCTGCAACTCCAGCCGCGCAGCTACATCGTTGCCAGCGTCCATCGCGAGGAAACCGTAGACAATCCGGCGCATCTGGCCATCGTCGCCGAGACGCTGAAAGGCCTGTCCGAGCGGTTCGAGCGGCCGGTTCTTGTTTCCACCCATCCGCGTCTGCGGAAGCGGCTGGAGCAGGGCGGCGCGTCCGAAGCCGGCGAGGGGGTGCGGTTCCACGAGCCCTTCGGGCTGCTCGACTACGTGAAACTTCAGAAAAACGCCTTCTGTACGGTCTCTGATTCCGGAACGCTGTCGGAAGAAGCCTCGATCCTCGAGTTTCCGGCCGTTTCGCTGCGCAATGCGACCGAACGGCCGGAGGGACTGGAAGCCGGCGCGATGCTGCTCACCGGGATCGATCCGGACACCGTCGCCGACGCTGTCGCCTGGCAGACGGCGCGATTTGCCAACGGCGAGCGGCCAGTCTGCCCGCCCGACTATTTGGTCGCCGATACGTCGGCGCGGGTCGTCTCGCTGGTGCTCGGCACTGCCGGCCTCATGCACCGCTGGGTCGGCATCGATCCGCGCGCGTCCTAGACACGTCGGCCTGGGGGCGGCGCTGTGAAGATCCTGATCATCTACCGGCATTACTGGCCCGATACGCCGCCGCTCGGCTCGATGCTGCGGACCATCGCCGAAACGCTCGTCGCCCGTGGCCACCGGGTTTACGTGGTGACGGCGCAGCCCTCCTATCAGGCGCGGCAGGATGCTCCCTTGCCGAAGCGCGAGACCAAGGGCGGCGTCCGCATCATCCGCCTGCCGCTCCTGCCCGAGACCGGTGGCAATCTCCGGCGTGCCGTCAACATGGTGCTGTTTCAGATCTCGGCATTCTCCTACGCGGCCCGGCACCGGTTCGATCTTCTGTGGGCGAACACGCTGCCGCCGGTCTATGCCGGCTTCAACGCGGTGGTGGCGGCGAAGGCCTGCGGCGCGCGGCTTCTCTATCACATGCAGGACGTCTATCCGGAGGTCTGGCGCTATTCGACCGGAAAGCGTCCCGGCGGCCTGAAGCGCGCCGCCATCCGGGCGCTCGCCACGATCGATTCCTGGACGTGCCGCGTCGCGTCCGCCGTGGTGGTGCTTTCCGACGACATGATGCGCACCATCGCCGACCGGGGCGGCAACGGGGCCGTGCGGTTCCATGTCATCAACAATTTCATTCAGGCTGAGCTCAAGGCCGAAGGAGTGCCACCGGAGCGCGTCGGAGACGGTGCGTTCCGGCTGGTCTTTTCGGGAAATCTCGGGCGTTTCCAGAACCTCGACCTGTTGCTGCAGGCGATGGCACTGATCAGGCCAGACGAGGGGATTACGCTGGAGTTCATCGGGTCCGGCGTTGCCGAAGCCGGGCTGCGGGAAACTGTCCGCGAGTGCGGGCTGACGCATGTCAGCTTCACCGCGCGGATGCCCTCCGACGAAGCCTTCAAGCTGACGCGCACCGCCGATCTCGGCGTCATCTCGCTGGTGCCGGGCATGTACCGCGTATCATACCCCAGCAAGCTGATGACCTATATGGCCGCCGGCCTGCCGGTTCTCGCGCTGATGGAATCCGACAGCGCGCTGGCCCACTACCTCGACGACAACGACGCCGGTGTCGCCGCGCAAGGGGATGCGGCGGCGATTGCCGATGCGATCCGCAAGGCGCGGGACCGGTTCGCGAACGAGCCGGGCATCAAGGCCCGCATCGAAGCACTCGCCGATCGTGATTTCGGCCGGAAGAACGCCTGCGAACGCTGGGCGCAACTCATCGATACCTTCTCGGCGGACTGAGCGCGCCGCAGCCCGTGCGAAACCATCCCGTTCCTCCCGCGTTTGTCCGGTACGCAGACAAACGATCGGAGTAACCTGATGAGCTATATCCGCTTCGCGGCGATGATCGTGACCGGCACCGTCGTCATGTACGGCCTCATGTATCTCAACACCTACGCGCTCGACCATATCTGGTTCAGCCAGACGCGAACCTGGATGGCGCTGATCATGGGGGCGGCGATGGCCATCGTCATGCTCGCCTTCATGCTCAAGATGTACGACTCGTCCCGGGCCAATGTCGCAATCGTGATCCTCAGCGTCGTCGTCTTCACGGGCTCGCTCTGGCTGGTGCGCAGCCAGGAAACGGTCGACGATGTCGCCTACATGAAGGCCATGATCCCGCACCACTCGATCGCGATCATGACGAGCAAGAGGGCCCATATCGACGATCCGCGCGTGCGCGAACTGGCCAACGGCATCATCGAGGCGCAGGTGCGCGAGATCGACGAGATGGAACGGCTGATCGCCGATCTGGAAGACGAGCGCGCACAAACCGCCGCGGCGCAGTAGCCCTGTCGGCGGCCGCTACCGCCATACCCGGTCGAGCCGGCGACATGGGTCCCGGATCAAGTCCGGGACACGCGGGCCGGGGTGTGTTTCACAGGCCGCGCCCCAAGCACAGGGTCGTGCCCCGGACTTGATCCAGGGCCCATCGCGGGGATTGCCGCCGGCACCTCGGTGTCATGTCCGGGACAAGCCCGGCAATGCCAGTCTGAGGGTTGCGCGCGTCCGTGCCTGATTGCGGCGAGATGCCCGGATCAAGTCCGGGCATGACGTGGAAGGGGGAGGCCGCTCCCATTTTCTACGTCATTGCCGGACCTGATCCGGCAATCTCGGGCAGCCTACTCCGCAGCCTCCACAATCTCAGCCGCCGGCTCAATCCGCGCGGCGCAGAACTTGAACTCGGGGATCTTGCCGAACGGGTCGAGCTGCGGGTTGGTCAGCTTGTTGGCGGCGGCATCCTCGAAGCAGAACGGGATGAACAGCATGCCTTCGGGCACATTGCGGTCGCGCCGGGCCTTCAGCTCGATGAAGCCCCGGCGGGTTGCGACCTTGACCATGGCACCGGGCTCGACGCCGAGGGTGCGCAACTGGCGCGGGTTCATGGCGACGGTCGGTTCCGGCTCGATTGCCTCCAGCACGCTGGCGCGCCGGGTCATGGCGCCGGTGTGCCAGTGTTCCAGCAGGCGGCCGGTGGTCAGCACCATCGGATAGTCGGCGTCCGGCAGTTCGTCGGGCGGCACAACGTTGGTCGGGACGATCTTCGCCCGGCCGTCCTCGGTGGGGAAGGACTCGGCGAACAGGATCTCGTTGCCGGGCTGGTCCGGTGCATCGCAGGGATAGGTGACGGCGCGCTCGCGCGCGACGCGGTCCCAGGTGATGTTCTTCAGCGAGGGCATCACCTGCGCCATCTCGGTGAACACCTCGGCCGGGCTCTCGTAGGTCCAGTCGAGACCCATGCGCTTGGCGAGTTCCTGTATCGTCTGCCAGTCGGGCCGCGCCTGGCCGGGCGGGGAGACGACCGGCTCGCCGATCTGGACCTGCCGGTTGGTGTTGGTGAAGGTGCCCCACTTCTCGTAGTAGCTCGTCGCCGGCAGGATCACGTCGGCGTAGTAGGCGGTCTCGGTCAGGAAGATGTCCTGGACGACCAGGTGATCGAGCTTGGCCAGCGCCGCGCGGGCGTGGTTCTGGTCGGGGTCGGACATCGCCGGGTTTTCGCCCAGCACGTACATCGCCTTGATCTCGTCGTCGTGGATCGCATTGATGATCTCGACAACGGTGAGGCCGGGCTTCGGATCGAGCCCGGTGCCCCAGAAATCCTCGAACAGGTTCCGGATTTCTTCTTTCGCGACCGACTGGTAGTCGGGATAGACCATCGGGATCAGGCCGGCGTCGGAGGCGCCCTGCACGTTGTTCTGGCCGCGCAGCGGATGCAGGCCGGTGCCGGGCCGGCCGACCTGGCCGGTGATCAGCGCCAGCTGGATCAGGCAGCGGGCATTGTCGGTTCCGTGCACGTGCTGCGACACGCCCATGCCCCAGAAGATCAGAGAGGCTTCCGAGCGGGCATAATCGCGGGCGACCTGGCGGATCACGTCGGCGGGGATGCCGCAGATCTCTTCCATCTTCTCGGGCGGGAACTGCTGGACGTTCGTCACCAGCTCCTCGAAGCCGTGGGTGCGGGCAGCGACATACTGACGGTCGTAGAGCTCTTCCTCGATGATCGTGAAGATCATCGCGTTGAGCAGGGCCACGTCGGCGCCCGGCTTGAACTGGAGATGGCGCGTGGCATGGCGCGACAGCATCTGCCGGCGCGGGTCCATGATGTAAAGCCGCGTGCCGTTCTTGACCGCATTCTTGATGAAGGTCGCCGCGACGGGATGGTTTTCCGTCGGATTGGCGCCGATGACGATGACCACTTCGGCGTCGATCGCGGCGTTGAACGGCGCCGTCACGGATCCGGTGCCGATCGCTTCCATCAGGGCCGCGACCGAAGAGGCATGGCAGAGCCTCGTGCAGTGATCGACGTTGTTGGTGCCGAAGCCCGCACGCACCAGCTTCTGGAACAGATAGGCTTCCTCGTTGGAGCATTTCGCAGAGCCGAAGCCCGCGAGCGCCTGCGAGCCGTCACGGTCGCGCACCGTGTTCAGGCCGCCGGCGGCGCGCTCGAGCGCCTCTTCCCAGGTCGCCTCGCGGAAATGCGTGTAGGGATTGGAGGGATCGAGCCGGTCGTCGCCATGCTTGGGCGCGTCGTCGCGGCGGATCAGCGGCACGGTCAGGCGCTGCGGGCTCGACTGATAGTCGAAGCCGAAGCGGCCCTTGACGCAGAGCCGGTTCTCGTTGGCCGGGCCGGCCGCGCCGTCGGCATAGAGGATCTTGCCGTCGCTCACGTGATAGTCGATCTGGCAGCCGACACCGCAGAACGGGCAGCCGGACTGGATGGTCGCGTCCTCGAAGCCGGTTCTGACGCCGGTTTCGCTCAGGAGGCTTGACTCCATCAGCGCGCCCGTCGGGCAGGCCTGGACGCATTCGCCGCAGGCCACGCAGGTCGATCCGCCCATCGGATCGTCGAAATCGAAGGTGATCTTGGCGTGATGGCCGCGTCCGGACATGCCGATCACGTCGTTGACCTGCACCTCGCGGCAGGCGCGGACGCACAGGTTGCAGTGGATGCAGGCGTCGAGATTGACCCGCATCGCCGGGTGGCTGGGGTCGGGCGAAGGCACGTCGGAGGAGACATGCGCGGGAAAGCGGCTTTCCGTGACGCCGATACGCTCGGCCCAGGACCACAGCTTGGAGGAGGGGTCGTGGGCGTCGGTCTTTACGGGCTGGTCGGCGACCAGCAGTTCCATGACCATGGCGCGCGCCTTCTCGGCGCGGTCGGAGGCCGTCTTCACCACCATGCCGTCGGCGGGCTTGCGCACGCAGGAGGCGGCCAGCGTCCGTTCGCCGTCGATCTCGACCATGCAGGCGCGGCAATTGCCGTCGGCCCGATAACCGGGTTCGGGCGCATAGCACAGGTGCGGGATATCGGTGCCGAGCCGCTGCGCGACCTGCCAGATCGTTTCCTCGGGCGTCGCGGTGACTTCGCGGTCGTCTAAGGTGAAGGTGATGGCGGTTTCAGAAGTCATTGTCTGGCCGCTCCAGTGCGGATTGGATGGTTTCGAGCACGCCGTCGAGGTTCTCGGAAATGTCGGAATTCCAAAAGCGGATGACGCGATAGCGTTGGGACTGGAGCCACTCGGTTCGATCCGCGTCCTTGCGCACGATTGGATCGGTGGCATGCTGCCCGCCATCTACTTCGATGATCAGTCGCCGCGACAGGCAGGCAAAATCGACGATGTAGGGACCGATAGGCGTCTGGCGTCTGATGCGGACGCCAGGTTGCTCGAGCGTCCGAAGGCCGCGCCACAGCGTCATCTCCGCGTCCGTCATATTTCGTCGGAGTGCTTTAGCCTTCTTGCGGACAATCGGGTCGATCTTCGAATGCGGCATGGGCCGAGTTTCCCCCACCCCGACCCTCCCCCACAAGGGGGGAGGGGGCGGATACGGAAACGCACTGAGTCTGACCGTTTCGGCAACGCTGGCCGGAAAGTCCCAAAAAATGGTCTCAATGTTTATAGGCGGGGGCGCCACGACACTCCCTCCCCCCTTGTGGGGGAGGGTCGGGGTGGGGGTGACCGCAGCGGTCACGATGATGCTCCGAAGAACTTGCGGACCGATCGGATCGGGTTCGGGGCGGCCTGGCCGAGGCCGCAGATCGAGGCGTCGGCCATCGTCTGGCAGAGCTCTTCCAGCAACGGATCGTCGAAACGGCCGGATTCCATCAGCTTGACGGCCTTTTCGCAGCCGGCGCGGCAGGGCGTGCATTGGCCGCAGCTTTCGTCCTCGAAGAACTTCACGAGGTTGATCGCCGCGTCGCGTACGTCGTCCATGTCCGACAGGATCACCACCGCGTGGGAGCCGACGAAGCTGCCGTGCTTTTCCAGCTGGCCGAAGTCGAGGGGCAGATCGTCCATCGTGGCGGGCAGGATGCCGCCCGAGGCGCCGCCGGGCAGATAGGCGGTGAAGGTGTGGCCATCCTCCATACCGCCGCAGTGCGCCTCGATCAGCTCGCGCACGGTGATGCCGGAGGGCGCAAGCTTGACGCCGGGATTTTTGACCCTGCCGGAGACCGAATAGGTGCGCGGGCCCTTGTGGCCGGGCTTGCCCTGGCTGGCGAACCAGTCGGCGCCGTTCTTCAGGATCTGCGGCATCCAGTAGAGCGTCTCGACATTGTGAACCAGCGTCGGGCGGCCGAAGACGCCGACCGAGGCCACATAGGGCGGGCGGTGGCGCGGCAGGCCGCGCTTACCCTCGACGGATTCGATCAGCGCGGATTCCTCGCCGCAGATATAGGCGCCGGCGCCGCGCCTAAGGTCGATGAAACCGGGCTCGACCAGGCCGTTGGCTTCGAGCGCTGCGATCTCTTGGAGAAGGATCTCGCGGGCGGCGGGATATTCGTCGCGGAGATAGAAATAGATCCGTTCGGCTTCGACAGCGTGGGCTGCGATCAGCATGCCTTCCAGCACCCGGTGCGGGCGGGTTTCCAGGAAAAACCGGTCCTTGAAGGTGCCGGGCTCGCCCTCGTCGGCGTTGACGCACATCAGGCGCGGGGCAGGGGCGGATCTGACGAATTCCCACTTCTTCGCGGTCGGAAAGCCGGCGCCGCCGAGGCCGCGCAGGCCGGCTTCGGCCATCGTGGCCGACACATCGTCGTAGCCAAGGTCGCCGGCGCGGACACGCTTGAGTTCGCCGTAGCCGCCTTCGGCGAGATAGGCGTCGAGGTCCTGGTAGGCCGGGACGTGCGGGTGGAGATCGCCGGATCCGGCTATTTCGGCGACGGTTTGAGGCGTTGCGTGGTCGACATGGCGGTGGCCGACCTCGCAGACCGGGGCCGCGGCGCAGCGGCCCATGCACGGCGCGCTGACGACGCGGACGGCGGCGGGATCGATATTCTCCGCAAGCGCTGACCGCAGCGCCTCGGCGCCCTTCATCATGCAGGGCAGGGAGTCGCAGACCCGGATCGTGACGGGTGCGGGGGGCGTCTCGCCCTCCTTCACCACGTCGAAATGGGCGTAGAAGGTCGCCACCTCGTAGACCTCGGCCTGCGACAGCCGCATCTCGTCGGCAAGCGCCATCAGGTGGCGGGCGTGCAGGCAGCCATATTCATCCTGGAGAAGGTGCAGGAACTCGATCAGCAGGTCGCGGCGGCGCGGGCGCGCGCCGAGAAGGGCGCAGACCTCGTCATGGGCGGTCGCGTCGAGCTCGCGGCCCTTCGGTCCGTAGCCGCGGCGGCGCTTGCCGCCCCGGTTGCCGCCGCCACGCGCGCCTGACGGCACGGTCCGGTCCGTGCTCGGGTCCGCGATATCGCTCATGCTCCTCCTTCCGGTCCGAAGGGGGTGTTCGGACCCAAGTCCCGGCGTTTGCCAGACCCTACCTAGCCACCGCAGCAGCGGAGTGGCTAATCGGTTCTGTCTATAGGGTCATTTGTGTCCCGTATCGGCGATTTCCAGCGTCGCCGATCAGAACAGCCCGGCGACCTGACCGTTGTCGTCGAGTTTGATCGAATTGGCCGCGGGAACCCGCGGCAGGCCCGGCATCGTCATGATCTCGCCGGTGATGACGACGAGGAATTCGGCACCCGCCGACAGACGGACCTCGCGGATCGCAACGACGTGGCCGGTCGGGGCGCCCTTGAGGTTCGGATCGGTCGAGAAGGAATACTGGGTCTTGGCCATGCAGACCGGAAATGCGCCGTAGCCCTGGTCTTCGAGCTGGCGGAACTGGTCGCGGACCGCCTTGTCGGCGACGATGTCCTCGGCCCCGTAGATCGAGCGGGCGACGGTGCGGACCTTTTCCCACAGCGCCATGTCGTCGTCGTAGAGGGGGCGGAACTGCGAGGTGCCGGATTCGGTCAGTTCGACGACCTTCTTCGCCAGCGCTTCGGTGCCCTTGCCGCCGTCGGCCCAGTGCGTGCACGGCACGGCCTCGACGCCAAGCTCCGCGCAGTAGTCCTGCACCACCTTGAATTCGGCCTCGGTGTCGGAAGTAAAGGCGTTGATGGCGACGACGACGGGCACGCCGAACTGGCCGACGTTGCGGACGTGGCGGCCGAGGTTGGCGAGCCCCTTCTCGACGGCCTCGACGTTCTCCTTGCCGAGATCGTCCTTGGCAACGCCACCATGCATCTTCAGTGCGCGGATCGTCGCCACGATGACAGCGGCCGCGGGCTTCAGGCCGGCCTTGCGGCACTTGATGTCGAAAAATTTCTCCGCGCCCAGATCGGCGCCGAAGCCGGCTTCCGTCACCACATAGTCCGCAAGCTTCAGGGCGGTGCGGGTGGCCAGCACGGTGTTGCAGCCGTGCGCGATGTTGGCGAACGGGCCGCCGTGCACGAAGGCCGGGTTGTTCTCGAGCGTCTGCACCAGGTTCGGCATCAGCGCGTCCTTGAGCAGCACCGTCATGGCGCCGGAGGCCTCGATATCCCTGGCGGTGACCGGCTTCTTCTCGCGGGTATAGGCGACGACGATGTTGCCGAGACGGCGCTCCAGGTCCTCGAGATCCATCGCCAGGCACAGGATTGCCATCACTTCCGAGGCGACCGTGATGTCGAAGCCGGCCTCGCGCGGGAAACCGTTGGCGACACCGCCAAGCGAGCAGACGATCTCGCGCAGCGCCCGGTCGTTCATGTCGATGACGCGGCGCCAGGTGACGCGGCGCACGTCGATGCCCAGCGCGTTGCCCCAGTAGATGTGGTTATCGACCATCGCCGACAGCAGGTTGTTGGCCGACGTGATGGCGTGGAAATCGCCGGTGAAGTGAAGGTTGATGTCCTCCATCGGCACGACCTGGGCGAATCCGCCACCGGCAGCGCCGCCCTTCATGCCGAAGCAGGGGCCGAGCGAGGGCTCGCGCAGGCACATGATGGCGTTCTTGCCGATACGGTTGAGGCCGTCGCCGAGGCCAACCGTCGTGGTGGTCTTGCCTTCGCCGGCCGGTGTCGGCGTCATCGCGGTCACGAGAATCAGGTTGCCGTCGGGCTTGTTGGCCAGGCCGGAAATGTAATCCAGCGAGACCTTCGCCTTCCACGGGCCGTACTGCAGGACGGCGTCGGCGGGGACGCCGAGCTTTCCGGCCACGTCCATGATCGGCGTCATGCTGGCGGCACGGGCGATTTCGATATCCGACTTCATTTCAAGACCCCTTGTCCTCGCTGTATGACCTGCGACGTCATTGCGTTGCGCGGTTGCCGAATTACTACGCATTGGTTTGCGTTTGGTGAGCGCGGAAGCGACGTTCACGACCCCAAATGCGCCAGACGATTGCCTAAGGGCACCAAGTCTGGTAGCCCGCCGACATGTCGGCCCGAACGGGCAACCCATTACGTGCGAGTGTCCGAGCGGCCAATGTCATTACGTATCGCCGTCATCGGGACCGGGTATGTCGGCCTGGTCTGTGGCGCCTGTTTCGCCAAACTGGGGCATCAGGTCGTCTGTGTTGACCGCGATGCCGAAAAGATCGCGGCGCTCGTTCGCGGCAACATCCCCATCTTCGAACCGGGGCTGGATACGCTGGTCGTCGCGGAAATGCAGACCGGACGTCTGTCGTTCGCCACCGATACGGCCGCCGCGGTGCGCGACGCCGACATGGTCGTCATCGCCGTCGGAACGCCGCCCGAGCCCAAGACCGGCAATCCCGACCTGACCGCGGTCCTGGCGGTGACGGACGCGGTGGTCGATGCGGCGACCGGCTTCACGGTGCTGGTCACCAAGTCGACCGTACCGGTCGGCACCGCCCAGCGGATCGAAAGCCGGATCGCCGGACGGCGTGCCGACGCCGATATCGCGGTCGCCTCGAACCCGGAATTCCTGCGCGAAGGCGCCGCGGTCCGCGATTTCCTGGAAGCGGAGCGGATTGTCGTTGGAACCCGCGACCGGCGCGCGCTGGAGCTGCTCAAGAAGGCCTACGCCCCGCTGGTGGAGAACGGATCGGCGTTCGTGGCGACCGCGCCGGAAACCTCCGAACTGGTCAAGCATGCCTCGAATGCCTTCCTGTCGACCAAGATCGCCTTCATCAACGAACTGGCGCGGCTCTGCGAAAACGTCGGGGCTGACGTGGAAATGGTGGCGCACGGCATGGGACTCGACCGGCGCATCGGACCGGATTTCCTCAAACCGGGACCCGGCTACGGGGGGTCGTGCTTCCCGAAGGACGCGCAGGCGCTGGCAAACGCGGCGCGCGACGCCGGCTCGCCGCTGTCGATCGTGGAGACGGTGCTTGCTTCCAACAACTGGCACAAGCACGCGATGGTGACCAAGATCGCCGACGTGGTCGGGGGGCTGGAAGGCAAGCGGATCGGTGTGCTCGGCATCGCCTTCAAGAGCGGTACGGACGATGTGCGCGAGGCGCCGGCGCTGACGATCGTCGACGAACTGGTCAAGGGCGGCGCGCATGTCATCGCCTACGATCCCCAGGCGATGGACAATGCGAAGTCGGCGCTCAACGGGATCGGCTACGCGGAGGACGCCCTGGGCGTCGCCGAGCAGGCGGATGCGGTGGTGATCCTGACGGAATGGCCGGAATTCGCTGGCCTGGACTTCTCGCAGATGCGCGCACGAATGCGCCGGCCGGCACTGATCGACCTTCGCAACATCATCAAGCCGGATGTCGCCCACGCCGCCGGTCTCGTCCTGTATCCGCTGGGCAAGCCGCCCCGGGCCTAGTTTTTCGCTCCATCACATCCGATCGCCCTGCGCCGCATCGATCAGTTCGGTGCGGAATTCGTGGAAATCGACTTCGAGCGCGTGCCGCGGCGTACGCTCGAACTGCCAGTGCCGTTGCCGCTGTTCGGTTTTGACGCGGTCTTCAAGATCCGCCGGCGGGGCGAGTGTTCCGGCAATGAGCTTCGCCGCGATGCGGGCCTGGCAATCGGCCAGCGGCCAGATCGAGCCGAGCGGCTGGAACAGCCCGATGAAATACAGCCCCGGACAGTCCGCGCGCATCATCTTCAGGTAGAGCGGGATGTTCGTCGCGCCGCGCCAGTCGATGAAGGCGGGGTCGAAAAACGGCAACGACAGCCGATATCCGGTTGCCCAGACCAGGGTGTCGAATGCTTCGCGATGCCCGTCGCTGAATTCGACCTCCCGACCTTCGAGCTGTTCAATTCCGGGGCGAAGATGCACGGTCCCGTGTCGCAACGCGTTCAGGATGTCGCTATTCAAGGTGGGATGCATCTCCATGGGGCGGCAATCGGGTTTCTGAAGTCCGTATTTCGACCATTTTCCCATAGCGATGCGGATTCCGGCGCCGACCAGGAACTGCCGTAGCCGCTTCGGCAGGCGCCGCAGCTTCGCGTAGATAACGTCCGTCGGCGCGCCAAACATGAGTTTTGGAATGATGTAATAGCCGCGCCGGAGGCTCAGTGCGGTGTGGGCGGAAACGCGGGCCGTCTCGACGGCGATGTCGCACGCCGAATTGCCGCCGCCGATGACGAGGACGCGCTTGCCGGCGAAGGTCCCGGCCGATTTGTAGGCGTGCGAGTGAAGCTGCTCGCCGTCAAACCGGCCGGGGTAATCCGGAATGTCGGGGTCCCAGTGATGCCCCGAGCAGACCAGGACAGCATCGAACACTTCGTCGCGTGTGACGCCGTGGCGCGTCACACGGAGCCGGTACCGGCCCTGGCCGTCCGGCTCGACATGATCCACACGGGATTCGAACGCGATGAACCGCGTCAGGCCGAAATGCGCTTCGTAGGCGCGGAAATAGGCAAGCATCTGCGTGTGCGAGGGAAAGTCCGGATAGCCGTCCGGCATCGGGAAATCGTCGAACTGTGAGTACTTCCGCGACGAGATGATATGGGTGGTCTCGTAGACGCTCGAATGGCCGGGACCGGGCCGAAACACCCAGTTGCCGCCGGTCGCGTCCGACTGCTCGTAGCAAACGATGTCGGCGAGGCCCTGTTCACGCAGGTTTTTCAGCGCGGTCAGGCCGCTCGGCCCGGCACCGATCACGCAAACCCGTTTCTGCCCTTCCGCCACGATGCCCCCCTTTGTGCAAGCACCCGTTACAGCGGCGGCTACCCAACTTTCCACAGCATGGCGCAGCGACGGTGTCCGCGCCAGCGAAGCCGCTTTAATTTCTCGCAATTGTTTGGCACTAGAAAAGAGGGTGCCATTGCGAATTTCGTGATTTCCCTATTCGTTTCGCTTTCATGAGTGGTCCAATGATCTGCCGCCGCTGCTTCCTGCTTGTCGCCGTACTGGCATCCACCATCGTCATCGCGGGCGTCGGCCCGTCCCGCGCGGAAGAGACGACGCGCGTCACGCGGACAGGGCACGTCTACCTGTTCCGCGGCTTCGCAAACGTGTTCTCGACCGGCATGAACGTTCTCACCGAGAATCTCCGCCAGAACGGCATCAAGGCGGACGTCTACAACCATGCCGGCTATCCGGCGGTGGCAAAGAAGGCGATCGAGGAATACAGGGCCACGAAAGGGCGGGAGCCGATCTTCATCGTGGGCCATTCGCTGGGCGGCGACGCGGCGATCGCCATGTCCGAGATCCTCCAGAAGTCCGGGGTTCCCGTGACGCTGCTGGTCATCTACGACGCCTATGCACCACGGGTCGTGCCGTCAAACGTCCGGCACGTGATCAATTACCATCAATACGAAGCCCTGGATTCGCCCGGGGCGAAGCTGAAACTGGAACCCGGGTTCAAGGGCAAGGCGGAGAACATCGACGTCGCCGGGGAATCCTCGGCGATCGATCACTTCAACATCGACAAGCAGAAGAGCCTTCACGAGGCGACCATCAAGGCGATCATCTCGAGGACGCGGCGGAAATAGGTGCGCTGCGGCGTCGCTATCCGGTTTCGCCGGCGATCATCGCCAGCGTCTCGCGCGTCATCCGGCTTTCCGGGTCGATGAGGTCGAGGATGATGTCGAAGTGGTTGCGTTCCGACAGGCCGAACGTGGTGCACGGAAACCCGCGCGCGCTCCAGGCGCTCGCATACTCACGGCTCTGGCGCTTGAATTCATCCGTCTCGGTCCCGCCCCAGGAGACAAGCAGCGGGCAGCCACGCCCGGGCAGATGCAGGAGCGGGCTGTTGCGCGCCGCGGCGTCCTTGTCGAGCCTCAGCCATGCGTTTGGGGCGCACAGGCGCACCGGCTCGAGATCGAACAGGCCGCTGACGGCGAGCGCGCCTTTCACGACATTCTCGCGCACCCCGAAGTCGGCGTGCCAGCCCTGCGAGACCAGCATGCCCACCAGATGGCCGCCGGCGGAATTGCCGCCGACGAAGATGCGCTCGGAGTTGATGCCGAATTCGCGCCCGTTGGCGTTGAGCCAGGCGATGGCAGAGCGGCACTGACGGACGATCTCGTCGAGGCTTGCCGCCGGCGCCAGTTCGTAGTTCAGCGCAACGACGGCGACGCCGGCTTGCGTGAAGACCCCGGCCATGAAGGCGGAATCGTCCTTGGACAGCAGCCGCCAGTAGCCTCCGTGGATGAACACGAAGACCGGCGCGTCGGGGCCGGCGGGGAAGATGTCCATGGTTTCCGCGTCGCCTGGCCCATAGGACACGTCGAGATGGCAGGGCAGGGTGGCGCGCATTTCGGCCGAGACGGCGGCGTAGGTCTCGAGGAACGGCTCGATTGCGTCCACCGTGCCGCGGGCGTTGTATTCCCGCTCCAGCGTGGTGCGGTCCATGCCGCGATAGATCTTCGCGTCGTCGGTGCTCGGCAAGGCGGTTACACTCCGAGATAGCGGTGGGCGATGTCGGGATCGGCATCCAGGGCGGCAGAATCGCCCGACCACACGACTGTTCCCTTTTCCATGACGAAATGCGTGTCGGCAATGCGTTTCAGCGCCGACAGGTTTTTGTCGATCACCAGGATGGACTGGCCGGCGGCCTTCAGGCGTTCGATGACGCTCCAGATCTCGTCGCGGATCAGCGGCGCGAGGCCTTCGGTCGCCTCGTCGAGGACCAGGAGCTTCGGGTTGGTCATCATGGCGCGGCCGATGGCGAGCATCTGCTGCTCGCCGCCCGACAGCGAGCTGCCGAGCTGGGTCTGGCGCTCCTGAAGGCGGGGGAACAGCTCGAAGATGCGCTCGATCGTCCAGGGGGTGGTGCTGCCCGAGCGGTTGGCGGCGGTCGCCACGAGGTTCTCGCGCACCGACAGCGTCGGGAAGATCTGGCGGCCCTCCGGCACAAGCCCGATGCCGAGCCGGCCGATCCGGTGCGGGGGCAGGCCGGCCACCTGCTTGCCATCAAAGCTGACGGAGCCCCGTTTCGGCGGCGTCAGGCCCAGAATGGAGCGGACGGTGGTGGTCTTGCCCATGCCGTTTCGGCCCATCAGCGTGGCCACCTCGCCGGCGCCGACGGTGAGATCGACGCCGAACAGCACCTGGCTGCGGCCGTAGAAGGTCTCGATGCCGGTGAGCGTCAGCATGGGCGCGAGCCTTCCGGGCTATCCATCGTCATCCCGGCCGAAGCGGAGCGGAGAGCCGGGATCGGCGAACCAAGACGCACCCGGTGGCTCTCCGATCCCGGATAATCGCTTTCGCGATTTCCGGGATGACGAAGGTGGGGCGGCAGTGCGCCGCCGCGATGACGAACGAGCGGGCCGGGCACGGGAGGAATGGCGGTGAATGACGAAGTCAGCATCACGCCACCTCCTCGTCGCCGAGGTAGGCCTCGCGGACGGCGGGGTTCTCGCGGATATCGGCGGGTGTGCCGGTGGCGATCGGGCGGCCGTAGACGAGGACGGTGATGCGGTCGGCGAGCGCGAAGACGGCATCCATGTCGTGCTCGATTAAAAGCATGGTCACGCTGCCGCGCAGCTTCGACAGGACGTCGACCACGAAGGCGCTTTCGTCGGGGCCCATGCCGGCCATCGGCTCGTCGAGCAGCAGCAGGCGGGGTTCGAGCACCAGTGCCATGGCAAGCTCCAGGCGGCGCTGCTGGCCGTGCGACAGCGCGTGCGCCGGCCGGTCGACCTGATCGCCGAGCCCGACATCGGCGAGCGCCTTGCGGGCGATGTCGTTCAGCGTGCGGTCCCTGGCCACGGGCGCGAAGAAATGGAAGCTGTGACCGGTGCGCGACTGGGCGGCGAGAGCCACATTCTCCAGCGTCGAGAACTCCGGGAAGATCGAGGTGATCTGGAAGGACCGCACCAGGCCGATATGCGGGCGTTCGTGCGCCGGCATCGCGGTGATGTCGCGGCCATCGAACAGGATGCGGCCGGCGTCGGGCGTCAGTTCGCCGGAAAGCTGGCTGACCAGCGTCGTCTTGCCGGCGCCGTTCGGGCCGATCAGCGCGTGGATCTCGCCCGTTTCGACCTCGAGGCTGAGGTCGTCTGTGGCGCGAAGCGCTCCGAACGACTTGGCGAGGCCGTCGATGCTCAGAAGCGGTTCAGCCATCGTCGGTCTCCCGCCTGAACAGCATTCCGTAGAGCCCACGCCGGGCAAACAGCACGATCAGGATCAGCATCGGGCCGAAGACGATGCGCCAGTGGTCCTTGAGGAGATCCATCGACAATGCGCCGAAGATGACCGGCAGATAGTCCTCCAGCAGCAGGAAAGCGGCTGAACCGAGGATCGGGCCGGTCAGCGTGCCGATGCCGCCGAGGATGACCATGATCAGGATGTCGCCAGACTTGGTCCAGTGCAGGATGTCGGGGCTGACGAACTTGGTGTGGTTTGCCAGCAGCACGCCGGCCAGTCCGGCGCCGGCGCCGGCGATGACGAAGGCGGCGAGCTTGTAGCGGTAGACGGGGTAGCCGAGCATCACCATGCGGCGCTCGTTCTGCTTGATGCCGCGCAATACGCGCCCGAACCGCGAGGCGACGATCGCCCGGCACAGGATGAAGAACCCGGCCAGGAAGGCGAGGCAGACGTAGTAGAACGTCGTGTCGTTATCGAGATCGATGAACGGCATGGTGCTGCGGCCGGCGAACATGAACAGGCCGTCGTCGCCGCCATAGCGCTGCAGCGAGACGAAGAAGAAGAACAGCATCTGCGCGAAGGCCAGCGTGATCATGATGAAGTAGACGCCGCTGGTTCGCAGGCACAGCGCGCCGAGGCCGAGCGCCACGACGGCGGACAGGGCGACACCGAGCGGCCAGACGATCGGCGCGTATTCGGTACCGGGCAGGCCGAACAGCGCCGAGCCGTCATAGCCGTGGAACGACAGGATCGCCACGACATAGGCGCCGATGCCCAGATAGGCGGCGTGGCCGAAGCTGACCATGCCGCCATAGCCCAGGATCAGGTCGAGGCTTATGGCGGCGATGGCGAAGATCAGGATGCGCGCGACCGTCGAGGTGAAGTAGGCGTTGCCGGCTGCTTCCGCGATATACGGAAAGGCGATCAGGAAGATCAGGCCGGCGATCAGGAACGGTTTTTCGAAGGATGTCGGCATGTCAGCGCGCCGCCGCCGCGGTGGGGAACAGGCCGCTGGGCCGGATCACCAGCACCAGCGCCATCAGAAGATAGACCATCATCGAGGACAAGCCGCCGCCGATCCCGTCGGCTTCGGCCGGGGCCAGGAACAGCTTCAGAATGTCCGGCACGAAGGCGCGGCCGAGCGTGTCGACGATGCCGACCAGCAGCGAGCCGACCAGGGCGCCGCGCACCGAGCCGATGCCGCCGATGACGATGACGACGAAGGCGAGGATCAGGATCTGCTCGCCCATGCCGACCTGGACCGAGACGAGAGGACCGGCCATGGCCCCGGCGAAGCCCGCGAACACGGCGCCGGCGGCGAACAGGGCGGTATAGAGCAGGGCGATATCGACCCCGAGGGCCGCCACCATCTCGCGATTGGTGGAGCCGGCGCGGATCAGCATGCCGGCACGCGTGCGGGTGATGATCAGCCACAGGATCAGCGCCACCAGGATTCCCGCCGCGATGATGGCGACCCGGTAGATGGGATAGGGGACGCCGGGGATGATCTCGATGGTGCCCTTCAGGGCGTCGGGCACGTTGAGAAACAGGGGCGTGCGGCCCCAGATCATCGTCACGGCTTCGTTGATGAACAGGATCAGGCCAAAGGTGGCGAGCACCTGATCGAGGTGATCGCGGTCGTAGAGCCGGCGCATCACAACGAACTCGATGATGACGCCCGCGATCGCCGCGGCGGGCAAGGCGGACAGCAGACCGATCGTGAATGAGCCGGTCCAGCCGGTGACGGTGGCGGCCACATAGGCGCCGATCATGAACAGCGAGCCGTGGGCGAGATTGATCAGGCCCATGATGCCGAAGATCAGCGTCAGGCCGGCGGCGACCAGAAACAGAAAGATGCCGAGTTGCAGCCCATTGAGGAGCTGTTCGACGAATAGAAGCATGAACGCGCGTCCCCCCGGCAGCGTCTGGACTTAGAAAACGGGCGGCCGGACGAATCGCCTGGCCGCCCGCACGCTACCAGATCACTTCATGGGGCACTCGTCGTGATAGGCATCGACGTGATCCTCGGCGATGACGCCGGTGGTGACGAGCCGCAGTTTGCCGTCGTCACCCTTTTCGGCCTTGATCGCGTACCAGTCGTGGATCGGGTGGTTGTTGTTGGCGAACTTGAAGTCACCGCGCACCGAGTCGAAGTCGGCGGCCTTCAGGGCGGCCCGGAAGGCATCCTTGTCCGACGTGATCTTGCCACCGGTGGCCTTCAGGGCGCTGCCGATCAGCTTCGCCGTGTCGTAGCCCTGGCTGGCATACGGGGTCGGCTCGCGGTCGTACTTCTTGCGGAAGCCCTCGACGAACGTCTTGTTGGCAGCGTTGTCGAGATCGGCGTTCCAGTGGCTCGACGTCGCGACACCGAGCGAGGCATCGCCGACGGCTTCCATGACGCGCTGCTCGAGGCTCGGCGCGGAAACGACCAGCGGAATGTCGGCCTTGAGGCCGGACTGGTCGTACTGCTTCATGAAGTTGATGCCCATGCCGCCGGGCAGGAAGTAGAAGACCATCTCGGGATTGGCGGCGCGGATCTTGGCGATCTCGGCGGCGTAGTCCGACTGGCCGAGCTGCGTGTAGATCTCGTCGACGATCTCGCCGGAGAAGCGGCGCTTGAAGCCGGCAATCGAGTCCTTGCCCGCCTGGTAGTTCGGCGCCATCGCGACGGCCGACTTGTAGCCGGCCTTCTCGGCCGCCATGCCGGCGGCTTCGTGCAGGCTGTCGTTCTGCCAGG
>CAJQNW010000228.1 GCA_905479765.1 uncultured Tepidamorphus sp. | reverse complement strand
CGCTTTCGGGAATGTCGACCGACTTCAACGCGCTCTTTACCGCTTGCGGCGAATAGGCCGTTCTAGCGCGGGTTAGTGCCGGGTATCCTGTCGCCTGCCGAAACCGCCTGACGATGCGGCATCGCGGAAACCGCCGGTCGTCGCGGACGGACGCGGGGGGGACAGGTTTAGTTCCCGTCGGCGCTCGGCGATCGCCCGGTCGATCGGGTCGTTCAGGTTCAGTACCACCTCGCCGGCATCTTCCGTCTGCGCCGGTTCGACGTCGGTCGGCTGTTCCAGAACGAAATCATGTTCGTCGCAGCGCTCCAGCGTCAGCTCGATTGCGCCGTTCGGATCCTTTTCGCTCTTCGGGCGGTGCCGGACGCGGATGATTTCCGCATTTGACGCGCCGAAACTCTCGCCATGCGGAATGACGGAACCGCTTTGTCTCGCCATGTCGACGAAATTGCAGGTTCGCTCATAGAGCCATCCGAAGGGCACAGGGGCTTCGTTGAAGATGATTTCACGGCCGATCAGATGCGCCGCGCCGTAGGTGCGCAACCCTATCACATGTTTGGTTTCGACGATTTCGCGGCTCGAAAACAGGCTCGGATGCACGAAAAGCGGTGTTGGGAATGCCTGATGGGCGAAATGTTCGTACGTATCCGGCTTCATCAGCTGGTCGGACTGGCACCAGTGAATGGCGAGCGGCTTGTTGTGGAGCACCATGGTGTTGGTGAGCAGTCGGCAGATCATCAGCTTGCGCTCGAAATCGCCGAGGCTTTCGCCGGGCTCGGACGACGCAGCCGTCTGTTCGCGCTTCGGCTTGTCGGGCTTCGGCATGCCGCTGCCGACCGTGATGAATACTCTCGACCTGTGCCGGTGAACCGCCTCGTCTGCGCCGGGGAAGATCATCTGGGTGTAGGGGGAGGTCAGCGCAGGCCCGAACCCCTCGAAGTCCAGAGGCGATCGCGTCTGCGAAATCATCACGTGGAATCCGTGACCGGCAAACAGCGCGAACGTATCGTCGGGGCTGATTTCCACCGGATCGAAGGAGATCTTTTCGGCTTCCAGCCCGGAATTGAGATGCCTCAGCACGCCGCCCGGTGAGACGGTGGCAAAGTCCTGATAGAGCAGGGCGCACTCGATTTTGGATGGCCTCGTCACCGGCGTTCCTGTTTCCGTAAGGTCGCGATAGTCCAATTTCTCGCGCGGAGAATATCGGAGGCGGTTTAATCGTGGCCTAACGGAAAAGAATAAACCGGCACTTCCCGGGCTTTATTGCCGTTGATGCAGGCTTTGGCCGCCGTCGGATAATCTCCGCCGGCGGCCGTCAGGTAATCACACGCGTCGGCCCAGGGTCCTAGTTCTTGATGATCTCGGCGGTCGGCCGGGGGGTATCACCCGTTTCGGCCGGCAGGATCGGAAAGGTTACTTCCAGGACATCGCTAACGACCGGACTCCCGACGATCTCGGGTAGTGTCTCAGTTTGAATTTTCTTGCCATTGACCCCGACTCCGTACCCGTCGTGCTTGGCGCTAGGCATGAACGGGACTATGTACATACGGGACTGCCCGAGATGCGACGGTCGCGGCGACCTTGATTGCGAGGCCTGCGACGGGCAGGGTCGCGTGGACAGCACGGCCCTTCAATCGGGAATCACATGTGTAGACTGCCAAGGCATCGGAACGAGGCTCTGCCCCCGATGCAACGGCTCAGGCGAGGTAACTGGATATCATGGCCAAAGGACCACGAGGCGAGAAGCGGCCCGGCGACGTTATAGGCGCGGCGATAAAGGTCGCTAGGATCGCCACTGGCGAAGAAGACGAGGACCTGGAACCGGAAGACGACGGCAAGGACAAGGCCGCTCAGGCGCTCGGCAAGAAGGGTGGTAAGGCCCGCGCCGCGAAGCTCACTCCTGAGCAGCGGAAGGAGATTTCTCGGAAGGCTGCTCAGAAACGGTGGTCTGAGTCCGAATAATTCCAGGCTGCTTGAATACGTCCATTTCTTTTATTGTCTGCCAATCGGGCCACCCGAAATTCCATTGAAATGATAGTTTCCCTTCTTTTTGCAGCTCAAGCGGCATTTTAGGGAATGATACTGTCGCAATTCCTGAATTTTTTATTTCGAATCCACATTGTCCTCTCAATAATACAGATTCATCCGTACCCAATACCCTAATATCGCCAGAGTATTTTCCGGTTTCCTCGGAATATACCTGTATCCACAATGTCAGCGGTATTTTTGCAGGGAAATCTGGAACCAATATGCTCGAAAGATAGACGCCAATGAGAATTTGCTTCCCATTTTTTTCTTCTCTTACTTCGTCGCATAGGACTGATGACCGTATTTCAAACATGTTGTGCACTTATGCGCTCTTGCTTTCCGACTCAAAATTTAACGTAAGCAGCGAACCGTATTCACCAGTAGGACCAAGTTTGGGGGCGCATAGACTGACGTTGGTCCCTGAGTCGCTTGTGGCTGTTTCAGTCTCCACAGACTTCTTCGCGCCCTTTGGATAGGCGATTGAAAGCTGCAACGTTCCGCCTGTGATTGCGAAAATTAGCTCTCCGAGCGTATCAATCTCCATATTGCGTGGGCGCCGGAATAGTCTTGAGATATTATCTGCTCCCTTCCCAAGCCGGGAGGCCACTTCACTTTGCTTGAGGCCGCTTTGCTTAAAAGCGCGGACGAAAAGATCATATGCGGCCTGCCGATTTCGACCGCGAATATATCCCAACGCACCGCGCGATACCGGCTCGCTAGTGTTAT
Organism: uncultured Tepidamorphus sp.; assembly: GCA_905479765.1. Classification (GTDB taxonomy): domain Bacteria; phylum Pseudomonadota; class Alphaproteobacteria; order Rhizobiales; family Tepidamorphaceae; genus Microbaculum. Next base: position 13,101 of record CAJQNW010000228.1, on the reverse strand, counting down.
CAAACGGGAATGTAGTTTGTGAGGTAGGCATCTAGATCCTCTCCAAAGTGCGGACTTTCTGCACCAAATAAATCTCGCCAAACGTTGCGGGCTGCGTCGACTTCCTCATCGAATGGGTTAATCAACTCTCTGAATTCCCATGTCAGAACAACCAATGTGTCTTTTTCTGCAAATGCCCCAAACGCTCGAATCCCAGCCGTATTTGCTTCTGGATCAGTAACGCGAACCGCCCAGAATTCTGCATTTTTTGGCTCTACTCGAGCCAGCATCGTATCTGGCGGTTTTTCTCGTGGGTCTTCTGCAACTGATAGCTCGTTCCCCTCACTGAATGCATCTAGCGACATCCGGAATTCGCCATACCGCTCCCCATCTTCCGTGTCAGAGAATGGTGGCGACACAATCGCTTCAATTTCAGGCGTGACGACAGCCGTCCTTTGTGTATCGAACCCAGTACATAGAGATGGAAGCACCACAAGGGTTCCATCACTCAGTAGGCTATCTAGCATCGCCGATATTGACATATATGTCAAGAGTCCTTAGTCACCATAAGCTGCGACATTCTGACTCACTCAACCTAAGGTTAAAAGCCTGAATTAAACTGAACAGCATGCTTGGCGCTAAGCATAAGAGTTCATATATTAGGGGCATGAACAAGTTGCCCCTTCAAAAGCGCGTCCAGATCCTCTCCATGCTCTGCGAGGGATCGTCCATGCGGTCGATTTCGCGGGTTTGCGATGTGTCGATCAACACGGTGTCCAAGCTGCTCATCGACGCGGGGGAGGCCTGCGCTGACTTCCACTACGATAACGTCCGCAACGTGCCGTCCAAGCGCGTCCAGTGCGATGAAATCTGGAGCTTCTGCTATTCGAAGCAAAAGAACGTCGCCGATGCCGAGGCTGCCCCGTTCGGCGCTGGCAACCTCTGGACCTGGACCGCTCTGGACCCTGACAACAAGCTGATTGTTTCGTGGATGGTCGGCGACCGGGACGCGGACACGGCCAACGTGTTCATTGACGATTTGAAGGACCGACTGGCCGGTCGCGTCCAACTCACGACCGATGGCCACGAGGCCTACCTGGAGGCCGTTGCCGGTGCCTTCTCCGACCGTCCGGTAGACTATGGAATGCTGGTCAAGCTGTACGGCGCATCGGAGACGAAAACCCCTGAGCGCAAATACAGCCCTGCGGAATGCGTCGGCGCGAAGAAGCGGCGGATCACCGGCAACCCGGATCGCAAGCACATCAGCACGTCGCACGTCGAGCGCAGCAACCTTACCATGCGCATGTCCATGCGGCGTTTCACGCGGCTCACGAACGCCTTTTCGAAGAAGATCGACAACCATTGTCACGCACTGTCGCTGTACTTCGTCTGGTACAATTTCTGCCGTATCCACAAGACGCTACGCGTCACGCCTGCCATGTCGGCGGGGCTGTCGGATACTGTGCGGGATATGGAATGGGTTGTCTCACTTATCGACGAACGTGCTCCGAAGCCCGGTCCGCGCGGGCCGTACAAGAAGCGTAATCCTTAAAACACGTTAATTCACGCATTCATTGACTGTGATATGGTTTGGAGCCATATCTAAGCCATACTGAAACTCCAACAGGAGTTGTGTGGGAGAACGTAGGTGTCGAAAAAAATCCAGATTAATGCCGTCGCCTTCCAAGAAGGCGATGCTTGGGTGATTCAAGGCATCGAATACGACATCGTAGCTCATGCGCATGATGTGAAAGCGTTGCCAGACGCATTCTCGCGGGCAGTCATTGAGAATATCTGCATTACCCAGCATCTTGGCCGCAAACCGCTTCAGGGCATAAAGGAAGCGCCCCTTCACTATCGGGAATTATACGAGGCTGCCCAAGTGGAGCTTAGGCCTACCAAGAAACCAACCGGCCCAAGTGTGTCAGTGCGATTGGCTGCGGCCTGAACATTGGCCGTCCCGGTTGGAAAATGGCGAAAGCTCCGGGATCTCATTGAATTCTTTGTCCTGAATGGGTGTGTTTTGAACGAATTGCCGGGCCACCTAGAGGGGCCTGACGGCGCCCACCCAATTCGCTATCTCTACAGTCCTGTGACTGACGATTTCGTCTCACTCCTCAATTACGAGGACGACGAGTACATTCCTGAAAGCGAAACTCGAAACTGGGAACGCAGGCTAGGATTTGAGTTGCCGGACGGCGTTCCCAATTAGTTACCTCAGAGGTAACTCCAAAAATTTCAGAGCATCCAGAAAACTGCCGTTTCGTGTAGGTACGAAACCGCCGTTCCAGCATAATTTCAAACTGAGACACTACCGCGGCCAGGGTAGTGTTGACATAAGGAACAAAACATGAACATTATTCGGCAGACGCTTGACGAGGAGGAATGCCATGATCCGGGATATCGCAGCATTTTTGGCAGTGATCGCGTTCGCGCAGTCGGTGTTCGTTTGGGGGCTCGCCGCTGGTGCGGGGTGATCGACCGATTGGTTTGAGTGCGCGGTCGTGGGCGGGGGAATTGTCCACAATCGCGCATGAAATGAATGACAGGTGGGCGGCGCGAATCGGGGTGGGCTGTATGGTCGGAACTGTGGCCGGCGTTACCGGCCGTGGAGATTTCGATGCCGGGCTTCGTCCATCTCAGATCGCATTCCCAATTTTCGCTGCTGGAAGGCGCGCTCCCGCTTGGGCGGCTCATCGGTCTGGCGGCGAAGGACGCCATGCCGGCGCTGGGCATTGCCGACCGGAATAATCTGTTCGGAGCGCTCGAGTTCTCCGAGAAGGCGGCCGCAGCGGGTATTCAGCCGATCATCGCGGTGACACTGGCCGTCGATTTCGGCCTGGAGGAGGGAAACAGTCGCGGCGTAACGCGCAGCGCGCCACCGTCGCTTGTCCTGATCGCCAAGGATGAGGCCGGCTACGGCAATCTGATGTGGATCGTCTCGCGCGCGTGGCTCGACGGAGACGGGCCTGGCGACGTATCGATCGACGCGGGCCTGCTGAATGGGCGCACTGAGGGACTGATTGCGCTCACAGGCGGGCCGGAAGGGCCCGTCGATCGGCAGCTGGTGCTGAGAAACGGCGAAACGGCGCGCCAGGTCCTGGAACGGCTTGCAGCCGTGTTTCCCGGTTCGCTCTACGTCGAACTGCAGCGCCACGGCACCGACAACGAGCGGGCGGTCGAGCCGGCGCTGGTCGAGCTGGCCTACGATTTGCGCTTGCCTCTGGTTGCGACCAATCAGCCGTTCTTCGCGACCCGCGAGGATTTCGAGGCCCATGACGCGCTGATCTGCATCGCAGAGGGGCAAATGGTCGCCGATCCAGAGCGGCGCCAGCTGACGCCTGAGCATTACATGAAATCGCGGGGGGAGATGACGGCGCTGTTCGCCGACCTGCCCGAAGCGCTGGCCTCGACAATCGAGATCGCCGAGCGGTGCAGCTATCGCCCGATGACGCGTGATCCGATCCTGCCGAGCTTCACCACCGTGAGCGCCGGCTCATCGTCGGGCGAATTCGCCTCGGAAAACGCTGCCAGCACCGAAGCGGAGGAGGCGGCCGAAATGCGCCGCCAGGCCGAGGAAGGGCTGGAGCGGCGGCTTTCTGTGCACGGTGTGGCGCCGGGCGTCGAGCCGGCGGCCTATCGCGAGCGATTGCAGTTCGAACTCGACGTCATCGAGCGCATGGCCTATGCCGGCTACTTCCTGATCGTTGCCGATTTCATCAAGTGGGCGAAAGCCCACGATATTCCGGTCGGGCCGGGCCGTGGCTCGGGCGCCGGCTCGCTGGTTGCCTGGTCGCTGACGATAACCGATCTCGATCCGCTTCGTTTCGGTCTGCTGTTCGAGCGTTTTCTGAACCCGGAACGCGTGTCGATGCCGGATTTCGATATCGACTTTTGTCCGAATGGGCGCGACCGCGTGATTGGTTACGTCCAGGAGAAGTATGGCCACGAGCAGGTCGCCCAGATCATCACGTTCGGAACGCTTCAGGCGCGGGCCGTGGTGCGCGACGTGGCGCGCGTGCTTGGCATTCCCTATGGGCGCGCTGACCAGCTTTCCAAGATGATCCCGGCCAATCCGGCCAATCCGGTAAAGCTCGCCGAGGCGATCGAGGGCGAGCCGCGGCTGCAGCAGGCGCGCGACGAAGATCCGGCGACGGCGCGGCTCCTGGCAATCGCCTTGAAGCTGGAGGGCCTGTACCGGCACGCCTCGACGCATGCCGCGGGCGTCGTGATCGGCGATCGGCCGCTCGACCAGCTGGTGCCGCTGTACAAGGATCCGCGTTCGGCGATGCCGGCGACGCAGTTCAACATGAAGTGGACGGAAGCCGCCGGCCTGGTGAAGTTCGACTTCCTCGGCCTGAAGACGCTGACGATCCTCGATGTCACCATCCGGCTGGCTGCTCAGCGCGGAATCGAGATCGATCTCGATGCGCTGCCGCTCGACGACGCGAAGACCTACGAGATGCTGTCGCGTGGCGAGACGGTCGGCGTATTCCAGCTGGAATCGGGCGGCATGCGCTCGGCCATCCTCGGCATGAAGCCTGACCGCTTCGAGGATATTGTGGCGCTGGTCGCGCTCTATCGGCCGGGTCCGATGGCCAACATCCCGACCTACAACGACCGCAAGCACGAGCGCGAGACGCCCGACTATATTCATCCCAAGATCGAGCCGATCCTGAAGGAGACCTTCGGCGTCATCATCTACCAGGAGCAGGTGATGCAGATTGCCCAGGTGCTCGCCGGTTACTCGCTTGGCGAAGCCGACATGCTGCGCCGGGCGATGGGCAAGAAGATCCGCTCCGAGATGGAACTGCAACGCAAGCGCTTCGTCGAGGGGGCCGTCGAGCGCGAGGTGGAGCGCCATCAGGCCGAGTATATCTTCGAGCTGCTGGCGAAGTTCGCCGACTACGGCTTCAACAAGTCGCACGCGGCAGCCTATGCCCTGGTCGCCTACCAGACGGCCTATCTGAAGGCGAACTATCCGACCGAGTTCCTTGCCGCCTCGATGACGCTCGATATGGGCAATGCCGACAAGATCAACCTGTTCCGCCGCGAGGCCGGCCGCATGGGCATCGATGTCGCCGCGCCCTCGATCAATGCCTCCGTCATCGATTTCTCGGTCGAGGACGGCCACATCCGCTATTCGCTGGCCGCGCTTCGCAACGTCGGACGCTCCGCGGTCGAGCACATCGTCGAGGTGCGCGGGGACAAGCCGTTTGCTGATCTCGCCGATTTCGCCGCGCGCATCAGCCCGCGATTTGTCAACAAACGGGCTTTGGAAAGTCTGACGGCCGCCGGCGCCTTCGACGAGCTGGACAAGAACCGGGCGCGCGTGATGAAGGGCGTCGAGATGATCATGTCGACGGCGGCGCGCAGCGAGGACGCTCGCGTCAACGGCCAGAACGAGCTGTTCGGCGGCGGCCGCCCGCAGCCGTTGCCCTTGCCGGATATCGAGCCGTGGCTCCCGGCCGAGCGGCTGACCCGCGAGTACGAGGTGATCGGCACCTTCCTGTCGGGTCATCCGCTCGATGGCTACAAATCGATTCTCGCACGGCGAAAAATCCAGACGATCGCAGAGTTCGAAGAAGAAATGCGCGGCGGCAAGAAGGCCGGTCGGCTTGCCGGCATCGTCGTATCGAAATCGGAGAACCGCACCCGCACTGGGGGCCGGATGGGTATCATCACGCTGTCCGACCCGACAGGGCAGGTGGAGACGGTGGCGTTTTCGGAGCTTCTTGCCGAGGCGCGGCCGATGCTGGAGCCTGGCACCTGCATCGAGGCGACGGTCAATGTTGACCAGTATGGCGACATGCAACGGGTTCGCCTGCAATCGATGCGTCGTCTCGACGATATCGCCGAATCCGCGACCGGAGGCATTCGCGTCTTCGTGCGCGGCGAAGCCTCCGTCGAAAGCGTCGCAAGGCGGCTCGGCGAGGCCGGCGACGGCGAGGTTTCCATCGTCGTCATGATCGATGAACCGCGCTCGGAGGTCGAAATCCGGTTGCCGCGACGCTACCGGGTCGCCCCGCAAATCACCGCGGCGATCCGCGCCGCACCCGGCGTCGTCGACGTGCACGAACTCTGAGCCGCTTCTTGCGGCTTGCAGAACATTTGCTGCTATCGCCGCCGGGCGGTCGTACAGCGCGGCTTCTGCGGGCTTGTAACTGCGCGAACTACCTCATATAAGACGCGCCATCACACACGCGGGCAACCGCGCGTGCCGCTTGTTGCGGCCGTGCTTTCCGGTGTCGGGACTTCAGATCCTGGCTCCGCCCGCGGAGGACAAACCGGATATGGAGACGACAGAGCCATGACTCTGCCCACTTTTTCTATGCGTCAGCTGCTCGAGGCGGGTGTTCACTTCGGACATCAGAGCCACCGCTGGAACCCGAAGATGGAATCGTACATCTTCGGCGAACGCAACAACATCCACATCATCGATCTCGCCCAGACGGTGCCGCTGCTGCACCGGATGCTGCAGGCGGTGAGCGACACGGTCGCCGGCGGCGGCCGCGTGCTGTTTGTCGGCACCAAGCGTCAGGCAGCCGAATCGGTCGCCGATGCCGCCCGCCGCAGCGCCCAATATTACGTCAACGCCCGCTGGCTCGGCGGCACGCTGACCAATTGGAAGACGATCTCGCATTCGATCCAGCGCCTGCGCAAGCTCGAGGAACTGCTCGGCGATGCCGGCGAGGCGCAGGCCCTGACCAAGAAAGAGCGTCTCAAGCTGACCCGTGAACAGGAGAAGCTGGAACGCTCGCTCGGCGGGATCAAGGACATGGGCGGCCAGCCGGACATGTTGTTCGTGATCGATACCAACAAGGAATCGATCGCAATCAAGGAGGCACTTCGCCTCAATATTCCAGTCGCGGCGATCATCGATTCGAACTGTGATCCCGACGGAATAACCTATCCGGTTCCGGGCAACGACGACGCCGGTCGTGCGATCAACTTCTACTGCGACATGGTCGCGCGGGCAGCGATCGACGGCATTTCGCGCGGTCAGGGCGACGTCGGCATCGATACCGGCGCGGCAGCGGAGCCGATCGTCGAAGTGGCGTTGAGCGAGCCCGCTCCGGTCGTCGAAGAGACGCCGGAGCCTGCGGCGGACGCAAAACCCGCCACCGAAGAGGTGATCGTCGTTCCGGAAGTCACCGCACCCGTGTTCGAGCTCCTGTCCGCGCCGCGCGGCGCGCCGGACGATCTGAAGAAGATCGCCGGCCTCGGGCCGGTGCTGGAGCAGAAGCTCAACGACATGGGCATCTTCCATTACTGGCAGCTCGTGGTGATGACCGACGAGGACATGCAGAAGATCGATGACGGTCTGACCCTGCACGGCCGGATCAGCCGTGACGACTGGGTCGGCCAGGCCCGTCGTCTCGCTGACGGGGAAACCGTGTAAGACGACTGCGTTGTCGTTTTAGATTCACTAGCGCCGGCCGGGTTTCCCGGCCGCGCGCGGATGACGAATTCAGGAGGCCTCGATGGCTAACATCACCGCGACGATGGTGAAGGAACTGCGCGACCAGACCGGCGCGGGCATGATGGATTGCAAGGCCGCGTTGGCCGAGACGGATGGCGAGATGGAGGCAGCCGTCGACTGGCTGCGCGCCAAGGGGATCTCGAAGGCCGCCAAGAAGGCCGGTCGCGTCGCGGCCGAAGGCCTGGTGGCGGTCGCCGGCGAAGGCAACAAGGCCGTAGTCGTCGAAGTCAATGCAGAGACCGATTTCGTCGCCCGTGGCGAGACGTTCCAGTCGATGGTTCGCGGTATCGTCGATGTCGCGCTGTCGGTTGGCGGCGATTTCGAGAAACTGTCGAACGCACCGTTCCCCGGCTCCGACAAGACCGTCGCCGAGCATCTGCAGGAAATGGTCGGGCAGACCGGCGAGAACATGTCGTTGCGCCGCTCGGCCGGTTTCGAAGTGTCTCCGGGCGTCGTCGCCTCCTACATGCACAGCGCCGTGGCGCCGGGGCTTGGCCGCATCGGCGTGCTGGTCGCGCTGGAGTCGACCGGCGATACCGAGAAGCTCGCCGCTTTCGGGCGTCAGATCGCCATGCATATCGCCGCGACCAATCCGCTGGCGGTCGATATCGACGGTATGGACGCCTCCGTGGTCGAACGTGAACGGGCTGTCTACCGCGAGCAGGCCAAGGAATCCGGCAAGCCGGACGAGATCATCGAGAAGATGGTCGAAGGCCGGATTCGCAAGTTCTATGAGGAGTCGGTGCTTCTCAAGCAGGCTTTCGTGATCGATCCCGACCAGACGATCGAGAAGGCGGTAGCGGCCGCGGCGTCCGATATCGGCGCGCCGGTCAAGATCGTCGGTTTCTCCCGCTTCGCGCTCGGCGAGGGGATCGAAAAGGAAGAGACCGATTTTGCCGCAGAGGTCGCCGCGGCGACGCGCGGCTGAGGCTGAAATCCGGAGACCGGTTTCTCATGGCCACGCTGCCCACCATCAAGCGCGTTCTGCTTAAGGTCTCCGGCGAGGCCTTGATGGGAGAGGGAGATTTCGGCCTCGACATGGCGGTGCTCGACCGGGTCGCCAAGGAAGTCGTCGCCGCTTCGAAAAACGGCACTGAAGTTGCCATCGTCGTCGGCGGCGGAAACATCTTTCGTGGTGTTGCCGGCGCCGCGCGCGGCATGGACCGGGCGACGGCGGACCATATGGGCATGCTGGCGACCGTGATGAATTCGGTTGCGCTGGCCGGCGCCATCGACAAGGCCGGCGGACGCGGGCGGGCGCTTTCGGCAATTCCTATGGAAGCCATTTGCGAGACCTATACGCGCAGCCGCGCTCTCGAGCGGCTTGCTGGCGGCGACGTGATTGTCTGCGCAGCAGGCACCGGCAATCCGTTTTTCACGACGGATACAGCTGCGGCGCTTCGGGCTGCCGAACTCGACTGCGATGCCTTGCTGAAGGGCACCCAGGTCGACGGTGTCTACGATGCGGACCCCAAGACCACACCCGGCGCCAAGCGGTTCGAGCAGCTGACGTTCGCCGATGCCCTTGCACGCGACCTCAAGGTCATGGATACCGCTGCCTTCGCACTTGCCCGCGATGCGGCGATCCCGATAATCGTGTTCAACATCCACGATAAAGGCGCCTTCGGTGATGTGCTCGAGGGACGGGGGCGGGCGACCCTTGTCAGTGACTGACAACACCGTCCATCATCGCGCGACTTTGCGCTTGGGAACGAATCGGCCCGGACAACGGGCGGGAGATGCATCATGCAAGGCGATTTTGACCTGGCCGACCTGAAACGGCGGATGCACGGGGCTATCAGCGTTTTGAGGACGGAATTCTCCGGTCTCAGGACTGGTCGTGCGTCAATCAATATCCTCGAGCCGGTCATGGTCGAAGCCTATGGCGCACCGATGCCGCTCAATCAGGTGGCGACTGTCAGCGTGCCGGAGGCACGTATGATCGCTGTCAATGTCTGGGACAAATCGCTGATCGGTGCCGTCGACAAGGCGATCCGAGAGGCTGATCTCGGCCTCAATCCGATAGTCGACGGGCAGAACCTGCGCATCCCGATCCCGGAACTGAACGCCGAGCGGCGCCAGGAGATGGTGAAGCTGGCGCATAAATATGCGGAGCAGGCGCGCGTTGCCGTTCGTCATGTTCGTCGTGATGGCATGGAGCATCTCAAACGTCTCGAAAAAGACCACGAGATCAGCCAGGACGAGCAGCGGCAGCATTCCGACGAGGTGCAGAAGCTGACCGATCAGACGATCGCCGAGATCGATGAGACGCTTTCGGTCAAGGAACAGGAAGTGCTTCAGGTCTAAGGTGCAGTAGGGTGCAGTACCGGCAAGGCCGGTTTCGCGAACGCTCAGGGGCAGTGGAACGTATGGAAGCAAACGCCACTGAAAGGCCCGGCGGCAGCCAAGCACCGGACATGCCCGCTCACGTCGCCATAATCATGGATGGCAACGGACGCTGGGCTACCCAGCGCGGGTTGCCGCGTGCCCAGGGCCACCGTGCCGGCGTGGAGGCACTCCGGCGCACGGTGCGGGCAGCCGGCGATATCGGCATCCGCTATCTTACGATCTACAGCTTCAGCTCGGAGAACTGGTCGCGCCCGCAGTCGGAAGTGCTCGACCTGATGGCGCTGCTTAAGCGTTTCATCCGCAAGGATCTCGCCGATCTGCACAAGAACGATATCCGCGTAAAGATTATCGGACGTCGCGACGATCTCGCCCCGGATATCCTGGCGCTGCTGGTGGAAGCGGAAGATCTGACCCGTGACAATACCGGTCTGACGCTGGTCGTGGCTTTCAATTACGGTGCACGCGACGAAATCCTGCGCGCAATACAACGTGTCGCCGAAGCGGTCGGCGAATGCAGGATCGATCCCGCAGAGATCGATGAAAAAATGGTCGATCGCAATCTGGATACCGCCGGCATTCCCGATCCAGACCTGCTGATCCGGACAAGCGGCGAGCAGCGGATCAGTAATTTTCTTCTTTGGCAGTGTGCCTATACCGAGTTTGTCTTCCTACCGGTGTACTGGCCGGATTTCGGCCAGGACGAACTGACCGCTGCGATCGAGGAATTCCGCACGCGCGAGCGCCGTTTCGGCGGCCTGGTGGCGAATACAGGCTCCTGAGATGATGAATGCGACCGGGGCCGGCGGCGATCCGCAATCCGGGCCCAATTCCGGCCGGACCGCGGATTTGCAGGTCCGCATCGTCTCGGCGGCCATTCTGGCCCCGATCGTTCTTGGCGCAGTCTGGTTCGGTGGCTGGGTCTTCGTCGGCCTTGCCGCGATTGCGGCGGCAATTCTCATTGCGGAATGGAGCGGTGTCAGCCGCAGGCGATTTGTCGATATCCCGGTGATTACCGGCGGTGTCACCGCCGTGTTGGCGACAGTATCGCTGGCGGGGGGATATGGCGGCCTTTCGATCGGCATTCTGTTGGTCGGCGCGATACTTGCGGGTGCTCTGGCCTGGCGAAGCGATCCGAGCCGGCTATTCGGATTCGGCGTTGTTTATGGCGGGCTGCCGGCAATGGCACTCGTCGTTGTCCGGTCCGATCCCGCATACGGCCTCGTCGCCATCATGTGGCTACTGGTTCTGGTTTGGGCGAGCGATATCGGCGGATATGTTTTTGGCCGGCTCCTGGGCGGTCCGAAACTCGCGCCGCGAATTTCGCCCAAGAAAACCTGGGCCGGCTTCTTCGGTGGTCTGGGTGCCGCGGTTCTGGCAAGCCTCGCCTTCAATGCGATTGTGATGCCGGGCGGTACAATCCCGATCTGGCTTGCGGCTTTTCTGTCGGCTGTTTCGCAAATCGGCGACCTGGCCGAATCGTCCTTCAAGCGCCGGTTCGGCGCCAAGGATTCGAGCCGTCTTATCCCCGGGCATGGTGGTCTGATGGACCGGATCGACGGCCTGGTGGTCGTTGCCGCCGTAGCAGCAATTATCGGACTGGCGCGCGGGGGAATGCATGCCGCTGGTACCGGCGTGGTGCTGTGGTAGGGTTGAACCAAGGATCGATGACAGTACAGACCGCCCCCCAAAGAATCAGCATTCTCGGTGCTACCGGCTCCATCGGGCTCAACACGCTCGACCTGATCGGCAGGACACCGGAGCGTTTTGCGGTGGAAGCGGTTACGGCCGACAGCAATGCCGAGGCGCTCGCGGAACTGGCGCGGCGCCACGGCGCGCGTCACGCGGTGGTTGCCGATCCCGATGCCTATAAGGATCTCAAGGCAGCGCTGGCCGGCAGCGGTATCGAAGCCGCCGGCGGTCCGACGGCGCTTATCGAAGCGGCCGTTCGCCCGGCCGACCGGTTGATGGCGGCGATCGTCGGAGCAGCCGGCCTGGCGCCGACCCTGGCGGCGGCGCAGCATGGCACGACGATCTTGCTGGCCAACAAGGAGTGCCTGGTTTCGGCGGGACGCCTCTTCATGGAGACCGCACGGGCCTCCGGCGCCACGATCCTTCCGGTCGATTCAGAGCACAGCGCCATTTTCCAGGCACTCGAGCCAACACAGAAAGACTGTATCGAGCGCGTCACGCTGACAGCGTCCGGCGGTCCGTTTCGCACGTGGTCGCGCGAACGGATGGCGGACGCGTTGCCGGAAGAGGCGGTGCGGCATCCCAACTGGTCGATGGGCGCGAAAGTCTCGATCGATTCCGCAACGCTGATGAACAAAGGGCTGGAATTGATCGAGGCACACCATCTGTTCGGTCTGGAGCCGGACCGGCTCGATGTGCTCGTCCATCCCGAAAGCATCGTCCACGGATTCGTTGCCTATCGCGACGGCTCGGTTGTGGCGCAACTGGCCGAGCCGGACATGCGCACACCGATCGCCTATAGCCTGGCCTGGCCGGATCGGATTCAGGCGCCGACTCCGCGTCTGGATCTCGCCGGACTGGGGAAACTCACCTTCGAACAGCCTGATCTCGACCGTTTCCCGGCGCTTAGGCTCGCTATTCGCGCCATGAGGACCGGGCAGGGCGCGGCAACGGTTCTTAACGCTGCCAACGAAATTGCGGTAAAACTTTATCTTCAGGGCCGAATTCGTTTCCCCGATATCGCCCTAATCGTCGAGAATGTTCTAGAAAAGCATTCACACGAAGGGGGAAGCGAGCCGAATTCACTCGCGGACGCTCTTGCGCTCGATCGCTGGTCACGCGATGTGGCACGGTCGTTAATCCCCGAACAGCTCGAACGGACCGGCTGACGGCGTCGGCAGAAGGAACTTCTGATGAGTTTTCTAGATTCGGTGAGCGCATTCGGCATCGGAGCGGTCACATACCTCGTGCCGTTCCTGTTCGTCTTGACCATCGTTGTTTTCTTTCACGAACTTGGCCATTTCCTCGTCGCACGCTGGTGCGGTGTGAAGATCGACACGTTCTCCATCGGCTTTGGGCCTGAAATCGGCGGGTTTTACGACAAGCACGGGACCCGCTGGCGGCTGTCATGGATCCCCTTGGGCGGATACGTGAAATTTCATGGCGACGATTCTGTCGCCAGTTCCGCGGATTCCGAAGCACTTTCGGAAATGAGCGAAGACGAAAAGCGCGTAAGTTTCCATTTCAAGTCGATCAGTCAGCGTGTGGCGATCGTGGCGGCCGGTCCGATCGCCAATTTCATCCTGGCGATTGCCATCTTC
>CAJQNW010000227.1 GCA_905479765.1 uncultured Tepidamorphus sp. | reverse complement strand
CAAATACGCTGCTCGGCCGCAAGGCCTATGACTGGCAGATCCTGACCCTCGACGGCGCCCCGGTCACATCCTCAAGCGGCTTTCCTGTCGTGCCGTCGGCAAGTCTTTCCGAAGCATCCGGCGGCGACGCCCTGTTTCTGCTGCCCAGTTACGACTACCGACGCCTGGCGACGGCAAAATGCAGTCAGTTGCTGCGGGCCGCCGCCCGCCGGTACGACACCCTGGTCGGGCTCGATACCGGAAGCTGGCTGCTTGCAGAGGCCGGGCTTCTCGATGGCCGCCCGGCGACCATCCACTATGAAGTTTTCGAGGAATTCTCCGAGCAGTTCCCGGATGTCATGGCCCGCCGGGAGCGGTTCATCGTCGACGGCAATCGCGTCACCTCCGGCGGCGCCATGACCGCGTTCGAGCTGGTCCTGCGCCTCATCGGTGAACGCCACGGCACCGCACTGACGCTCGAGATCGCCGCCCTGTTCATGCACCAGGAAGCCGGCATCGTGCGCAGCGTGTCCAAGGCGCAGGGCAACCGGCATGTCGCCGCCGCGATCGCGGAAATGGAAAGCCATGTCGAACAGCCGCTGCCGATCCGGCTGGTGGCGAAACGCGCCGGCTGTTCCCAGAAGGAGCTGGAGCGGTGGTTTGCAAAGGTCATCGGCGCCCCGCCGCAGACCGTTTACCGCCGCATCCGGTTGACACTTGCCCGGCGGCTCATGATCGAGACCGCGATCAGCGTCGCCGAAGTCGCCCTGAGGTGCGGGTATGCCGACACGAGCGCCTTCACCCGCGCCTTCAAGGCGGAATTCGGGGTAACGCCGCGCGCCGTTCGACAATAACTCTGACCGCATGGTCGGCGTGTAATGGGCCGTTAATCCGCTGACTTAGAGGTCACTACGGGTATAGCCGCACATACAACATCCGGCCCGCGCCCGTACCGCCAGCGTCACACCTTCTCCCGGCCTGCCGATTGCCTGACGCGGCCCCAAGTGCTACCCGCCCCTGTGCTACCGGCTCGCGAGCCGCCAGATCGGAAGATCATCATGTCCGCGCAAACTGACGCGCCATCACCGTCGCCCGGCGACGATCCGCCCGGGGACGACTCGATCGACGATCTGGCGCCGGTCGCGGCTTCGCATGGATATGCCGGCGTGCTTCTACGCGCCGCGATTACGGTGGCCATACTGGTTTTCCTCTTCGTGAGGTTCGACGTCGCAACGTCGTTGGAGTTGATCACCAGCAACTTCGTCCCGCTTCTGATCGTCGGGACCGGGCTCGTGTTCGTGTCTTTGATACTGAACGCCTGGCGCTGGTATCTGCTGATTCCCGTCACTGGCGCGATGCTCGCTTTCAGGACCACGACGGCACTGACGCTGCTCGGCCACTTCTTCAATCAGTTGCTGCCGACATCGGTCGGCGGCGACGTGGTGCGCGGCTGGGAGGCGCACCGATCTGGCTTGCGGCTCGATCAGGCGGTGATCAGCGTCGTGCTCGACCGGATCATGGGGCTGACGGGCTTGCTGCTTTTGATCATCGCTGGCCAGCCGCTGCTCATTCAGCGTGTGAGCTATCCCGGCTTCACGCTGATGGCGTTGGCGCTGATTGCCTGCGGTATCGGCGGGCTGGTACTGATGTTCGTGTTCTACCGCCTGCCGCTGCCGTTCGAGCGATTCCGCATCCTGCGAGCCGGCCGTGAGCTGTCGGTCACCGCGCGTCGTCTTGCCCGCTCGCGCGGGACCGCTGCGATAACGCTTCTGATATCGGTCGGTGTGCACACGTCGGCGCTTCTGCTGGCGACCGTCTATGCTCGGGGTTTTGGCCTGGACGTCAGCTTCATCGACATGGCCTTGGTGGTGCCGACGGTGCTGCTGGTATCATCGTTGCCGCTGTCGATCGGCGGCTGGGGAATCCGTGAGGCAGGATTGGCGGCAGGTTTCGCGGTGCTCGGCTATCCCGCGGGAATCGCCGTTACCGTGTCCATCCTGATCGGCCTGACGAACCTTGCCTGGGCCCTGCCCGGCGCCGTGATCTGGGTAATGCGCCGCCGGCGTGCAAAGTCCGTCCGGCGGCCCGGCTGAGCGCGTGCGCCTATTACCGGCTCACGACCGGGTCAGAGCATAGAACACCAGCGAACTGCCCCCGCCCGTCTTGAGGCGCCGGTGGGGGCCCGACACGATCGCATGGATCAGCCACGCATACGTCTTGCGCAGGCCCGGCGCGAGAAACCACCGGCCCATCATGTTCTTGGCAATCAGCGAGGGCAGCGCGAAGGGTATCGTCGCGTCGTAGAAGGTCGAGAAATTCGGCGAAGCATAGACGCGCTCCTCGACGACCTCGAGCCCGGCGTCGGCGAACATCGCCCGCCACGTCTCGAGCGAATGGGCGTGATAATGGCGCCAGAATTCGTTGTGGAACCGGGCGTAGCGCGCTTCGAGCCCGGTCAGTCCGAGGCCCCGCAGGATGCGGGCCGGCGCCGTATTGTGTTCCAGCCGATCGGTGGGAATGGTGATATAAAACCGCCCGCCCGTCGCCAGAAGCCGATGCGCCTCCTTGAGGACGGCCGGAAGGTCGGGAATGTGTTCGAGCACGCTGTTCGACAGGATCGTCCGGTAGCTCTGGTCTGGTTTCGCAATGGCGTCGCCGGCGCAGGTGATCAGCTCGTCGTAGGCGTCCATCGTCTGCGCCCGCGCGATCTCGTCCGGATCGAGGTCTATGCCTGTGTCGAGTTTCTCGTCGAAAAGGATGTGCGCGAATATCCCGTCGCCGCAGCCGATGTCCAGGATCGGCTGCTGAAAGTCGTACTCGGCGAGGATTTCGCATTCGAGCGCTCGCTCGAACGAGAGCGCCGTCGGTGCGATTTCGATGTAACGGCGCAGGAAGTCTTGTCTGAATTTCACGAAATCAGCTCGTCTTTTGCAGGTGATGCGCTAGGCGCGCGCAGATCCGGTCGATGGCGTCGTCCTCCAGTCCGGGGAAGGTCGGCGGCGAGAGGATGCTGGCGCTTGCATACAACGAATTGGGCAGCGTCGGGCAATCGTATGGCGGCATGAGCGACAGCGCATAGAAGCCGGGGCGCGTTTCGATGCCATCGTCCAGGAGGCCCGCCATGATCGCATCGCGGCGCGCCCGGACGGGCTCGACGTCGCCGGAATAAGGCGTCCCGTCGTCGGCGACGAGTTGAACGGTCATAGCCCAGAGCACGGGATCGGTGGCTTCAGCGAAGTGCTGCAGGCGGACGCCGCCGATACCGGCCAGAGCTGCGCGGTAGCGGGCGTGGATGCGAGCCCTCTCGGCGATAATCTCGTCGAGCTTCTCCATCTGGGCGCAGCCGAGTGCCGCCTGCATGTTCGTCAGCCGGAAATTGAATCCCACGACATCGTGCCAGTAGCGCCTGTCCTTGCGCATGCCGTGGTCGCGCAGCACCCGCATGCGCCGGGCCAGTTCCGCGTCGTTGGTGACGACGAGGCCGCCCTCCCCCGATGTGATCGTCTTCGTCGCATGCAGGCTGAAGGTGCCAACCGTGCCGATGGTACCGGCGCAGCGGCCCCGGTGGCGCGAGAAGGCCGCTTCGGCCGCATCCTCGACGACGAGAAGGCCGTGCGCCTCGGCGACGGCCATGATCGCGTCCATGTCGGCGATGTTGCCATAAAGGTGGACAGGCAGGACGGCTTTGGTACGCGGGCCCGCCAGCCGGTCGATCTCGGCTGCATCGACGAGCCAGGTGTCGGGGTCTACGTCGGCATAGACGGGCGTCGCACCGACGGCCATTACCATGTTGGCGGCGGCGACGAACGTGAAGCCCGGCACGATCACCTCGCAGCCCGGTCCGATGTCGAGGCCCCGCAGGGCAAGCTCCAGCGCCGTCGTGCCGTTGGAGACGGCAAGCGCCTCGGCGACGCCCATGCGCTCCGCCGCCTCGTACTCCAGCCGTTCGACGTAGGGTCCGCCCGAAATCCAGGCCGAGCGCAGCGCGTCGAGCACGAGCGCCTCTTCGTTGCCGAACAGCTTCGGCTGCGCCCAGGGGATCAATATGGCGTACCTCCCAACATCGCGTAGCCGCGCTGGCCAAATTCGATTAGTGAGGAGCGCCGCCACCCGGGCCGGTACTACACGCGGACCGGCGGCGCAAGTGAGGCCATCGATGCTTGACCGGCGCCAATACGCCAGTCTAGCGTCCCGCCGCGAAGAGCTGGGCGGCAAAAGCGCGACAAGGACGTATCCGTGACTGATTACCGAGAGTATTGGGACAAAAATATCGAGAACTGGGCCAAGTTCTATCTCGACATCTCCCACGGCGACGAGAAGCTTTACGCACCGGGATGGCTGGGCTCGCTGTATAACGGAACGATCGCCCGGCATGAAGCCCAATTAATGCGCGAGCGTTTCTCGCTGACTCTCGCTTTCATGGACAAGCACGTCAAACCCGGGATGGTATTCGCGGATATCGGCTGCGGCACCGGAATCTTCGTGGTCGAGGCGCTGAAACGCGGCGCCAGTGTTCAGGCTATCGACTTTTCGAAGCGCGCGCTGGAGGTCACGAAGACCAATGTCGAACGACATGCGCCCGGCGGTAAAGTCGAATACCACCAGGCCGACATCCAGGTAGACACCCTGCCGACCTCCGATGTGGCGATCATGGTCGGCGTCGCCCCCTATCTGGCGGATATCGACAAGGCCCTGGACCGGGTCTTGAGTTCGACCGGGCTGCTTTTCGGGCATTTCGTTGACCCCGACCACTGGGCCAATCGGCTGAGGCGTGTTGTGCCGATGCTCAATGTCCGCCGATTGATTTTCCACGACCGGCGCGAGGTCGATGCCTGCTACGCAAGTCATGATTTCGTGCTTGAGGACCGCAAGTCATTCGCAACCGGCTACATGGACGTCGCGCGCGCCAGGTCCCGCACTTAAGGGCAGCCGTCGCCCTCGCCGCGGATCAGGCCGGGGACCTGGCCCTCGCCCACGACCTCGAACAGAGGCAGCGGAAAGATCAGCTTGCCGCCGCTGGCCAGGAAGTCGGCCTCCCGCGCGACGAACTCGTCGCGGAAATGCCAGGGCAAAACCAGGAAATAGTCGGCGTCCGCGCGTGCGTCGGCCTCCGGCACGATGGGGATCGCAGTGCCCGGCGTGCGGCGGCCGTATTTGACCGGGTTCTTCTCCGCGCACCCCTTCAGGAGATCGCGCCCGAGCCCCAGGTATTGCAGGAGCACGTTCCCCTTGGTGGAGGCACCATAGACGTAGACCGTCTTACCCGCAGCCACGGCCTCCACGATGAAGGCGCGCAGCCGCGTGTTGTTCTCGGCCACACGCTCGCGGAAGGCGGCGAACGGCGCATCGGTCGACAGGCCGAGATCACGCTCGCGCGCCTCCAGCGCGCCGATGGCGGCGTCGTTGCGTTTATGGCCGGCACCGTCGCGGCACACCCAGATCTGGAAACTGCCGCCGTTGATCGCGTTGAGCTTGACGTCGAAGATGCGCAGGCCGTTTGCGCGCACCAGCCGCTCGATCTGCGCCAGCGCGTAATACTCCAGATGCTCGTGGCAAATGGTGTCGTAGGAATTCGCTTCCAGCATCGTCGGCAGATAGCTCTGCTCCAGCACCCAGATCCCGTCTTCGGCCAGCACCGCCGCGATGTCGGCGACGAAGGAGCCGGGGTCTTCCAGATCGTAGAACATCGAGATCGAGGTGATAGCGCGGGCCTTCCGGCCAGGCGCCGCCTTGTCGAACGTCCCGGCATTGAAGAACGCCGTATGAACGTCGATCGTGTCGGGGTAGTCGGCGCGAAAGTTTTCGGCCACAGGATCGATGCCGATACGAACCAGCCCATCGGTCGCGTAACTGGTCAGGAGCGTGCCATCGTTGCAGCCGATGTCGAGAACCACGTCGCCGGGTTTGAGAGCTGCCGCTTTGCCAATCTCTCCGCTGATACCAGCCAGATGGGTGCGCATGGTCTCGTTGATACCGGAGCGGTAGCCGTAGGCATCGCCGAACATCTCGTCGACATCGACCGAGTGGCGCAACTGGACAAGCCCGCAGCCCGTGCACCGGACGAGATCGAGAGGCGCATACGGCGGATCGGGCTC
>CAJQNW010000226.1 GCA_905479765.1 uncultured Tepidamorphus sp. | reverse complement strand
TGCCCGAGGGCGAGCGCGATGCGGTGCTGCTGGTCTACTCGGAGGGCCTGAGCCACGCGGAGGCCGGCAGCGTGCTCGGCTGTGCCGAAGGCACCGTGGCTTGGCGTATCTCGAAGGCCAAGGCGCGCCTGAAGACGCTTCTCGAAGGCGAACTGCAATGACGCACGATCTCGACAGACTGAAGGACCTGACCATCCCCGAAGCCTCGGCGGCGGCGCGGTCGGCCGCGATGCAGGCCGGCCTAGCCGCGTTCGACGCCTCGGCAGCGGAGAAAAATTCAGACAGCCGCCAAGGCGCGGGCACCGCGCGGCGTCTCAAGGGGGGGGCTAGGACAAACCCTTGGAGATGGCTCATGGACAATATTCGCATTCCCGCGCCCGTCGCGGCTTCGCTGCTGATCCTGCCGGCGGCGGCGCTGCTGGCCTATCAGGTGCTCGACCACACTCCGTTCCCCACGGCCGGACGGCAGCCCGCCGCGACCGAGGAACGCGACGGCGCGGCGCCCGCAAAGAAGCTCGAAACGACGACCGGCGACGCGATACGCCGGGACCGGTTCGCCGATACCGCACAGCCGGAACCGGCGCCACCGCCGGCTGCGGTCATGGAACAGGAAGCCCGCAGCCGCGCAGGACAGCCCACAGCGGCGACCGGCGCCCTGTTGGGCGGCGAAAAGGCGAAGTCCGCGCCGGGCATCCTGCCGCGCGTGCCGGCAGACCAGATCGCCCAGCCGCAGCAGCCCTCCCGCGACAGCTTCACCGCTTTCGACACGAACCCGGTGAAATCGGTGAAGGCGGAGCCGGTGTCGACCTTCTCCGTCGACGTCGACACCGCGTCCTATGCCTTCGTGCGCCGGATGCTGAACGAAGGCCGGATGCCGCCGCGCGACGCCGTGCGTGTCGAGGAGATGATCAACTATTTCCCCTACGACTATCCCCTGCCCCAGGACGCCGAAACGCCGTTCTCGACCAATATCGCGATCTATCCGACCCCCTGGAACGCCGACACCAAGCTGCTGCACATCGGGCTGAAGGCCTATGACTTCGTGCCCACCGCGCGGCCGGCCTCGAACCTCGTGTTCCTGATCGACGTCTCGGGCTCGATGAACGCGCCCGACAAGCTGCCGCTGCTGAAGACCGCGTTCCGCATGCTGCTCGACCAGCTCGGATCGGAGGACACCGTCTCGATCGTCACCTATGCCGGCAACGCCGGCACGGTTCTGGAGCCGACGGCCGCCTCCGAGAAGGCCAGGATCCTCGATGCGATCGACCGGCTGCAGCCCGGCGGCAGCACGGCGGGCGCGGCCGGCATCGAGGCGGCCTACCGGCTCGCCGAACAGGCCAAACAAGAAGGCGGCGTCAACCGGGTGATCCTGGCAACTGACGGCGACTTCAACGTCGGCCTGTCCAGCCCCGAAGCCCTGAAGGATTTCATCGAGACGAAGCGCGACAGCGGTACCTTCCTGTCGGTGTTCGGCTTCGGCCAGGGCAACTACCAGGACAGCCTGATGCAGACGCTGGCCCAGAACGGCAACGGCGTCGCCGCCTATATCGACACGCTCAACGAAGCCCGGAAGGTGCTGGTCGAGGAAACCGGCGCAGCGCTGTTCACGGTCGCCAAGGACGTCAAGGCGCAGATCGAATTCAATCCGGCGACCGTCAGCGAGTACCGGCTGATCGGTTACGAGACGCGGGCGCTCGCCACGCAGGACTTCAACAACGACCGGATCGACGCCGGCGACATCGGCTCCGGCCACACAGTGACGGCGATCTACGAGATCACCCCGGCCGGCAGCCCGGCGCAGCTGGTCGACGACCTGCGCTATGCTCCTGCGGCGGACACGGCGTCCGGCGAGCCGGCGACCGATGCGACCGGGCCGGCGTCCGACGAATACGCGTTCCTGAAGGTGCGCTACAAGCTGCCGGACGAAGATACCTCGACCCGCATCACCGTTCCGGTGACGCCGGCGATGGAGACGTCCTCGATCGACGACCTGTCCGACGACTACCGCTTCGCGGCCGGCGTCGCCGCCTTCGGCCAGAAGCTGCGGCATGACGCCCAGGTCGACGGCTACGGCTACGGCGATATCGTCGCGCTGGCGAACGGCGCGCGCGGCGCCGATCCGTTCGGCTACCGGTCGGAGTTCGTCAATCTGGTGCGGCTGGCGGAAACGCTCGACCGGAACTGAACCGGCATCGGATTTCATCTACCGGCGACCGCGTTCCGCGCGGTCGTCCCTCTGCCGCGACATTCCGCCAACCCTCGGGCATTGCCCCGGCGCACGAGGGAACCTAAGCTGGCAAAAGCGTCTATTAGCCAATTAATAAATCAATTAGCGACGCACAAGGGAGATTTTCATGAAGCGATTTTTCGTGATTCCGGGGGTTGCGCTTTCAGTTGTTGCGCTGGCCTCAGGAGCGTCCCTGGCGCAGGTTCCCGTGCCGCCTGACGGTGGCGCGTCGCTGTCCAGCGCCTATACCGGCAAGGATTATTCGCCCTACGCCGGCCGCGGCTTTCCCAGCAACATCTACTGGGGCGACACCCACCTGCACACGGCCCTGTCGATGGATGCGGGCGCCTTTGGCAACCGGCTCGGGCTCGATGCGGCCTACCGGTTCGCCCGCGGCGACGAGGTCACCACATCGACGGGGCTTCAGGCAAAACTCGGCCGGCCGCTCGATTTTCTCGTCATCGCCGATCATTCCGACAACATGGGTTTCTTCCCCGACCTGATCGCGGGTAAACCGCATATCCTCGACGATCAAACCGGAAGGAACTGGTACGACCGCATCCAGGCCGGCGAAGGCGTGGGCGTCGCGCTGGAGCTGATCGGCATGTTCTCGCAGGGCGAATTCCCGCCCGCGCTCCTCTACACCCCGGATTCGACCGCTTACAAGACGGTCTGGCAAGACACGATCGACGCGGCGGAGCGGTTCAACGATCCCGGCAAATTCACCGCCTTCATCGGTTACGAATGGACGTCGCTGGTCGCCGGCAACAACATGCACCGCGTCGTCATCTACCGCGACAACGGCGACAAGGCCGGGCAGATGGTGCCCTACACGACGATCGAACCGGCGGGCAGCACCAATCCGCGCGATCTCTGGACCTGGCTGGAAACCTACGAGGACAAGACCGGCGGCGACGTGCTGGCCATTCCGCACAACGGCAATCTCGCCAACGGCATTATGTTCCCGCTCGAGGCACAGTACGACGGCCGGGTGCTCGACGAAGATTACGTTACCCGGCGCGCCAAGTGGGAACCGCTTTACGAGGTGACCCAGATCAAGGGCGACGGCGAGGCGCATCCGTTCCTGTCGCCCGACGACGAATTCGCCGACTACGAGACCTGGGCGATCGGCAACCTCGACGTGTCGGAAGCCAAGATCCCGGAAATGCTGTACGGCGAGTACGCCCGCGAGGCGCTGAAGCGCGGCATGGCGATCGAGGCTAAGCTCGGCACAAATCCCTACAAGTTCGGCATGATCGGCTCGACCGACAGCCACACCTCGCTTGCCACTGCCGGAGAGGACAACTTCTTCGGCAAGCATTCCGGCTATGAGCCGAGCCCGACGCGGATGGACCATCCGTTCATGGAAAACGAGAACGGCACGATCTTCGCCTGGCAGCAGGTCGCCTCGGGGCTGGCCGCGGTGTGGGCCACCGAGAACTCCCGCGAGGCGATTTTCGACGCGATGAACCGCAAGGAGGTCTACGCGACCACAGGCTCGCGCATGATGGTGCGGCTGTTCGGCGGCTGGGATTTCACCAATCAGGATCTCAACAGCCGCCAACCGGCCTTCACGGGCTATGACCGCGGCGTGCCGATGGGCGGCGACCTGCGCTCACGGCCCGACAGCGCCACCGCGCCGACCTTCATGGTCTACGCGCTGCGCGATCCGGTCGGGGCCAATCTCGACCGAATCCAGATCATCAAGGGATGGCTGGGCGCCGACGGCGAGACGCAGGAGAAAGTCTATGACGTCGCCTGGTCCGGCGACCGGCAGCCGGGCGGCGACGGCAAGCTGCCGCCGGTGGGAAACACAGTGGATGTCGTCAACGCCAACTGGACCAACACCATCGGGGCAGCGGAACTGGCGACGGTGTGGACGGATCCGGACTTCGATACAGGCCAGCAGGCGTTCTACTACGCGCGCGTCATCGAGATCCCGACGCCGCGCTGGACGACCTACGATGGCTTCCGCTTCAACGTGCCGATCCCCGAAGGCGCGCCGACATCGACGCAGGAACGCGCCTATACGTCGCCGATCTGGTACAAGCCGGCCGGATAGGGCCTGCTGAACAGGGCCGGCGGAAAAACAAAGGGCGGCCCAATGGCCGCCCTTTCAATATCCGCGCGGTGCCAGGCGGCGCCGTCAAAGCGCCAGCGCGACTTCCGGCTTGACGTATTCCAGCCCCTGGGCGTCGGCGACCGGCTTGCAGGTGATCTTGCCGTCGATGACGTTGAGGCCGTCGCGCAAGTGAATATCGTCGGCCAACGCGGCGCGGTAGCCCTTGCCGGCAATGGCCAGCGCGAAGGGCAGCGTCACGTTGTTGAGCGCGAACGTCGAGGTGCGCGCCAGGGCGCCCGGCATGTTGGTCACGCAGTAGTGGACGACGTCGTCGACCACATAGGTCGGCTCGGAATGGCTGGTCGGCCGGCTTGTCTCGCAGCAGCCGCCCTGGTCGATGGCGACATCGACGATGACCGAGCCGGACTTCATGCTGGCGACCATTTCCTTCGTCACCAGCTTCGGCGCTTCGGCGCCCGGCACCAGCACCGTGCCGATTACCAGATCGGCGCCGGCGACGAGGCTCTCGATCGCGTCGCGGGTGGAGAACATGGTGCGGACCGATGTGCCGAACTCGGCGACCAGGCGGCGCAGCACGTCGGCGGAACGGTCGACGACCGTCACGGTCGCGCCCATGCCGAGCGCAATCAGCGCCGCGTTGGTGCCGGCGACACCGCCGCCGAGGATCACGACGTCACCGGCGGGAACGCCCGGCACGCCGCCGAGCAGGACGCCGCGGCCGCCGGCTTCCTTTTCCAGGCAGCGCGCGCCGACCTGCACCGACATGCGGCCGGCGACCTCCGACATCGGGGTCAGCAGCGGCAGGGTGCGGTGCGGGCTCGTCACCGTCTCGTAGGCGATGCAGATCGCGCCGGATTCGATCAGGTCGTTGGTCTGCTCCTCGTCGGGGGCGAGGTGCAGGTAGGTGAACAGGATCTGGCCGGGACGCAACTTCTTGCGCTCGACGGCCAGCGGCTCCTTCACCTTCACGATCATCTCGGCGGAGGCGAAGACCTCGTCGGCCGTTCCAACGATTTTTGCGCCGGCGGCGATATAATCCTCGTTGGTCTGGCCGGCGCCGATACCGGCATCGGTCTCGACGATGACCTCATGGCCGTTAAAGACAAGTTCGCGAACGGATGAGGGGACGAGTCCCACCCGATACTCGTGGTTCTTGATTTCCCTGGGTACACCGACCAGCATTTTCCATCTCCCTGAAACAGAAGCCGACGGCCATCCCCGCGATCATCCCGATCACCAGGGATCCGTCTCTATCCGTCAAAGAATGCCACGCCCGCTGCGCAATGCGATTGAAATTTCGCGCGTTAGCTGATCAATTATTGCAAGTCTATGCGGTCAAACTCAGGATTACCCGCAGATAATGCCAATAATCGAGATAGATGCCCGCGACCGTGCCATACTCCGCGTCCTGCAGGAGGACGGCCGGCTGACCAACGCGGAGCTTGCCGACCGCGTCGGCCTGTCACCGTCGGCCTGCCTCAGGCGGGTGCGCATATTGGAAGAGTCCGGGCTTGTCGCCGGCTACGCGATGATCCTCGACCAGAAGGCCTGCGGGCTGCCGGGCACGGCCTTCGTGTTCATCACGCTTGACCAGCAGGGCCGCCAGGCGCTGGACGCCTTCGAGGATGCCATCCGGGCTGTGCCGGAAATCCCCGAATGCCACCTGTTGGCCGGACAGTCGGATTACCTCGTCCGGGTCGTCTACCGCGACGCCGCCGACCTGGAACGCATCCACACCGAGATCCTGACACGCCTGCCGGGTGTCATGCGCGTCAACTCGACGATGGCGCTGCGCGAGGTGAAACGGACGACGGCGCTGCCGGTGTAGGCGTTAACAGATCGTGACTGGCCGGCTAGGCCCAGTCTTCGACGGTCAAACCGTCGACGCGCGTGAACTCGCGAAGGTTCGCGGTCACCAGCGTGGCTCCGGTTCGCACCGCCTGAGCTGCGATCTGAACATCATAGGGACCAATCGGGGTTCCGGCTTTTTCCAATGCCGCGCGAATCTCACCGGCACGGACAGCGTCTTCTTCGTCGAAGTCGACCACAGAAACCGGTCCAGATAGAAAGGCCCTGAGCCGGCCGGTGTTCTCCGTTCGGCGCGTACTTCTCGCGACGCCATACCAAAGCTCATTGAGCACCACCGAGGGCACGGTTATCGCCGCGTCGGCATCAATGACGCTGCGAAGCCGGAGACGAACGGATTTCGGATCGTTCTTCAGGATCGCGATGACGGCATTGGTGTCGAGCAGATAGATCACTCGAAGATAGGCTCGTCGACAGGCATTTCGGGCTGCCGGCGTCCGTCTTCCATGAACGGCACATCCGAATAGCGATCGAGCGCCTCGAACCATTGATCGACGTCTGCGCGGATCGGCTCGAGCAAGATACCGTAGTTCATATGGCGAACGCGAACGCTTTCACCTTCCAGCCGAAAGGCCTTCGGCAAGCGCACAGCTTGGCTGCGGCCATGCATGAAGATTTTCGCTATTCCGGAATCGGACATGGATTGCGCTCCAGATGATATCTATCAAAGATAGATATCAATCGCGGCACCGTCAAGAACCGCCCTACCCCTCGAAGACGTCGGTATCCTCGATCTCGATGCCGAAGCCGCTCAGGCCGACGTAGTGGCGGGCGCGGGGGGTGGTGATCAGGCGGATGGTCGAGACGCCG
>CAJQNW010000225.1 GCA_905479765.1 uncultured Tepidamorphus sp. | reverse complement strand
CCTACCGCCGCGGGGCCGAGCAGATGGGCGCCAGCGACTTCGAGCAGGACCTCGCCCAGACCAGCGGCGTGCGCATCCTGCATTGGGTGAAGCCGAACGCGGTGATCGGAGAAGACGGGCACGCCGCCGGCATCGAGCTGGAACGCACACGGCTGGAAGAGGGCAGGGTCGTCGGCACCGGCGAGACGCTGCGGCTTCCCGCCGACATGGTGTTCAAGGCAATCGGCCAGACGCTGGTCACCGAGCCGCTCCACGACAACTCCGACCAACTGCAGCTGCATGCCGGCAAGATCGTCGTCGACGAGCAGGGCCGCACGTCGCTGAACGGCGTCTGGGCCGGTGGCGACTGCGTCGACGGCGGTGAGGACCTGACCGTCCAGGCCGTCGCGGACGGCCGCGACGCGGCGAAGAGCATTCACGAGGCGCTGACGGGATGAGGGCTGCCCGGTGATCGCGGCACTTGAAATACCTGTTCCCGACTGGCCGGCGACAGGCGTATTGTGCCGGCCGGGCGGGGGCTCGTGGAGCAAACCGATGAGCGACCTGGAAGATGGCGTGGCCGACCAGTATTCGGCCTATGACGTCCTATCACGGATCAAGGCCGGTCTCGAGGGGATGGGGCACGATCCCGAACGCATCGAGCCCGACGTGCTGAAGGCCGTCGACGAATTCCATATCGGCGGCGCCGAGGCGACGGCGCATCTGCTCGATCAGCTCGCCGTTCACGCCGATACCCGCGTCCTCGATATCGGCAGCGGCATCGGCGGCCCGGCCCGCCTCGTCGCCGGGCGCTTCGGCGCGAAGGTGACCGGCGTCGACCTGACGCCCGCTTTCGTCGAAACGGCGCGCGCGCTGAGCGCCATGTGCGGCGTGTCGGACCGCGTCGGGTTCGAGGTCGGCAGCGCCACGTCGCTTCCCTTCCCCGACCGCGCCTTCGATCTCGCGCTGATGCTGCATGTCGGCATGAACATTCCGGACAAGGCCGCGATCTTCCGGGAGGCCCGCCGCGTCCTCTCCGAGCGCGGCGTCTTCGCCGTCTACGACGTCATGCGCACCGGAGCCGGCGAACTCGCCTATCCGGTGCCTTGGGCCGATTCCGCCGCGATCTCCTCGGTCGCGACCCCTGAGGACTACAGGACGGCGGCCGCGCAGGCCGGCTTCGGGCTCCGCAACGAGGAGAACCGGGCCGCGATCGCGCTCGACTTCTTCTCCCGCATCCAGGCCGCCGCCCAAGAGGCATCCGCCCAGGAGGCGGCCACCGAGAAGGCCGCGCCGCCGCCGCTCGGCCTGCACAACCTGATGGGCCCGACGATCGGCGAGAAGATGAAGAACATGATCGGCGCGATAAAGGCGGGAACGATCGCGCCGGTGCAGATGATTTTCCACGTGGCTTAACACTGAGGTTCACCCGATGGCAGACCTTCGCAGCGAATTCCTCGGGATCAAATCCCCCAATCCGTTCTGGCTGGCGTCCGCGCCGCCGACCGACAAGGAATACAACGTCGTCCGCGCCTTCCAGGCCGGCTGGGGCGGGGTCGTCTGGAAGACGCTCGGCGAGGATCCGCCGATCGTCAACGTCAACGGCCCGCGCTACGGCGCCATTCACGGGCCCGACCGCCGGCTGCTGGGGCTCAACAACATCGAGTTGATCACCGACCGGCCGCTGGAGATCAACCTGCAGGAGATCAAGAAGGTGAAGCGCGAGTGGCCCGACCGGGCCCTCGTCGTCTCGCTGATGGTGCCCTGCGAGGAGAAGAACTGGACCGACATCGTCAGGCGCGTCGAGGAGACCGACGCCGACGGCATCGAGCTCAATTTCGGCTGCCCGCATGGCATGTCGGAGCGCGGCATGGGCTCCGCCGTCGGTCAGGTACCCGAGTACATCGAGATGGTGGCGCGCTGGTGCAAGGCGGCAACCCGCATGCCCGTCATCGTCAAGCTGACGCCCAACATCACCGACATCCGCTATCCCGCCCGCGCCGCGAAACAGGGCGGGGCGGACGCGGTGTCGCTGATCAACACCATCAACTCGATCATCGGCGTCAATCTCGACAACTTCGCGCCGATCCCCGAGATCGACGGCAAGGGCAGCCACGGGGGTTTCTGCGGCCCGGCGGTGAAGCCCATCGCGCTCAACATGGTCGCCGAGATCGCCCGCGATTCCGAGACGGCCGGCATGCCCATTTCCGCCATCGGCGGCATCACCACCTGGCGCGATGCGGCCGAGTTCCTGGCGTTGGGTGCCTCCAACCTGCAGGTCTGCACCGCCGCCATGACCTACGGCTTCAAGGTCGTCCAGGAGATGATCTCGGGCCTGTCGGACTGGATGGACGAGAAGGGCTTCACCTCGATCGACGAGATCGTCGGCCGTTCCGTTCCGAACATGGCCGCCTGGCAGTACCTGAACCTCAACTACGTCACCAAGGCGGTGATCAATCAGGACCTCTGCATCAAGTGCGGCCGCTGCCACATCGTCTGCGAGGATACCTCGCACCAGGCGATCACCCACACGGTGGATGGCAAGCGGAAGTTCGAGGTGATCGACGAAGAATGCGTCGGCTGCAATCTCTGCGTCAGTGTCTGTCCGATCGAAAACTGCATCACCATGGAGCAGATCCATGGGCTTGACCCGCGCACCGGCAAGCCGATCCCGGATGGCTACGGCAACTGGACGCAGCATCCCAACAACCCGATGCGGGTGGCCGAAGCGGCGGAGTAGAAACGCGGTCGCCGAGGATCGGGACGTCGGCTGCATGGGTCCTGGATCAAGTCCAGGACACCCACCATTTCCTGGCGCGAGGTGGTGCTTCAAGGGAAAACGCGTGCCCTGGACTTGACCCAGGGCCCAGGGGACGTTCGCGGAAGATGCTCACAATCGCGCTACGCACGCGCCGTCAGTCGCGCCCAGCGCCCCGGCGGCATGCCGTAGGCGCGGGTGAAATGGCGCGTCATGTGGCTCTGATCGGCAAAGCCCGCTGCAAGGGCTGCGTCGGCGAGCGATGACCCCTCGGCGATCGCGCGCCGCACGCGGTCGAGCCGGCGCATGACGAAATAGCGGTAGGGGCTCGTCCCGTAGGCGGTTCGGAACTGCCGGGCCAAAGTCCAGCGGTCGAGACCGCTGGCGGCTTCGAGGTCCCCGTTGTCGATCGGCCGGTCGGTGCTGGCCGACAGTACATCGCGCGCCCGGCCGATCGCCGCGCTGTCGACCGTGGGCCGCGACTTGCCGTCCGAACCGGACGCCCCGCCTGCCACCGCCGCGAGCGCCTCGGCGATCGACAGAACGATCTCGTCGCGCCGCAGGCCGTCGACCGGTTCGCCGATATCGGCGAGCGCGTGACCCACGGCCGATTGCAGGCGCCGGTCGTTTGATACCGCATCGCTCACGAAGGGCAGGGGCGTGCCGTCCAGGGCATCGGCGATCAGCGCCGGATCGATATAGATCATGCGGTAGCGGAACCCGTCTTCCGTACCGGCCCCGCCGTCGTGCACCTCGTCTGGATGCAGGACGATGACGCGCCCCGGCAGGCTGTGATGCGCCGTGCCCCTATACCCGAAGCACTGCACGCCGGTATCCGTGATGCCGATGGCGTAGACGTCGTGGCGATGCGGCGAATAGACCTGCCCGCGGAAGAAGGCTTCGATCCGTTCGACCCCGTTCGCCGGCGCCTCTGTATTCACCCAGCCATCCGACGCGCGCCGGCGCCCGGGCCTCGCTCCGTCGGCCTGCTCGAGGCGCTGGACCAGTCCCGCCTGTTCTTCGGATTTCATTGCCCTTCCCGTCGCGCCGTTCGTTGACCGCGCCGAGTTTCCGACGCCTCCGGGCGCCGCGTCAATTACCGGCCGGTGACGCGTGTCGGTGTTATTAAACCAATCGGTTGACAATCAGATTTCGATTTGGCATATTCAACCACATGGTTGAATTAGAAACATCGCAGCTGGACACAGTCTTTCACGCCCTCGGCGACGCGACGCGCCGCCGGATGCTGGGAGAACTCAGTCTTGGCGAGCGGACCGTCGGCCAGCTTGCCGAGCCCTTCGATATCTCTCTGGCAGCGGCTTCGAAGCACATCAAGGCGCTGGAAAACGCCGGGCTGATCCGCCGCGAGGTCCGCGGCCGCACCCACTTGTGCCGCCTCGAGCCGGGACCGCTCGCCAGCGCCCATGAATGGCTGGGCATCTACGAGCGCTTCTGGGCCGGCCGTCTGGATGTACTCGAGCGGCTCCTGCGCGAAGAGGACGCACGCAATTCGACCGATACCACCGACAACACCGATACCAGTGGAGATTCCAAATGACAGAACTCGCTACCATCGACGCCTACGGGGCTTTGATCGAACCCGCCACGTTGAAGATCCAGCGCCTGCTGCCCGGTCCCGTCGAGCGGGTCTGGGCCTGGCTCACCGAGAGCGACAAGCGCCGCAAGTGGCTCGCCTCCGGCGAGATGGAAATGAAGGTCGGCGCGCCCTTCGAGCTTGTCTGGCGCAATGGCGAGCTCGCCGGCGGGCAGGGCGACCGTCCCGAGGGCTATCCGGAGGAACACCGCATGGAGAGCCGGATCACCGAGTTGCGCGCGCCCTACCGCCTGTCCTTTACCTGGGGCGAGACGGGCGAGGTCACGATGGATCTCGATCCGCAGGGGGACGACGTTCTCCTGACCCTGGTCCACAAGCGCATCTCCGACCGCCCGAACACGCTGATGATAGGTGCGGGCTGGCATGCCCATCTCGATGTTCTGGCAGCCGAGCTGCGCGGCGAGACGCCCGAGCCCTTCTGGGACAACTGGCTGCGCCTGAAGGACGACTACGACCGCCGCCTTCCGGCGTGACCCCCGGCGGCCTGATCCGGCCGCGCGCCTGCCGCGCGTGGCCGCCCCCACCCTCTGGAAGGAAGACAGGACGATGAATGATGCCTGGACCGGCGGCTGCGCCTGTG
>CAJQNW010000224.1 GCA_905479765.1 uncultured Tepidamorphus sp. | reverse complement strand
TGATGTTCTTCCATGTGCCGCCGTCGGGCATCTTTTGCTCCGAGGCGAACGGGCCGTCGGCATAGATCGTGTCGCCGGAGTGGATGAAGAAGTCCGGCTGGTGCTTGGCCATCACGGAATAGGTCTTCATGCCCCCGCGATCGGTGTCGATGCCCCAGCCCTGACCGCCGGTATCGCCTGACCAGGCGAACTTGACCGAGCGCTTGTCGGCCGGCGCGGTGCGGAAGCGGCCGACCATCGGCTCGCCGAGCACGGTCGGCTCTGCCAGGTCGGCGAACCGCACGCGGTAGAACACGTCCTGTCCGGCCGGCAGGTTGTCGGCAATCATCTTGCCGGCGAAGTCACCCTGTTCGAGCACGTCGACCATCGGCAGCTGGCGGGCGTCCTTGAAGCTGTCGGTGGTCGCCACCTCGACCAGCATTCGCGACGGCCGGTCTGCGCGCGCCCACACGACCGCCGAATCCGACGTTACGTCGCCGGACTGCAGGCCATGGGTGATCGCCGGACGGTCGGCCGCACGGCAGATGGCGGGCATAAACAGGCCGCCAGGAGCAAGCGTCAGGGCGCCGGCGGCGCCGGCGGTCTGCAGGAATCGCCGCCGGTTTAGTGCCCGGGGGCCCGGCGCCAGGATCGAGCGCGTCATTTAAGAACTCCTCTGAAAGTCGGGGGACAGGAGCCGTCCGTTTACAGGCGGACTATGACGGCGGCTTCGCAGTCTCGTGACGGTCCGGTAGACGCAAGATGACAATGAGGCATCAAATTTGGGGAAGGAATCCACCTAGGCAGGCGGAACCCTGGGAACCGTGCGGTTTTCGCCCGATCCCACGCTATCGCGCTTGTGCCAGTTGGCCTCGCCCAGCATCATCAGTTCGCCGATATTCTCCTGGCTGATGTAGCCGATTAACTTATCCTGCTGGTCGGTCACGCCGAAGACCGTCGCCCCGGATTGCTGCATCTGGTTCAGCGCCCGGTCGAGCCGGGTTCCAGCCCTGATCGTCAGCGTCTTGCCTGTGGCGGCCTGCAGCACCGGGGTGCGCGGGCCGCTCGCCTTCAGAGCGTGGATCATTTCCGAGCGCAGCAGGAAGGCGCGCAGCCGCCCGTCGCCGTCGACGATGGGAAACTCGGACTGCGTCGTGCGGATCAGCGCGTCGGCAGCATCGTCCACGCTCTGGTCGGGCCGCAGTGTCTCGAAAGCCCTGATCATCGCGTCGTCGACGCGGATCCGCCGCCCGAGCGCCATCAGCCCTTCGCTGGCGGCTTCGGCGGTGGCGGCCAGATAGACGAAGATCGCGATGAACACGAGGATCGCGTTGCCGGACATCAGGCCCAGGAAACCGAACAGGAACGCAAGCGCCTGCCCGATCGAGGCAGCAACCTCGGTCGCCCGGAACCGGTCCATCCGGTAGGAAAGCGCCGCCCGCAATACCCGCCCGCCATCCATCGGGAAGGCCGGAATCATGTTGAACACGACCAGGAAGATGTTGACCGCGGCGAGCCGCTCGAAGAATCCGATCTGTGGACTTTCCACCTCCGACAGCGCGGTCACGTCGACCGGCATCCCGAAGATCAGGATCAAAATGAGCGCGATCACGACGTTGACCGCCGGGCCCGCCAGGGCCACGACGATTTCCTGGCCCGGCTTGTCGGGAAACCGTTCGAGGCGGGCAAGTCCGCCGATCGGCAGCAGCGTGATGTCGCGCGTGCCGATACCGTAGTGCCGTGCGGCCATCGCATGGCCGAATTCGTGCAGCACCACGCATAGAAAGACCGCAGAGATGAAGGCAACGCCTTCGACCGCCGCCGCCGCCCCGCCGTCGACGTAATGCGCGACGCCGATCCACAAGAGCAGCAACAGAAAGGTCAGATGGATGCGAACATCGGTGCCGGCCACCCGGCCGACCGTAATTGACCACGACATGAAATGATCCTCGCGACGGGGACGTGATCGTCACGCCCCGTCGCTCAGATGTAAGCGCTCACGCCGCCATCGCAAACTGCGGCCAAGTGCCCGGTACGCGCCTCAGGCCGCCGCTTCGAAGCTGCCGGCCTGGGCCCGTTTCCAGTATTTGCCGAGGATCGGCAGCTTCTTGCGCCCGTCCAGCAGCGCGCCCGGTTCGACGAAATTATAGAGTTCGTCGAGCGGTTTAGCCTCCACGGCGTTGATGCGCCGGTAGATGTGCCCCGGTGTCAACTGGCTCGGATGCTCCAGCCCGGCGGCGCCGACAACCTCGGCCAGCGCATGCAGCGTCTCGCGCTGGAAGTTGCGCACCCGCCGCGACTTGTCCTCCACCACAAGCCCGTGCTGGCGCAGCGGATCGTGGGTGGTGACGCCGGTCGGGCACTCGCCGGTGTGGCAGCGCATCGACATGACGCAGCCAAGCGAGAACATGAAGGCGCGCGCCGCGTTGCACCAGTCGGCGCCCACCGCCATGTTGGCCGCCATGTAGTAGGCCGTCGACACCTTGCCGCTGGCGGCAAGCTTCACTCGGTCGCGCAGGCCGGTGGCGACCAGCGCGTTCTGCGCGAACACCAGCCCCTCGCGAAGCGGCATGCCGATGTGGTCGGAGAACTCCACCGGCGCGGCGCCCGTGCCGCCCTCGGCGCCGTCGACGACGATGAAATCGGCGAGGATGCCGGTCTCGATCATCGCCTTGCAGATCGCCAAAAGCTCATGCGGGCGGCCGATGCACAGCTTGAAGCCGACCGGCTTGCCGCCGGACATCTCGCGCAGTTGTGCGATGAATTCCATCATCTCGATCGGGGTGGAGAAGGCCGAATGGCCGGGAGGCGACAGGCAATCCTGTCCCATCGGCACGCCGCGCGTCTGGGCGATCTCGGCGGTGATCTTTTCAGCCGGCAGCAGCCCGCCGTGGCCGGGCTTGGCGCCCTGGCTCATCTTGATTTCGATCATCTTGACCTGATCGGAAACCGCCTGTTCGGCGAAGCGCTTGGGATCGAACCGGCCGGCCTTGTCGCGGCAGCCGAAGTAACCTGAGCCGAGCTCCCACACTAGGTCGCCGCCGTTCTTGCGGTGATAGGGGCTGATCGAGCCCTCGCCTGTGTCGTGATAGAAGCCGCCGAGCTTGGCACCCAGGTTGAGCGCCTCGATGGCATGCGCGCCGAGCGCCCCGAAGCTCATCGCCGAGATATTCAATAGCGAGGCCGAATAGGGTTTGTCGCACTGCGGGCCGCCGACCTCGACCCGGAAGGTCTTGGGATCGACGTGGCGCGCGGCGATCGAATGGGTCAGCCACTCGTATTCCTCGCCGTAGACGTCGAGTTCGGTACCGAACGGATGGACGTCGACGTCGTCCTTGGCGCGCTGGTAGATCAGCGAGCGGTGTTCGCGCGAGTAAGGCCGGCCGTCCAGATTGTCCTCGACGATATACTGGTGCAGGAACGGCCGCAGTTCTTCCGAGATCCAGCGAACCAGCGCGATCACCGGATAGTTGCGCATCAGCGAATGGCGCGACTGGAACAGGCTCCAGATGCCGATCGCCGTCAGAATCAGGAGCGGGATCGCGATCCACCAGTAGTGACGCCCGCCAAGCGCCAGCGACGTTGTGATCACCGCGGCAAGGGTGATCACGACAAACGTCCCGTAACGCGTCAGAAGCGTTACGGGGTGTATCAGCATTGTTGTTCTGAGTTTCACGGGGGGTCTCCTCCAGCACGTGTCGTCCGAGGACGGCGCGGCGCCGACGCGACCCCATCCCTGCGACCTTATGTACCTAGAGGAAGTTGACTCATTATAAACCGATCCGGCAAGCCGCGGCCCGGACCCACCTCAAGGGGATGGAAGTCCGGGCGGAAGCCCTGAGGGGCGGGTCACTCCGGCGGCGCTCTCAGCGAAGCGAATCGAGATGGCGCAGAACGCGGGGATCGGCGGAGGAAGCGGCGCGGTCCAACGCCGGCGCGCCAATGTCTTTCAACGTACGCTCGTCCAGGCCCGACAGGATGCGCCGGGTGCGGTAGAGGCCCCACCAGGTGGTGGCGCTCATCGCAAGACCGCGCACCGTCGCGGCGATCCGGGTCGAGCGGCTGACCGGGGCAAGGGTCACGGGATGGGCCGGAGCATGGAAGGAGGTGTTGGCGGTTGTCATCGGTGTCTCCATCGCTTGATTGATGACCCGACTTTCCGCCATACCCGTGAAGTCGCCGCCCGCTCCGGCGGACCGAAACGTGAAATACCACCGCGCTGGCGTGAAAAATCCGCTAAATTTGGTACTTCGTCCCTTCCGATGCAGCCGAAATGACCGAACCGAAAAACCAGTCGTTGCAGATTCGGACGCTCGACGGCCTCGAGATCATGGCCTCCGGCGCGCCGCTCCGGGTGCCCACCAGAAAGGTGCTGCTGCTGCTCGTCGTCGCCTCGCTGTCGCCAGCGATGACGGTCACGCGCGACAAGCTCATCGCCCTTCTATGGAGCGACCGCAGCGAAACGCAGGGCCGGGGGAGCTTGCGGCATGCATTAACTGCCCTGCGCAAGGCCCTGCCCGATCCCGCGCTCCTCGTCACGACCAGCGACAGGGTCGCTCTCGATCCGGACCGGACGTGGTGCGACGCGGCAACGCTGCAGGCGCTCGAGCATCTCGCGCCGGAAGCCGCTGGCGCCGCCGCAGCGGCACTCTACCGCGGCCCTTTTCTCGCCGGCACCGAAATGCCCGATCCCGCATTCGAGGAATGGGCGCTTGCCGAACGTCGCAGCCTGACCGCCCGCATCCTGGCATGTGTCGACCGTTTCGACCCGGCCTCGGCGACCCCGGACCAACGCCAGGCCATCTCCGGTCTCGCCGAGCGACTACTGGCGGACGATCCGGCCTGCGAGGAAGCGCACCGCACCCTGATCCGTCGCGACATCGCCGAAGGCCGCCGCAACGCGGCGATGCGCCGTTACGAGGCGTGCCGCGATGCCGTGATGGACGCCCTCGGCGTCGAACCCGAGGAGATGACCCGCGCCCTCATCGATCGCGACACCGCACCCCAGGCGCGGGTATCGCAACCGGACCGGACCCCGTCATCCGCAGAAACCTCCCCCCGGCAATCCGATCAACCCTCGATCGTGGTGCTGCCCTTCAAGAACCTGTCGAGTGATCCGGAGCAGGGTTTCTTCGCCGACGGTGTGGTGGAGGAAATCACGTCGATGCTGTCGCGCGTCCGCGATTTCTTCGTCATCGCGCGGCAGACAGCGCAAACGTTGCGGAACTCGACGATGGATGCGCGCGAGATCGGGCGTACACTCGGCGTGCGGTACATCCTCGAAGGCGCCGTCCGCCGGGCCGGCGACCGCGCCCGCATCACCGTCAGCTTGATCGATGCCGAATCCGCCAATCAGCTCTGGTCGAACCGGTTCGACGGCGACGCCGGCGACGTCTTCGATTTCCAGGACGAAGTGGCGACCGCCGTCGCCGGCGCGCTGCATCCGTCACTGCGCCAAGCGGAGATCGAGCGCGCGCTGCGCAAACGGCCGGAAAACCTGCCGGCCTACGACCTGATCCTCAGGGCTTATCCGCACTTCTGGGCCCACACGAAGGACGACAACGCAAAAGCTGCGGCACTGTTCACCCGGGCGCTGGAAATCGAGCCGGACAACGGCCTGTCCGCAGCGATGCTCGCCTGGTGCCGGGCCCAGGATGCATCCTACATGTGGACAGAGGACATGGACGGTGCCCGCGCGGACGCACTCAGGTTTGCCCGTCTGGCCAGCGACATTGCCGACGACGATCCCTCCACGATGGTCGCCATCGCGGCGGCCTTGTCGATCACCTCGACCGACTTTCCCATGGCGCGATCCCTGCTCGAGCGCAGCCTCGAGATCGACCCGAACCACGCCTGGGGATGGATGCGGTATGGCTGGCTACAGCACTATGAGCGATATCCCGAACAGGCGGTGGAGGCCTTCGCCCGGGCTCTGAAACTGAGCCCCTATGATCCGTTCGCCTTCAACATTCTCGTCGGCAACGGCGTCGCTCACCAGCAGCTGGGCGACTATCAAAATGCGATGCGGCTCGTCGAAGCGGGCCTGCACGCTCGTCCGACCATGGCTTGGGGATACCGGGCGCTGGCGACGACGGCGGCAACCGCCGGTAATCTCGACCGGGCGCGAGAAGCAGTCCGCTGCCTCATCGACGC
>CAJQNW010000223.1 GCA_905479765.1 uncultured Tepidamorphus sp. | reverse complement strand
CCATGCCGGGCTCGCGGGCGGACTTCGGCAGGAAGTCGATCAGCGCCGGTGCGATCTCGGCAGGCCCGCACTCTCGCACGTCGGGCAAAAACGCCTGGCCGTCGGGCCGCGTCTTGCCATAGACGGCGGGCCGCGTATCCGCGTCCCAGTGGAACATCAGGTCTTTCAGCTGCGGCTCGATGACGGCGCGCTTGTGCTCCACCACCAACAGCTGCTCGAGGCCGCGCGCGAACTCCGAGATCGCCTCGGGCTCCAGCGGCCAGGGCATCGCCACCTTGTAGACGGCAAGCCCGATCTCGCGGGCGACGTCCTCGGTGATGCCGAGAAGATCCAGCGTCTGGCGCAGGTCCCGGTAGGCCTTGCCGGTCGTGACGATGCCGAAGCGCGGCGTGTCGGACCCGAACACCTTGCGGTCCAGCCTGTTGGCGCGGACATAGGCCTTGGCGGCGGGAAGCCTCAAGGACCGCGTCAGTACCTCGGTGGAATGGCGGGTCGACAGCTTCAGGTTCGTGTTGAGCTCGGTTTCAAGGCGCGGATCGACGTGATCGATCGGCCGGCGGATCGACAGCCGTGTCGGATCGACATCGACGACGCCGGATGAATCCATCGTGTCGGCCAGCGCGATCAGCGCCACCCACAGGCCCGAGTAGCGCGACATCGCGATGCCGTGCAGGCCGTAGTCGAGCACGTCCTGCAGGTCGGAGGGGTTGAGGATCGGGATTTCGGCGTGGATGAAGGCGTGCTCGCTCTGCACGGGAAGCGAGGAGGATTTCGCCAGATGGTCGTCGCCGGCGATCGCCAGCACGCCGCCGGCCGCCGCCGTTCCGCTGGCGTTGGCGTGCCGCAGCACGTCGGCGGCCCGGTCGACGCCCGGCGCCTTGCCGTACCAGATGCCGAACACGCCGTCGTACTCGCTCGTTCCCGAAAGCCCCGTCTTCTGGCTGCCCCAGACGGCGGTCGCCGCCATCTCCTCGTTGAGGCCGGGCTGGAACACCAGGTTGTGGCTGTCGAGGAAGCGCTGGGCCTTTTCCAGCTGCTGGTCGTAGCCGGCCAGCGGCGAGCCGCGATAGCCCGAGATGTAGCCGGCGGTGTCGAGGCCGCTAGCC
Organism: uncultured Tepidamorphus sp.; assembly: GCA_905479765.1. Classification (GTDB taxonomy): domain Bacteria; phylum Pseudomonadota; class Alphaproteobacteria; order Rhizobiales; family Tepidamorphaceae; genus Microbaculum. The sequence continues at coordinate 3,354 of CAJQNW010000223.1, read as the reverse complement.
CGGTCGCGGCGGATCTGGTCGAGCGGCAGGCGCACCAGCGCCTGGATGCCGGTCATGAAGACGGGTCCGCGCTCCAGTACGTATTTGTCGTCCAGGGTGACTTCGCGGGTGATCGCGTTCATTCGGGGTCCTCGTGCCTCCTCCCCGTGCGGCACGCGCCACGTCTGCGCAGGCGGCCGGGGATTATCAGATGTGACCCATTATCCCGCGTTTCAACGGAAAATCTGTGCTATCCTTGCGCGCATTGGTCACAATCCAGCACGGTTCTTCCCGAAAATGTCCGCACACGAAAAAATCTCGCTCGATGCCGGAGATATCAAGATCCTGCGCGAGCTGCAGCGCGATTCCTCGCGCCCCGTCGCCGAGATCGCCAAGGCGGTGAACATGTCGCAAACGCCCTGCTGGCGGCGCATCAAGCGCATGAAGGAGGCCGGCGTCATCAAGGCCACCGTTGCTATCCTCGACCGCGAGATGTTGGGCCTCGATTTCGTCTCCTACGCCTTCGTCAAGCTGTCGATGCCCAGCCGCGCCAACATGGAGCTGTTCGACCGCATGGTGCGCTCCTGGCCGGAAATCGTCTTCTGCGAGCGGGTGACGGGCGCCGTCGACTACATGATCAAGGTCGTTGTCGAGGACATGCGCGCCTACGACGACTTCCTGCGCTTCCGGCTGCTGGATTCAGAGCTGGTGTCGGACGTGCAGAGCCGGATTGTGGTCGCGACGACGAAGGACTCGACGGAACTGCCGCTGCCGGTGGAGTGAGGGGGGCAGTGTGAAGTTGAAGGTAATGAATGGTGCCTCCGATTGACTATCCGCAGTTTCTTCAGTTCGCACCAACGCTATCTACGCCGATATCTCAATCCTTTAGCCGGCAGTTGTCTTCGAAAAGTTGTAGTAGGCGGCAAATTCGCCCAAGACTTCAAGACTCGCCCCAACCACTCACTTTTTTCTCCAGAAGCCGGATTATATGCTTAGAGTACGGGCGCTTCGCAACAAAATCGTACTGGTTGGTTTCCTTCCAAAGCTGATCGAATTCCACAGCTAGATAGTTCTTGTAAAACGATTTCTTGGTGGCACCATGCGGGATCAACCAGCCATCATTGTGAGACTCTAGCTCACCGTTGTTTGCCTTACGTTTATAGTAAGTTTCATTGTTCGGGATATCGACGAGCAAGAGCCCTCCAGGCACAAGTGCAGTAGCGATTCGTTCAAGGATAGACCGGCGGCCAGCCAAGTCAGGAACGATGTGGAGGCACGAAACACAAAACGCGGCCACGTATTGGCGCTCGTCGGCGCAAAAATCTTCAAAGACTAGGAAGCGGTCACGTTTGCGCAACGGGGAATTGTTGCGAAATTTCTCTACGTTAGCAGCGGTTTCAACACACGTGATTTCCTTGAAACGCTCGGAGATAGGCGCGAAATTTCTGAACCGACCCGACCCGAAATCAAGGACTGGCCCCGACTTCGGCAGCTCGTTCATCTGACCCAGCGCCCAACGCACACTGAAGGCCGATTTACGTTGCGAAGGCGTAGACAGCTCTACTTCGATTTTCGGTGCGGTTTTTTGCTTAATTGTCAATGACTATCCGCTCCTTGGCCTGCTGAACGAATTCGGCTTGTTCCGAGGCCAATATATCTTCTATCTGTGATATTGGAATTTTCAGTATTCGGTCGTGTTGCAACCACTGCAGAAGCAACATTACTATCGCTAATCCCAATAGCAATACACTAGCCCATCCAGAATAATTTATATCCATAAAATACATTGAAGAGCAGCCCAAAAAACCAATAAACAGCAATACAAATGATAAATAAAGTGAAAAATAATTTGACCAATATTGAAATGCAAGATCGCGTTTTATTGAGAAATTAGACTTATTTGTAAAATGGTAAAACAAATTCATGTAGTCATTATTTATTTCAGATAGCCCAAAGTTTGATTCATCTATTAATTTAAATTTAGTTTTTATTTCATTCTGTATAATTAAACCAACTCGCCTCCTCAATCGGGGAAAAAATCATCTAATTTCTTGTGAACATCGGCGAAAACAACTGGTCGGTATATTAATTTCGGCAAAAATAAAAATATTGGTATAATAAATAGACTAAATAAAGGTGAGCCAAATTTACTATATTCTGATGATATTATTGCAACAATCGATTCCATTGCACCCAATATAAACTTCCACATAATCAGCGCGATCAATACGAACGTTACAAAATAGAACACAGGTAGACTATGATGGTATATGTGTTCCTGCATATCCTTGTGCTGAGACAAGGCACGCCCTCGTTTTAGTGATTCTGCACAACTAACATTAGATTGTCATGGTCCACCAAATCGCGCAACGATAGAAGTAAGATGAAGTTTCGCGGCATTCCGAATTGCCCCCCTACCCCCCGGCGCACACGCCACCGTCGTCGTGAACCGCCACTCCCCTCCCTCGTTGCTCGGCACGTAGTGCGCATCGATCGACTCGACCGCCGCAGAAGCGAATCCGCCAACTCGATCCCCGCCTGACTTTATTTTTGGCCCGGCCTTAAGACCGGATCCGGACGCGGGGATGAGCGGTGTGGGCGCGCCGGAAGCAGCTGCCGCAACCGCCGTCTGGGCCCCGGATCAAGTCCTGGGCACTCGGATGTGCCTGGGGCATGGCCAGTGCCAAACAAAAAGCCTGGCGCCCCGGACCCCGATCCGGGGCCCAGCGTGACATCCGCCGAAGGCGCCGCTTTGCTCGCGGCCGCGCCCCTACCCCTTACCACCCCGGCTCGCACGTCACCGTCGTCGTGAACCGCCACTCCCCATCCTCCTTCCGCAGCACATAGCGCCCGTCGATCGTCTCGATCGCCGTAGAAACGGATACAGCAACCCGATCCCCGCTTGCGCGGGGATGAGCGGATAAAGGAACCGTCGCTGCCCGCCGGCCACCGCCGCACTGGGTCCGGGATCAGGTCCGGGACACGAGGCTGCGGTTTGACGCACAGCCGCCGCCCCACGAAAGACCGCGTGCCCCGGACCCCGATCCGGGGCCCAGCGTAAAGACCCCGCCGAAGGCGCCGCCTTTTCGGAGAGCCCCGCCCCCGCCAAACAACGCGCCGCGTGTCCGGCGCGAAATACGCGCCGCCATCACATCGTCACCATTCCGCGCGATAGGAATGCCGCGCAACCAAGGGAGTGCGTCATGAACACGCGGAACTGGGTTATCGGCATCATCGTCGTCATCGTCGTTGTCGTTGTCGCGTATATGGCCTTCAAGCCGGGCGGCGAGATGGCCATGACGGACACGCAGGCGCCCGCGGCGACCGAGCAGCCGGCCGCACCGGCGGACGCCGGCGAGCCGGAACAGGCGGGCA
>CAJQNW010000222.1 GCA_905479765.1 uncultured Tepidamorphus sp. | reverse complement strand
ACCAGAACGCGCGCTGCCATGGAGGCGGCCGGCGTCGGGGTGATCATCGTCACCGACCCCTCCAACATGGCCTGGCTGACCGGCTACGACGGCTGGTCGTTCTACGTGCATCAGTGCGTCGTTCTCACGATGGATGGGGAGCCGGTCTGGTTCGGCCGTGGCCAGGACGCGAACGGGGCGCTGCGAACAGCCTTCATGACTCCAGCGAACATCATCGGCTATCCGGATCACTACGTTCAGTCGACCGAGCGCCACCCGATGGAGTATCTCGCCGCGCGACTTGCGGAACGCGGTTGGGACAAGCACGCGATCGGTGTCGAGATGGACAACTACTGGTTCACCGCCGCCGCCTACGCCGCGCTTCAGCGCAGTCTCCCGAACGCGCGCTTTTCCGACACGACCGGCCTGGTCAACTGGCAGCGTGCGGTGAAGTCACCGCAGGAACTGGATTATATGCGCACCGCCGCCCGTTTCGTGGAACGGATGCACCAGCGCATTTTCGATGTCATCGAGCCGGGGCTACCAAAGAGCAGCCTTGTGGCCGAGATCTATGATGCCGGCCTGCGTTACGATCCTGAAATCGGGGCGGGAGGCGATTATCCGGCAATCGTGCCGCTGCTGCCCTCGGGCAGCGATGCGGCCGCGCCGCATCTGACCTGGGACGACAGGCCGATGCAGACGGGCGAAGGCACGTTCTTCGAAATCGCCGGCGCGTTCCATCGCTATCACTGCCCGCTGTCGCGTACGATCTTCCTCGGCAAGCCGAGCCAGACCTTCCTCGATGCGGAAAAGGCAGTGCTGGAGGGGATGGACGCCGGCCTCGCGGCGGCGAAGGCCGGCAACGTCTGCGAGGACATCGCCAATGCTTTCTTCGCTGTGCTCGCGAAGCACGGGATCGTCAAGGACAACCGCACCGGATACCCGATCGGCCTGTCCTATCCGCCCGACTGGGGCGAGCGCACCATGAGCCTGCGCCCCGGCGACCGCACGGTACTCGAACCGAACATGACGTTTCACTTCATGACGGGCTTGTGGATGGAGGACTGGGGCTTCGAGATCACCGAAAGCATCGTGATCGGCGATGGCACCCCGGAGTGCCTGGCCAATGTGCCACGAAAGCTGATGGTCAAGGACTGATGAGCACGACACTGCCGCCGAGCCCGATCGTCCCGACCATCCCGTTCGACGAGGACGGCGTGCACCGCGGCTTCCTGCGCCTGCCGATCAGCCGCGACGAGTCGGCCTGGGGTGCGGTGATGATCCCGATTGCGGTGATCCGAAACGGCGACGGGCCGACGGCGCTGCTCACCGGCGCCAATCATGGCGACGAGTACGAGGGCCCGATCGCGCTGCAGGCCTTGGCGCATGAGCTGAAGCCGAGCGAGATTCATGGCCGTGTGATCATCGTGCCGTTCATGAATACGCCTGCCTTCCACGCCGCGCGCCGCATTTCGCCGCTCGACGGCGTCAACCTGAACCGCTGCTTTCCCGGTCGGGCCGACGGATCACCGACGGAAAAGATCGCTGACTATTTCCTGCGCCATCTGGTGCCGCTCGCCGATATCGTGCTCGACTATCATTCCGGTGGCAGGACGCTCGACTTCTTGCCCTTCGCCGCCGCGCACCTACTCGACTCCGCCGTACAGCAGGACGCCTGTATCGCAGCGATGCGGGCCTTCAACGCGCCCTATTCCATGACCTTGCGCGAAATCGATGCCGTCGGGATGTACGACACGGTCGTCGAGGAAGCCGGCAAGACCTTCGTCACGACCGAACTAGGCGGCGGCGGCACGGCGACCGCGCGCAGTGCCGGCATCGCGCGGCGCGGTGTCCGCAATCTCCTGAAGCACGCCGGCATTCTGGAAGGCGACCCGAAGATCGGTCCGAGCCTCAGCATCGACACCACGGTGGGCGATTGCTTCCATATCTGCGAAAAGGCCGGACTCCTGGAGGTTCTACAGGATCTCGGCGATCCGGTGTCCGAAGGCGATCCGTTGGCCCGGATCTGGCCCGTCGATCACGTCGGCGCCGATCCCGTCACCGTCCAGGCGCGCAACACCGGCATCCTGGCCGCGCGCCACTTTCCGGGGCTCATCAACACCGGAGACTGTCTTGCCGTCGTCGCATCGGTTTTGCAGTAGCCCGATCGTCCGGCACGGAAGCGGTGGGCGAGAGCTTGAATTCCGTTGCCTGTACGATCTCACGGGCACGATCCGGTACCGGGCCGTGGAGACGTAAGGCGCCAATGGCGTCTAAAGCATTTCCGGTTCAGATCGTTTCGATCTGAACCGGAAATGCTTTAAGAGGCAGCCTCCAGGAAAGCGTCGTACATCGCTAGCGTCGCGTCGGCCGCAGTTGGGTCAGGATCCGGCCACCAGACCGTGGTTGGCGTCTCGGTGACCGTCACCAGGCTCTCAGGCCCGAGACGGCGCGCGTCCACGAGCCCGTCCTTCAGCATGTCGTCGGGTCCCGCGCATATCAGGGCGGCACGGGTCAGCAGCGGCAGGCGCGAGCGCGTATCGTAGGAGAATGCCGAGCGATAGGCGCCATCGTATGTGTCGCCGCTTTCGAGAATGCCGATTGCGTACTTATGTAGCTCGTCGGCGCTCGGTACGCCGAGTTCGCGGGCGGCGGTTCGGTCCACCCGGTACCACGGCCAGAACATGAAGAGGTCGCGCCGCCAGTTCCAGACCAGCGGCAGGTGCAGACCCCATTTGTCTGGCTGGATGACAGGGAAATAGTTCGCCAGCAGGTCCTCCTGAAAGTCCTGCGAAATGAAGACCGGCCCTTCCATGACGAGACGGCCGACACGCTTCGGGGCGATGACGGCAAGCTCCAGGGCGACCAGCGCACCGGTGTGCGAACCCCAGACGTCGACCTCCTCTAACCCAAGTGCGTCGAGGAGCGCGAGCATGTCATCGGCCAGCGTCTCGATGGAGACGGGACCCGTCGGCTTGTCCGAGAACCCGTTGCCGAGATAGTCGACGGCGAACACTTGCCGGCCGTTCGCAAGGCCCGTTATGACCGGGGCGAACTGTGCCGACGAGCCGCCGCCGGTCGGGATGACAAGCAGCGGCTGGCCCTTGCCGCCGGAGCGACGCAGATGCATCCGGCCGTTGCGGGTCTGAATATAGTCGTGCCAGATCGTGCCTTCGGGCCCGGGCGCCGTGTCCGGCGGCTCGGCGCCACCGGTCGGCAACGAGAGGCCGGCGAGGGCCTGCGGAAGGTCGGCGGTATAGGCCACGTTCGTCGCTCCGGCGCCGACCGTGCCGCCCATGGCGGATGCAGCGGCGCGCCACAGACGGGCGAAGCCGTGCGGTCGCACGGCGGCGGCAACGAAAGTCTCCGACAGGGTCCTGTCGTCGGGGAGCAGCTCGCCCCCGGTCGCCGGCAGGCCCGGGTTGGACGGTTCCAGCAGATGTCGGTCGCGGAGGAACGCCCACAGGGCCTGCAGGTGGGTTCCATCCTGGCGCGGGTCGAGGGTGCCCGGATCAATGCCGGCCCTTGCCCAGTCTGCCGCCGTCTGCGCGCCGACGAAGATCGTTCGGGCCGGTTCGGAGGCTGTGAGCGCCGCACGAACGCGGTCGGCGACGGGGCAGGAGAGATCGAAGCCGGCAAGGACGAACGGTTCGCCGCCGAACCAGGCGAGTGCGTCGCCGACGATGGCAGCCGCGTCGTCCGCGGTCTCCGCGACCGCTTCGCTGGATCCGCCGATGCCGGGCAGTTCGACGACGATGATCCGCCAGCCCGGACAGGCTTCCTTGAGGCGGCGGGCAAGCACCGAAGCGGCCGTCGTCAGTCCGGCAAGCGACACCAGGTTCGGCCCGGAACCCGTCAGCCATAGCCTGAGCTGACCGCGCGGCGTCGTTACATAATGCGGATGCACGTCTGACATTCGGTCCTCTTGAGTCATGCGCCGAGATAGGCGGCCTTGACGCGCGGATCCTCGAGAAGAACTTCGGCCCTCTCCTCCAGAACGACACGCCCTGTTTCCAGGACGTAGCCGCGGTGCGCAAGTCTCAGAGCAAGATCGACGCGCTGCTCGACGAGCAGGATGGTGATTCCGGCCTCGTGCAGGCTGCGGATCGTGTCAGCCAGCAGATCGACCATGATCGGGGCGAGGCCGAGAGAGGGTTCGTCGAGCATCAGGCAGCGCGGATTGGCCATGAGGCCGCGGGCGATGGCGAGCATCTGCTGCTGCCCGCCCGACAGGGTGCCGGCCTTCTGGTCGCGACGTTCGAGCAGGATCGGGAACATCTCGTGCACCCAGTCGACGCGCTCTGAGTAGGTGCGGCCGCCGGAGCGGGCGCGCACGCCGCCGAGCTCGATGTGCTCGCCGACGCTCATGTCGGGAAACAGCAAGCGGCCCTCGGGAACCTGGACGACGCCGCGGGCGATGATGTCGTGGGGCTGCATCGTGTCGATGCGCTCGCCATCGAAGACGATCGAGCCGCTGACCGGACGCAGTAGCCCGGATATCGACTTCAGGGTGGTCGTCTTGCCGGCCCCGTTGGAGCCGATCAGCGTCACCACCTCGCCGTCGGCGACCGACAGCGACAGTTCATGGATCACCTCGCGGCGTCCGTAGCGCACAACGATGTCCTTCACCTCAAGCACTGACCGCCTCCCGACCGAGATAGACCCGGATGACGTCCGGATTGTTGACGACGTCCGATGGTGCGCCCTCGGCGATCTTGATGCCGTGGTCGATGACGACCACCCGATCGCAGACGCCCATGACGACACGCATGTGATGTTCGACGAGAAGGATACTGATCCCCCTATCCCGGATGTTCTTGATCATTCCGACCAGGCGCTGGCCTTCCTCCGGGTTCATTCCGGCGGCCGGTTCGTCGAGAAGCAGCAGGCGTGGCTCGGCGGCGAGCGCGATGGCAATTTCGAGGCGCCTCTGCTCTCCGTAGGACAGGGCATCGGCGATAACGTCAGCGCGACTGTCGAGCTCGACGAAGCGCAACGCCTCCCTGGCTGCCTCGCTCACCGCCTCTTCCTCTGTCCGGTAAGCGGTGGAGCGGAAAATCGCACTCATCCATCCCGTAGACTTCGTCCGGTAGGTCGCCGCGCGCACGTTGTCGAAGGCCGACAACGCCGGGAACAGGCTGGTGATCTGGAATGTCCGCGTCATGCCGAGACGCGCCATGTGGTCGGCGCGCATCCCGGTGCAGTCGGTACCTTCGAAGTGAACGGATCCAGAGGTCGGCGGCATGGATCCGGCAATGACGTTGAAGAACGTCGTTTTGCCGGCGCCGTTGGGGCCAATGACGCCGAGGATTTCTCCCTGTCCGACGGTCAGACTGACGTCGTTAACGGCGGTGAGGCCGCCGAAGGCCTTGGTCAGACCGGTGACTTCAAGGACTGGTTTGCCGTTCATGACGCGCCTCCCTCACGGGCGGGCTCGCCGGTTTCGGCGTCGCCGAACCACTTCTTCCAGAGGCTGACGATGCCGCCGGGCAGGAAGATGACCGAGAGTGTGAGCAGGGCAGCGAAGATGACCAGCCGCAACGGGCCGACGGCGCGCAGTGCTTCGAGCAGACCGACGTAGATCAGCGCGCCGATGATTGGGCCGGCGATCGTGCCGCGACCGCCGACGATCACCATGATGATGAGAGCCGCCATGTACTGCAGGCTCATCACGTCGGGCGTGACGACCGTGAGATAGTGTGCGTAGAGCGCGCCGCCGATGCCGGCGACCGCGGTGGCGACGACGAAGCCGAGGAGCTTCATGCGGAACACGTCGATGCCGAGCGAGGAGGCAAGTGGTGCGTTCTCGCGTGTCGCGATGAAGGCGCGGCCGGTGCGGCTCGACATCAGCGCGTAGCACGCGTAGGCGAAGGCGACCACGAAGAACAAGGTCACGTAGTAGTAACCGAGCGCGCCGGTGAGGGCGAGGAAGTCGCCGCTGACGCTGAGGGGCTGGATGTTCGAAATGCCCATGGGCCCGCGCGTCACGTCCACCCAGTAGTTGGTGATCGTGTAGATGATCGAGCCGAAGCCGAGCGTCAGGATCGCGAATTGCGGGCCGACGATCCTCAGCGCCACGTAGCCGATCACCAGGCCAAAGAGGCCGGCGATGGCCGCGGCAAGTATCAGCTCGACGACGCCGGGAAGACCCGTGTGCATGCCGAGGATCGCCGCGACGTAGGCGCCGATGCCGAAGAACGCCGCGTGGCCGAAGCTCAGCTCGCCGATATAGCCGATGATGACGTTGAGGCTCAGCGCCAGCAGCGAAAACAGCATCCACAGCACCAGCAGGTGGTGGAAGTAGGTGTTGGCGGTCAGAAGCGGCAGCACGATCGCCGCCGCGATCGCGACGAGGGGGAAATAGCGCTGCACGATCAGGCCCTCCGCGCGGTGCCGAACAGGCCCTGGGGGCGCCACAGCAGCACGATGATGATGATCGCGAAGCCGATCGCCTGGGCAAAGCCGAGCGAGATGTAGCCGCCGGCGAGAGATTCGATGACGCCGAGCGCGAGGCCGCCGATCAGCGCGCCGGGAATCGAGCCGAGGCCGCCGAGGATGACCACGATGAAGCCCTTGAGCACCGCCCAGCTGCCGACGGTGGGGAAGATCATGGCGGTCGGTCCGACCAGTGCGCCGGCGAGCGCGGCGAGGCCGCAGGCCAGGATGAAGGTGACGGTATAGACGCTGCGGATGTTGACGCCGGTCAGCGCCGCGCCTTCGGGGTTCTGCGCCGTAGCCCGCATCATCTTGCCCATGCGGGAATGCTTGATGAACAGGAACAAGAGGGCCAGGACGACCGCGCCGACGGCGAAAATCAGAAGACGCTGCTGGGTGACGACCAACTGGCCGACCTCGACGATCGAA
>CAJQNW010000221.1 GCA_905479765.1 uncultured Tepidamorphus sp. | reverse complement strand
GATGTCGGCGGCACCCGGTTCAACGGCAACTCGATCTTCGTGTTCGAGTCCGCGGGCCTGTGCATTGCCCATCTTGGCCACCTGCACCACACGCTGACCGACCAGCACCGCGCCGACCTGGGCGAGATCGACGTGCTGCTGGTGCCGGCCGACGGCAGCTATACCCTGCCGATCCCGCTGCTGGTCGAGGTGATTGGCCAGATCGGACCGTCGCTGGTGATCCCGATGCATTACTTCGGCGCATCGACGCTCAACCGGTTCCTCGTCCATATGGGCGATCATTACGAGGTGGTGCTCAGCGACACGCCCTCGGTGACGCTGTCGCGCGATTCTCTCCCCGTTTTGCCGACGGTCCTGGTTCTGCCGGGTTACTGACCGCCTGTATCGGCTGGCCCGCAAACGTAAACGCTTGGTAACCATCGCGCGCTAAGAGGGAGTAAAGCGCGCCGGGCCGCCCGGGCGCATGACGGCACACCAGGTTGGCTTCCCATGACCGACATCACCGATACCGGTTCGCCTTCCGAGGATGTCTTGCGTCGGCGCGGCGTGCTGCTGCTGGTGTTCGCCGGGCTGATGACCGCGATGCTGGTCGCCGGCCTCGGCCTGCGCGCCATCACCGAGCCGGGCGGGACAAATTCCTACGCCTTGCTTGCCGACGCCTTCCTGCACGGCCGTCTCTATGTCGCCGACTGTTTCGATGTCGACTGCGCATTCTACGACGGGCACAACTGGGTGATATTTCCGCCGGGTCCCGCTGTGTTGGCGATGCCGTTCGTGGCCGTGTTCGGCATCGGATTTTCCGGCTTCATCCTGCTTGCGACCGGTGCGACAGCGCTGGCGCTTGTCTTGTGGTGGCGTATCTTTACCCGCCTGTCGCTCGGGCGCGAAGCCGCCGTCTGGCTCCTCATGGCGCTCGCCGTCGCCACACCGCTCTACTACGTGACGATCCGCGCCGACGGCGTCTGGTTCTTCGCCCAGACGGTGGCGTTCCTGCTCGTCACATTCGCCGTTCACGAGGTGGTGCGCGGCGGTTTTCTGGTGCTGGCCGGCACCGCGATCGGGCTTGCCATGTTGTGCCGGCAGATGTCGATCTTCTATCTGCCGTTCCTGTTCGCCCTGGCGCTGAAGCCCGACGAGCTGCTGATCTCGTTTCGCTGGCCGCACTGGCGCCGGGCGCTCGCCCTCGGCCTGCCTGTCGCCGCCGCGCTGTGCGTCTATTTCCTGTACAACTACGTGCGCTTCGGCAGCCCGCTCGACACCGGCTACGGCTACATGATGCCCGGCCAGGCCGGCGAAGAGACCATGGTCGATCACCGCATCGCCGACTACGGACTGTTCTCCTCGGCCTACGTCCTGTTCAACGCCATGTACCTGCTCGTCCAGGGTTTCCACCTGCAGTTCGGGGGCGTTACCATGACGGTTCCCGAGGCGATGGATTCAGCCGGAACCTCGCTGCTTGCCGCAAGCCCCTTCGTGCTACTGGCGATCTTCGCGCCGATGCGCCGACCGGTGGTCATCGGCCTAATGATGATCGCAGTTATCGCTGCGCCGATGCTGTTCTATCACTCGAACGGTTTCACCCAGTACAACGCCCAGCGCTACACGCTGGACTGGCTGCCGATCCTGTTCGTGATACTCGCCTATACGCTTCGCGCGCCGGACGTGCGCCCGAATGTGCCCAACGGGCTCGTCGCCGCGCTCAAGGTGCTCGTAACCTATGCGATCGCGCTGAACGTCGTGACGATGGCGATGCTGGCGCTGACGACTTAAAAGCCGTCAGGCCCCGGAGGTGCGGGCGGACCTTGTCGGTCCATTCGTGTCGGAAGGTGCTTTGCGCGAAATTCGGAACGTCAGGAACTTGTGGCCGAGGAAGTTCGCAGCTGCACCGACGCCGATGGCGATGCCGTGGCCGGTGGCAAGCGGCATGAACGAATAGCCGACCGCCGGAAACACCTGTTCGACCAGCCCGATCGCCACGCTCCACACGATCACCGCGCCCATCAGATTGACCGCCAGAAAGATTGCGATCTGCGGGGCGATTGCCCGGTCGGAGCCGGGGAACACATAGGCGCGATAGAGCGTGAAGCCGGCACTCATGCCGATCGCGTAGGCGACCAGGATCGCCCAGGAGAACGGCAGGAACATCGACAACGGAAAGCGCACCAGCCAGTTGATCGCGGCCGCCAGACCGCCCAGCAGCAGGAAGCGGAAGACCTGCGAACCGAGGGCTCGGCGGACCATGGGCCCCATCACAGGTAGTTGCCGACGGCCGCGCCGACAAAGGCCATGCCCATTGCCGCGCCAAGCAGGATGCTGGTCCGGTCCCGTACCGCGAAGGCGACCGGATCGTCGTGTAGCTCGCCGCGCTGGCACAACAGCCAGATACGTCCGATCCACAGGAACAGGATCGGAGGGGACGCCCACAGCCACACCGGATCGGCGTAGAACCCCGCCTTGAAGGCGTCGTTGATCAGATAGAGCACCATGATCATCACCGCGCCGAGGCCGCTGGCGACGCCCAGTGTCAGGATCAACGGCCCGTCGGTCGACAGATATCCGCGACCCGCGACCCGGTCTTCGCCGCGCATTGCCATCCGCTCGATCTCGGTGTGCCGTTTGGCGAACGACAGCGAAGCGAACAGGAACATCGAGAAAACCAGAAGCCATTCCGACAGCACGACCTGAGCTGCCGCGACGCCCAGCCCCAGCCGGAGCGTGAACAGCACGGCAAGCGTGAAGGCATCGACGATCGGCTGGCGCTTCAGGCTCATCGAATAGGCGACGGTGACGACGAGATAGGCCGCCAGCAGACCGACGACCGCCGGACCGACCAGTGCCGCGAGCGCGAAACTGGCGGCGAAACCGATCGGCAGCGCGGCAACCGCGACGAAGATAGGCAGCCGGCCGCTTGCCAGCGGACGGTCCCGCTTCGACCAGTGCTTGCGATCGTCCGGCAGGTCGAACAGGTCGTTGAGCAGATAGGTCGTCGACGCCAGCACCCCGATTGCCAGGAATGCGAGCGTTGCGTTGGTCCAGGCGACCGGATTGGCGATCTGTCCGCCCAGGAACAGGGGCGCGAAGACGAGTGTGTTCTTGGCCCATTGGTGCAGGCGGGCGGACTTCCTCAGCGCTTTCGCGACGCTGGCTTTCGGGAACCGTGCCTCGACCGGCCCGAGCGCTTCGGCCTTGCGCGCGACGGAACGGCTGGCACCGACGATGACGATCGACGAGGCCTTGTCCCACACCGCCAGGTCGGTGGCGGAATCGCCGGCATAGGCAAAGCCGTCCGGATAGGTTTTCGCGAGCGCCGCCGCCTTGGCCTTGCCCTTCATGTTGGTGACGCCGTCGCTGGCGACGACGCCGTCGATGAAGGGAAAGCGCTCCGCGATCTGCGTGGCGAAGACGGTGTCGCAGGCCGTTGCCAGCACGACCGTCCGCCCCTTGTCCTTCGCCGCCACGGCGTAGGCGGCGAGTTCCTCGTTGACCGGCAGGGTCTCGACATCGAGCGTCACGCGTTCGGCGAGTTTGCGCTTCAGGGCCGCGCGCCCCTGCAGAAGCCAGCGCGCCAGCGAAAAGAGTCCGAGCGGATTTCGGCGCAGATAGGCAAGCGCTGCCTCGTGCAGGATATCGCAGCGGATCAGGCTGTGATCGAGATCAAGGACCAGCGGCAGCGACGGGTCGCTGGGGGTGATATCGTCTATGCGGGCGGCGGTACCGGCATGCGCGGACATGGGAGTGGCCTATCGACGTCCATTGGTATCGCGCGCATTCAAGCATGACGAATGCAATAGGCCGTTAAGAAGAGAATTTAATTTTGGACAGTTGGCGTTTCCGTCCGTCAGCTCTGAAAGAGCCGGGTCACTCCAGAAAAACGGTAACACTCGCCGAGCGGCCATCGGCATCGACCACGGAAACGGTCGAGAACCCCCGCCCGTCCGGCTGCCAGCTGGTGTCGCGCCGCCGCGCTGCGCCATCGAAGGGGGTGCCGTTGGCAAACCACTGGAAGGGCGGACGCCCGCCGTCGAGCTTGACGACCAACGGACGCGCGCGGCCTTCGCCACTCTCTTCCAGCGCGACCCGTGCCCCGTCCGGCGGAAAGACGATCGACGGCGGCGGCTCGGCTGCGGAGTTACCGTTCAGCGTTCCGCCGGGCGCGAACCGCTTGAGCGCGGGCGGCAGGTCGGCGGCGCGTGCGACCAGCGTCCCCTTCGGCGCGAGTGGAAGCGGCACGCGCTTTCCCCCGAGCCGCTCGAAGGCGTCGAACAGGATCGGCGCGGCGGTCAGCCGCCCCGACAGACCGGGCACCGGCGCGCCGTTCGGCTTGCCCGCCCAGACGCCGATCACATGGCGTCCGTCGAAGCCCACGGCCCAGGCGTCGCGGTAGCCGTACGACGTGCCGGTCTTGTAGGCGAAGCCGCCCGGTGCGTGGCCGGCCGGCGGAGACGTACCGGCGATGATGTCGGCGACCTGCCAGGCAGCGCGCCTGTCGAGAAATTCCCCCCGTGCACTCCGGGTTGATCCGGGAACCCGGCTCAGCGCAACCGGCGCGCCGCCCTCCGCTAGACCCGAAAACAGAGTCACCAGCTGATCGAGGCTCAGTCCCACGCCGCCGAGCCCGATCGGCAGGCCTGGCCTGTCGCCGCGCGGCAGCACCGGTTCGGCGCCGGCGCGCTTCAGCCGCGCAACCAGCCGCGTCGGCCCAACGGCTTCGAGCAACCGGATCGCCGGCACGTTGAGCGACATTTCCAGCGCCTCGCGCACGCTGACCGTGCCCTGGTACCCGAAGTCGAAGTTGCGCGGCCGGTAGCCGCCGAAACTCGTCGGCCGGTCGTCGATCAGCGTCTCGGGGTGGGCGAGCCCCGCCTCGAAGGCGAGACCGTAGATCAGGGGTTTGAGCGTCGAGCCAGGCGAGCGGATGGCGCGCACCATGTCGACCTGCCCGGCGCGGCGCTCGTCGAAGAAGTCCGCCGAGCCGATTTCCGCGAGGACCTCGCCGGTCGAGTGGTCGGCGACCAGGATCGCGATGGACTCGGTCGAGCCAAACGTCGCGGCGGCTTCCCTTGCGAGTTTTTCCAGGTCCCCCTGCAGGCGCGCGTCCAGGCTGGTTTGCCAGCCCTGCGCGCCCGGGGTCTCCTGCGACATCAGCCGGGCCAGATGCGGCGCCAGGTTCGGCATGTCGCGGCGCCTCTCGCGAACGCGCGTGGCAAGTGCGGGGCCGAGTTCGTCGGCTTCGATCACACCGGCCGTCACCAACCTGTAAAGCACCCGGTCGCGTGCCGCGCGCGCGGCTGCCGGGTCGCGGTCGGGCCGACGTGTTTCCGGAGATTGCGGCAACGCCACCAGCAGCGCGGCCTCGGCAAGCGAAAGGTCGTGCGGCTCGTGTCCGAACCAGGCAAGCGAGGCCGCGCGCACGCCTTCCAGGTTACCGCCATAGGGCGCCAGCGTCAGGTAGAGCGTCAGCAATTCGGTCTTGGTGAAAGCCAGATCGAGACGGATCGCGTCGCGGATCTGTTTAAGCTTGGCGGCAATGCTGCGCTCGGCGCGAGGATTGAGCAGCCGGGCGACCTGCATGGTCAGCGTCGATCCGCCCGAGACGATCCGCCCGTTCGTCGCGAACTGCAGCGCCGCGCGCGACAGCGCCAGGGGATCGACTCCGGCGTGCGCGCGAAACCGTTTGTCCTCGTAGGCGATCAGCATGTCGACGAAGCGGGGATCGACATGATCGAGATCGGCCTTCAGCCGCCAGCGGCCGTCCTCGATCGCAAAAGGATTGAGCAGCCGGCCGTCGCGGCCTGTCACTTCGCGCGAGGTTTCGATTGCCAGCGCCCGCGCGATAACGGCCGATCCGTCGGGCGACGTCAGAAAGCTGCCCGCCGATACAAGTCCGGCAACCAGCGCCACCGCGAAGACCGCGCCCGAAACAGATCGTATGAGGTCGCGCCTCATGCCAGCCTCTATGCGGTCCTCAGGGCCGCGCTCCGAGGATCTCAAGACGCCCGCTTTCACCGCGCGCGTTCAGGTACGGCCGGTACATGTCCTCCACATAGGCCGGCGGATGGACGAAGCCGCCGGGCGAGACCGCGCGCACCACATAGGCGAGCTTGTAGGCGCGCTCTGTGTTGTTGTCCTCGGTGAAGGCGGCGACGAAACGGTCGTCGCGGAACTCCACATGCGCCGGATTGGCGTCGTCGGGCAACCACGCGAAGGCGGCGAGGTTGGCGCTCGAGACGAGGTTCGGATTGTCGATTTCGAAGCCCGCCGGCAACATGTCGACGACCAGCACCCGGCTCGGCCACGAACTCTGTTCGGTGACGTCGAGCACGACGACGAGACGCGTGTTCTGCGCGACCGTGCCGACCGGAACGGAGTTGCCGTCGAGATCGTAGTAGGCGCGCGCGATGGTGAAGCCGTTCGCCTCCGGACCGCGCGGCGTCAGCGGGATGCCGGTCACGGTAATCACCGCGTCGACGGCCTTGTCGGACCGGTTGGTGACGCTCACCGGCTGCCCGTCGAGGCGCTCTCCCGCGTAGCGGCGCATCAGGTTGCCGTCGACGGCGACGCCGTTCTCCTCAAGCTTCAGGGCGGTGGATTCCGAGATCAGCGCGTGTGCCGCCATCAGCATCCAGCCATCCTCCTGCGTCGAGGTATAGCGCCGTCCGGCCCGCTCGCGGTCGACGATCTGGATCAGCGCCGGAACCGGTTCGGCGTCGAGGCCGCTTTCGGCGACCAGCGTCAGCGTTGCCGCCCCGTCGCGCAGCCGCGACCCGTAGTCGGAGCGGTAGCGGTCGGAATCGTCGCCGGCTTCCAGATTGCCGATTGCCGCGTTGAAGGCCTCGCGCGCCCGGCCGTTCTCGCCGTAGAAGGCGAGTGCGGCGCCAAGCTGCGCCTGGGCGAGCGGCGAGGCGAACTGGTCGAGCTGCGTGTCGACGTAGTAGCGCAGATCCGATATCGCCGCCCGCTTGTTGCGCGCCAGCACGTAGAGCGCATAGGCGATCGCCGAACCTTGATTCGAGATATCGTCGGTATAGCCGAGCGTGTTGGATAGGCTGTCGAGCGCCTGGCCGAAGGCGAGGTCGGGAACCGCGTAGCCGGCCTCGCGCGCCCTAGTCAGGAAGTCGGTGACATAGGCGTCGAGCCACAGGTCGCCCGAGCCCGGCCCCCAAAGGCCGAAGCTGCCCGCGCCGGCCTGCTTGGCGAGTACGCCGGCGATGGCCTTCTCGACGCGTTCGCGCAGCTCCGGCTCGCTGCCGAGCCCCAGTTCCTTGGCGACCGACGAGAGATAGAGCAGCGGCATGCCGCGGCTGGTCAGCTGCTCGGCGCAGCCATAGGGGAAGCGGTCGAGCGCCGACAGGATCGATGGCACGTCGAGCGCGCCGGCCCGGGTGATCGACAGGTTGACGAAATCGCTGCCGGCCACCCGGTCGGAGACGAGCGCGCCGTCGAGAGTGAGGCTCTTGCCCGGCTCGAGCGACACCACGCGCCGCTCGGTGACGGGCGGTTCCGCGCCGCGCACCCCGATGTTGAGGCTTTGCGAGATCGTCATGCCGTCCTGATGGATCAGGCTGACGGTGAGCCGGTCCTGCCCGATCCGCGACGCGGCGATCGGCACCGTGATCGCGGTGCGTTGCTTCTCCGCCAGGTTCAGCATGTTGGCGGGCAGCGGCGTTCCCGCCGTCACCACGCCGGCCGACTCGACCTCGATGCGCCAGGCGCCGGCCGGTCCGTCCGTATTGTCGATATCGAGTCGAAGGCGCGAATGATCGCCCGGCGCGAGGAAGCGAGGCAGGCTGGAGACGATCACCACCGGATCGCGGACGATGACGTCCTTGACGCCGTGGCCGACCTCGTCCTTCGACCAGGCCACCGCCATCACGCGGAGCGTACCGTTGAATTCCGGCACATCGAAATGGACGGTCGCGGTGCCGTCGGCCTCCGCCGTCACGATGCCGGAAAACAGCGACACCGGTTCCTGAGTCGGGGGCGAGCCTTCCATGCCCTTGCCCATCCCGTCGCCGCCCGAGCGGATCCTGCCCATCTCGCCGCTGAGCCCGTTGATCAGCGCGCCGTAGATATCGCGGATGTCGGTGGAGAGCCGGCGCTGGCCATAGTACCAGTCTTCCGGCGCCGGCGGTTCGTAGCCGGTGAGGTTGAGGATGCCGACGTCGACGGCCGCGACCGTCAGATAGGCCTGTTCGCCGGCCTTCAGGCCCTTGATGGACGCCGGCACCACCAGCGTCTCGCGCGGCCGGGCGACGTCGGGCAGGTCCAGGTCGACGGTCAATGTCCGCTCGGCGGTGTCGACCTCGAGCCAGGCAAGCCCGATCGCGCGCGCTGGCATGTGCGAGGCGTCCTCTCCCATCGGACGGATCACCGTCGCCGTGACATAGGCGCCCGGCGTCCAGTTTTCGCCGACGGTGAGCTCCACCGTCGTCCCGCTCTCGGCGACGTCGATCGCCCGGGTTTCCAGAAGGTTCTCGCCAATGACGTTGACGATCGCCTTGCCGGCAAAGCGCGATGCGATTGTCACGGTCGCGGTATCGCCGATGTCGTAGCTCGGCTTGTCGAGGCTGAGTTCCAGCGTATCGGGGCTGTCGGCCTCGCTCGTTTCCACATACCAGCCGGCGTTGAACTCGACCGACGTCACCGGTCCGGCCGCGACGGTAGAGGCGACCTCCAGCCGGTAGCGGCCCCAGTCGACTTGCGCCGAAATGCGGGCTGGCTGATCGGCGGAAACATCCGCTGTGCCGTCAGCGACGCGCGTTGTGTAGGTGACCGGATCGTAGCTCCAGCGTCCGTCGCTGCGATACCACTGGAAGCTGCGTTCGACGCGAACCAGCTCCCAGCGCAGCCCGGTCTCGGCGGCGCGCGCGCCGCCCGCCCCGACGACGATGACGTCGAATCCGGCCTCGGTGCGCTCCGGCACGCTGTCGTCGGTAAACAGGGGTCGCACGCCGATCATCTTGCCCGTCTGCGCGACCGGGAGCGTGAGCGAGCGTTCGACTGCCCGCCCGCCGGCCTCGCGCATGCGCACGCCGATGGTGGCCGTAAGCGGCCGTGTCGTTTCGGGCAGTGCCGGAGCGATCACATCGAACACCGCCTTGCCGTCCGCGTCCGTGCGCGGCAGGCCGGTCAGCGTTTCGCGAACCGGCGTCACCTCCTCGTCCTCGAGGCCGAAGCGGTAGTTCGGGAAAGCCGGCAACTCCGACGACGGCGCAACCGAGATATCGCCTTCAAGCCGCAGGTCGCCGGCCGGCGCGCCATACAGGAACCGCCCGTCGACGCTGGCCTGGATCGGCCGGTCGGCCGGCAGCGCCTTGGCTGCCGAGGTCAGGTCGAACTCGATGCGGTCGGGCACGAAATCCTCGACCAGGAAATCGATCTCGGCGAGCGGCTTGCCCTTCGGGTCGGCATAGGCCGACGCTGTCCACGAACCGCGCATGGCCGAGCCGATCATCGGCAGGTTGAAGACGTGGCCGCCGAGCGAATCCTGACGGCTGACGACGCGTCGGTCCTCGACGCCGTCGGGCCGCTTGACGACCAGCGTCAGCGGCGGGCCGGAGACCGCGTCGGCGGTGTCGTCGCGCACCAGCGCGGTGAGATAGACGGTTTCGCCCGGCCGGTAGACACCGCGCTCGGTATAGAGAAACGTGTCGAGCGCGCCCGGCGCCGGCCGTCCCGCGACGCCGCGGTCGCTCAGGTCGAAGCCGGAGCGGGTCAGGTCGACGAAGGTGAAATCGGTTTCCGTGCCTTCCGCCGTAACCACCCCCGGGGCGAGCCCCCCGGTGCCGCGCGTCAGGCCCGCGCCGAAGTTCGCCGTGCCGGCCGCGTCGGTCACCGCTTCGCCGAGCAACTCGTTGTTGCGGGCAATCAATTGCACCGTGACGCCCTCGATCGGATCGGCGGTTTCCAGCGACCGGGCGAAGACGTGCAGGCCGTCGTTGCCCAGAAGCGTCGAGACGCCGATGTCGGAGACGATGAACCATTGCGTCGCGACCGGCTCCCAATAGTCCTGCCCGCCGTCCGAGGTCTTCGCCGTCATCACGTAGACGCCGGGCCGGCGTTCGGGAAGCGCTTCGTCGATGGGAAAGATCGTGGTGATCTCGGTGTTCAGCTCGCTGCCGACGGCGAGCGTCCCCGTCCACAGCATCTCGCCCGTCTCCTCGGCAATCTGCTCGGCGTCCCACTGGTCGAGCTGGCGCAGGAACGGCCCGTCGCCGACAGCGCCGGCAAGGCCGCGCTCGCCGATCCGGTAGAGCACCACCTCGATCTCGTCAGTATTGATGGTAACTGCCGGAACACCCTTGGAGCCGACGCGCGGCAGCACGAAATCGCTGCCTGAGAACCGCACGGATGACGCCCGGTCGCGCACGTAGATCTCGAAGGTCGAGGTTTTTTCCAGCGTTTCGTCGACGACCGAGGGAATGCCGGCGCGTACCGTCACCTGATAGCGCTCGCCGTGCTCCACCCCGTCGACGCAAAGCTGTTCACCCGACGCCGTCACCGCCGGCGGCGCTTTGCCGTCAAGCGTCACGAAGGGCATGAAGTCGAAGCGCCCCGCTTCCAGTTCTTCTGAAAACTGCACGCAGATGCGCGGGCTCGCCGCGTCCGCGTCGACCGTGTAGTCGACGATCCGGAAGCCGTACCGCGCGTGCAGCGCATCGTAGGCCGCCTGCACCTGCGGGCTGTCGACCAGCGCAAGGCTGGCCTTGTAGGACTGCAGCGCCGGGCGGTGCAGGTCGCGCCGCCCCAGTGCCTCGGCAAGTGCTGCATAGGCATCGGCGCGCATGTCCGTCCTCTCCGAAGTGCGCACCGCCTCGATCGCCGCCGACACGGCTTCCTCGCGCAGCCGGTAGCGGTCGGAATCGTCAGCCGGTGCCACAGCCAGCACGGCTTGCGCCAGCCCCAGCCAGGCCGCGCCGCTCTTCGGTTCCAGCGCCGCCGCGCCACGATAGGCGCGCGCCGCCGTCAGCATGTCGCCTTGCGCCATAGCGGTCGCGCCGCGCCCGGCCAGTATCGCAAAGCTCGCGTTCTGCGGCTTGCGGGCTGAAAGCCGCGTGGCGTAGCGCCCGGCATCCTCGATCAGCCAGTCGGCGACAAACGACAGGTCCGGCTGGGCCATCGCTTCGGTCTGCACCGCGACTTCGACCACCTTGCCGGCGACCGCACCCGCGAATGTGTTGAGCTGGCCGACGCCGTTCTTCAGGAAGCACCATTGGGCCGACGTGTTGTAGGTGAAGGCCGCGCAGGCGCCGTCACCGAGGCAGGCCGCCTCGCAGGCCTCAAGCGTCACGTCCTTCAGAGTCTGGTAGTCGTGACCGAAATAATCCGCGTCCTCGACGGGCACGATGCGCCGCTCGGTTTGTTGGGCCTGAGCGCCTGCGGGCGATAGCCCTGCCGCGAGGGCGACAAGGAAAGAAGCGATCGAAACTCTGAAAAACCACATACATGTCTCCATATGAGTGGACCGCCCTCGGCCGGAGCGCATATTGACTCTTCGTCGCCGTGACGTCCATTGGCACCCGGATTGTGATGACGCGCCATCACCGCTTATTCTGCCGCGCGCATGTCGCTACGCAGTGACAGGCCGAAGAAGCCGTTCCAGGAAGAAGGAGCCCCCATGATCGTCATCGACGCCGACACCGTCCAAGACCTGCTCGACTGGCGTACGGAGGTCGAAGCTCTTCGTGAAGGCCATCGGCTTGCGCCGGGGGTCGGTGCCCCCGGCACCCGGCCCGCGATCGATGATCTGCTGATGAAGCAGGACGGCCGCGCGTTGCTCATCCGCGCCGCCTGGGTGCCCGGCGGGGGCGGTGGAAGTGGGGCCGTCGGGTTGAAAGCCGTCACGGTGTTTCCGGAGAACCCGAACCGCGACCAGCCCTTGCCTGCCGTGCAGGGCCAGTTCCTGCTGTTCGACGGCGAGACCGGCGTGGTGACGGCGGTCATCGACGGGGCGGCGATCACCGCCTGTAAGACGGCGGGCGATTCCGCGCTCGGTGCCGACCTGCTGGCGCGTCCCGATGTCGAGGTGCTCGCCATGATCGGCGCCGGCGCCATGGCCGAGCCGCTGATCCGCGCCCATCTCGCGGTGCGCCCGTCGCTCAAGCGCATCGTGCTGGGCAATCGCACCCGCGAGCGGGCCGAAGACCTCGCCGCGCGGCTTTCGGATACCGGTTGTGATATCGAGATAGCCGAGGACATCGACGCCGCTGTTGCCGCCGGCGACGTGATCTCGGTCGCCACCATGTCGCGCCAGCCGATCATCAGGGGTGCGCTGCTGAAGCCGGGCGCCCATCTCGACCTGGTCGGCGCCTATACGCCCGACATGCGCGAGGCCGACGACGCGGCGTTTCAGCGCGGGCGCCTGTTCGTCGATGCCCGCGAGACGACGCTGCACGAGATCGGGGAATTGATGATCCCGCTCGCCAGCGGTGTGATTACCGAGGCCGACGTTCAGGGCGATCTGTTCGACCTGGTCTCGGGTTCGCTCGGCAGGGGATCGCCCGACGAGATCACCGTCTACAAGAATGGCGGCGGTGCCCATCTCGACCTGATGACCGCCGGCGCCATCCATCACGCCTGGCTGCAGCGGCATCGTCTGTAGCGGCGGTTGAGCGTCTTCAAACCTCTTCGACCATCCGCGTTACCCGCGCGGCGGCCTCGTGCGGATTGATCACCGCCTGCCGGATCAGCCCGTCGAAGCGGTCGATGAGAATGCGGATATGCTCGGTGGTGTTGAGCACCAGGTACATGTCACCGACGTAAATCGCCGCGCGGAGCGGCCCGAAGATCGTGATCGGCGCGGAAAACAGCTTGCGCCCGTCGAACAGGAACAGCCGGAACGTCGGATAGAGCTCTTTGAGCAGGTGCGCCATGTGGGTGAGCTGGGCGCGCCGGTTGTCGCGGTCGAGGCCCGACCAGATCCCTTCGCCCCGCGCGAAGCCGGTCAGCCGCTGCACCGGCATGCACACCTCCATGTCCGTCTCCGGCCGGCGCGTATAGGCAAGATAGCGGTCGGCGTCGGCGATCATCGCCTCGGCCCGTTCGTTCGGATCCCGGCCGAGTTCGTAGCGGATCACGGCTTCGGTGCGTAATAGGTCGGGCAGGGTCGCCGGCACATAGCGGATCTTGTAGCCGGACGCCTCGCGCCGCCATTGCTGCAGGCGGGAATCGTCTGGCCCCGAGGCACCCAGCTCGATGGCCAGCGTTGGCGCGATCTCGGCGGCCAGCCGCTCGTTCTGGCTCACCCCCATCAGCCAGTCGAGGCTGACGCCGTGCGCCTCGGCGATGGCGACCAGCGTCTCGGCGCGCGGCAGGCGGACCGTCTTGCCCGACAAAAGCTGCGACAGCGCCGACCGGTCGAGACCGATTGACTGAGCGAATCGCGACTGACCCCCGCCATAGCGGCGCATCACCTCGCTCAATCGGTCGCGAAACACGGCTCCCAGGTCGCGTTTGTCCATAGTAGTCACCAGCCTGCTGACAATTCACAACATTCGTACAATTAATGCATCAAAAGCAACAAAATGTAACTAGTCTCGCGTTGCCCTCGCGGGCCCTGTTCCGCAAGAATCAGGATTATGGGGCACCTGACACGAGAAGAACTGGCCGTTTCGGTCGCGATTGCCGCCGATGCGCGCCGCCGACGCCGCCATAGCGTCGAATGGCCGACCTTCGCGGCGTTGACCGCGTGCTACATCGCCTGGGCAACCATCATCTGGTTCCACGCCGCGCTGCCGCTCATTTTGTTCGTTCCGCTCGCGGCCTATTGCGTGGCGCTGCAATCCTCGCTCCGCCACGAGGCATTGCACGGCCATCCCACCCGCCGGCTCTGGCTCAACGAGGCGCTGGTCTTCCCGCCGTTGTGCCTGCTGATCCCCTATCGCCGGTTCCGCGATACGCATCTCAAGCACCATCACGACGCCCGCCTGACCGACCCCTACGACGATCCCGAATCCTGGTATCTGGCCGAGACGGACTATGCCGCCCTGTCGGCGCCGACCAGGCGACTTTTGAACCTCAACAGGTCGCTTCTGGGTCGGCTCCTGGTCGGCCCGCCGTTGTCGGTGGTCGGCTTGATCCGCCACGACCTGCGCGCCGTGCGCGCCGGCGATCGCGAGGTGGCGCGGGCCTGGGCGCTGCATGTCCTCGGCTGCGTCCCGGTCATCGCGTGGATCCTGTTTTCCGGCATGAGCGTCTGGGCCTATCTGCTGTTTGCCTCCTGGCCGGGCCTCTCGCTGCTGATGCTCAGGACCTACGCCGAGCACCGGGCGCACCCGGACGTCGCGCAGCGCACCGCGATCATCGAGGCCAATCCGCTGGTCGCCTTCCTGTTCCTCAACAACAACCTGCACTACGTCCACCACCAGCGCCCGCGCGCGCCATGGTACGAGCTGCCCCGCCTCTACCGGGCCCGGCGCGACCAGTTCCGCGCCGAAAACGGCGGCTACGGCTTTCACGGTTATTCCGACCTGATCCGCCGCCATTTGCTCAAGCCCAAGGAGCCGGTGGCCCATCCGTTCATGCGGCGGTAGTGTCGCTCGTGTGATCGCGTCCCTGCCCATGTACGACTGGCCGGAAGTGCGCCTGGCGACCGATGCCCTGTGGGCCGCGATCGCCGCGGCGGTCCGCGCGCGCGGTCTCGATGCACCCGATACGCTCGACCGCACCCGCCCCCCCGAGGATCAGTGGCGCGATCCGGGACTGCTGTTTTCCCAGACCTGCGGCTATCCCTATGCCACCGCCCTGCGCGGCACGGTGCGGCTGGTCGCGACGCCGGTCTATGTCGCCGAGGGATGCGAGGGCCCGGCGTATCGCAGCGCCATCGTCGCGCGCGCCGGCGATCCCGCCCGTGGCCTTGCCGACCTGCGCGGACGCACGGCGGCCTATAACGCGCCGAACTCCCAGTCCGGCTACTCCGCCTTCCGCTCAGCCGTGGCGCCATTGGCCTCGGGAAAGCCGTTCTTTTCTACTGTTCTGGAGACTGGCGGGCATCTGAAATCCATGCAGGCCGTCGCCGAGGGCAATGCCGATTGCGCCGCGATCGACTGCGTCTGCTGGTCGATGGCCGAGCACTACCGCGTCGACCTGGCCTCCCGGCTGAAGGTCATCGCCTGGAGCGATCCCGCCCCGGCGCTGCCGTTCGTGACATCGGGTCTTCGGTCCGACGAAGAGGTCGCGATCCTGCGGGCCTCGCTTCAGGATGTGTTCGCCGATCCCGGCACCGCCGCGACCCGCCG
Organism: uncultured Tepidamorphus sp.; assembly: GCA_905479765.1. Classification (GTDB taxonomy): domain Bacteria; phylum Pseudomonadota; class Alphaproteobacteria; order Rhizobiales; family Tepidamorphaceae; genus Microbaculum. The sequence continues at coordinate 22,723 of CAJQNW010000221.1, read as the reverse complement.
GGCCCTGCTCATCGCCGGGGCTGAGGTACTGGATGACGCCACCTATGACGCGATCGTCTTGATGGAACAGAACGCGGTCTCGGCTGGGTATCCGGCGCTGGCGTGAGCGGTGAGTCTGTTCGCGCCGGCTTGCGCCCCCTCCCTCCCCGCGAAGGGAGGAAAGCCGTTAGGGCATGGCCCTCTTCTTCCTCCCCCCTTGTGGGGGAGGGTCGGGGAGGGGTTCTTCCAATGAAGTGTGGGGGTACTTCCAATGAAGATCCGATGCATGCGGTTCTCACCCCTACCGCGGGCCCGGCTATCTTTGGCTCGTCCGCCAGTCCGGGTTGATCCACGGCTCCTGGTTGGATGCCGGCAGGGGATCCTTGCCGAGGATAAGATCGGCGGCCTTCTCGCCGACCATGATCGACGGCCCGTTCAGGTTGCCGTTGGTGATCTGCGGGAAGATCGACGAGTCGACCACCCTCAAGCCCTGGACCCCGATCACGCGGCACTCGGGATCGACCACCGCGCCGGCGTCGTCGGCCGACCCCATCCGGCAGGTGCCGCAGGGATGATAGGCGCTTTCCACGTGCTCGCGGATGAAGGCGTCGATGGCATCGTCGCCGGTCGCCTGTGCGCCCGGCTTGATCTCGTCGTCGACGAACGGTTCCATCGCCGCCTGCGCCATGATCTCGCGGGTGAGCCGGACCGCGGCGCGGAACTCCTCCCAGTCCTGCTGTTCGGACATGTAGTTGAACACGATCTTCGGCGGCTCCGACGGCTTGCCCGAGCGAAGCGTGACGGACCCGCGCGAGCGCGAGCGCATCGGCCCCACATGCACCTGGAAGCCGTGCCGGTCGACCGCCGCCCTGCCGTCGTAGCGGACCGCGGCCGGCAGGAAGTGATACTGGATGTCGGGATAGTCGACGCCGGCGGCCGAGCGGATGAAGGCGCAGGACTCGAACTGGTTCGAGACGCCCAGCCCCCGCTTCAGGAACAGCCAGTTCGCGCCGATCCAGGCTTTCGAGAACAGGCCGAGCTGGCTGTTCAGGGTGATCGGCTGGCGCGAGCCGTACTGGACATAGACCTCCAGGTGATCCTGCAGGTTGGCGCCGACGCCGGGCCGGTCGGCGAGGACGTCGATGCCGTGCGCGCTGAGATCGGCGGCCGAACCGATGCCCGAGAGCATCAGCAGCTTCGGCGAGTTGATCGACGAGGCGGCGACGATCACCTCGCGCCGGGCCTTGACGACCTGGGTGCGGTTGCCGCGCCTGATTTCGATGCCGGTCGCGCGTGTTCCCTCGAAGACGATCCGCTCGGCGTTGACGCCGGAGACCAGACGCAGGTTGCCGCGCTTCAGGGCGGGGCGCAGATAGGCGTTGGCGGCCGACCAGCGCCGGCCCCGCCACACCGTCATCTCCATCACGCCGAAGCCTTCCTGGGCGCGGCCGTTGTAATCCTCGGTGACGGGATAGCCCGCCTCCCGGCCCGCCTCGATGAAGGCCTGATAGAGTGGATTCTGAAGCGACCCGCGCGTGACGTTGAGCGGTCCGTCGGTGCCGCGCCAGCCCGCCTCGCCGCCGTGGCTCGTCTCCATCCGCTTGTAGTAGGGCAGCACGTGCCGGAAGCCCCAGCCGTCCGCGCCCATCTCTTCCCAGGTATCGAAGTCGCGGGCGTGTCCGCGCACATAGACCATGCCGTTGATCGACGACGACCCGCCGATCACCTTGCCGCGCGGCACCGCCAGTCGGCGTCCGCCCAGATGCGGCTCCGGCTCGGTCTGGTAGCCCCAGTCGTAGCGCGCCATGTTCATCGGGATCGAGAAGGCAGCCGGCATCTGGATAAGCGGCCCGAAATCGGTGCCGCCCTGTTCCAGCACGATCACCGAATGGCGGCCGTCCTCGCTCAGCCGATAAGCGAGCGCGCAGCCCGCCGAGCCGGCGCCGACGATGACGAAATCGGCTTCCAGGGCCTCGCTCATTGCTGACCTCGCTCGATGCGCGACTGGACGAAGCTTTCCACGAGCTCGATCGCGGCGGCGGGGTCCGGCGCATTGTCGGCCAGCGCGTAGCGAATCCATAAGCCGTCGATCAGGGCGGCCGTGCCCTCCGCCGCGTTGATCGCCTGCTCGCGCGCGATCAGCAGCGCCAGGCCATGCACGAGATTGCTCTTCAGCCGGCGCGCGTAGATGCGGTGCAGGCGGCGCGCGTCGGCCACCGTCTGCGCCTGTACGTAGAAGGCGAGCCAGGCCGAGATCGTCGCGGGCTGGAACTGGTCGGACGCGAAGTTGCCGGCGATCACAGCGGAGACCCGCTCGCGCGGATTGCCGGCCTGCTTCAGCCGCTCGACGATCGCCACGCCCAGCTCCTGGAGAAGGTGCCGCATGGTGGCGATCAGAAGATCTTCCTTGGAGCCGAAATAATGATGCGCCAGTGCCGAGGATACGCCGGCGCGCCGTGCGATCTGGCCGACCGTCACGTCGCAATATCCCCGGTCGTGAATGGTTTCGATCGCCGCGCTGATGAGTGCGCGGCGGCGAATTGGCTCCATTCCTATCTTCGGCATCGTCCTGGCCTTTGGATCCGGGTCGCGGGCCCGTTTGTTGACTGACCAGTCAATCAATATAGCTTGCCAAACCTTGGGTAAAGTGTTTCCATCGCAGCGATTATCTCGGCGCGTGTTTTGCCGCGCGTTGCCGCATGTCTGCGTTACCAACGGGAGGTTTTAAGCGCATGAAATCCTGTCTCCGAACCCTTTTGGGCGGCCTTGCCGTCGCCGCCCTGATGTCCACCGCGGCTTTCGCGAAGGACCCCGAGTCCTGCAAGGTCGTGACCTTCTCCGACGTCGGCTGGACCGATATCACCTCCACCACCGCGGCCACCTCGGTGGTTCTCGAGGGGCTCGGCTACGAGACCGACATCAAGGTTTTGTCGGTGCCGGTGACCTATGCCTCGCTGAAGAACAAGGACGTCGACGTCTTCCTCGGCAACTGGATGCCGACCATGGAAGCCGATGTCCGCCCCTATCTCGAAGAGGAGACGGTGGTTAGCCTCGGCGCCAATCTGGAAGGCGCCAAGTACACGCTGGCCGTGCCGAAATACACCTTCGACAAGGGCCTCACGGATTTCGCCCACATCGCCGATTTCCGGTCCGATCTGGATGACAAGATCTACGGTATCGAGGCGGGCAACGACGGCAACCGCCTGATCCTTGACATGATCGAGAAGGACGCCTTCAACCTGAAGGAATTCAAGCTGGTCGAATCCTCCGAGCAGGGCATGCTTGCCCAGGTGGCCCGCGCCGTTCAGCGCAACGAGGACGTCGTCTTCCTCGCCTGGGAGCCGCACCCGATGAACGCCAACTTCGAGATCGTCTATCTGCCGGGCGGCGACGACTTCTTCGGCGCGGACCTGGGCGGCGCGACCATCTATACCAACGTCGCGGCCGGCTTCGTCGAGGAATGCCCGAATGTCGGCGCGCTCCTGAAGAACCAGAAGTTCACGCTGGCGATGGAAAACGAGATCATGGCCGCCATTCTCGACGACGGCAAGGAAGCCAACGTCGCCGCCAAGGAATGGCTGAAGGCACACCCGGAAATGTGGGAAGCCTGGGTCGAGAACGTCACCACCTACGAAGGCGGCAACGGCAAGGAAGCCGTCGCCAAGCATCTGGGCATGTGATGCTAAAGGGCGGGGCGCCGGCGGCCCGAACCGCGGGCCTTGGGCTGCGCCCCGCCCACTTGCCGCTTATTCCCGCGAAAGCGGGCGTCGGGTTGCGGCGATGCCGTGTTCAACCGGCACGGCGGTGCATCCGATCCCGCCTCGTGCCCCGGACTTGATCCGGGGCCCGGTCGGGCGAATGCGTCAGGTCTGGGCATACTCCGTTTTCCGTGCAGGGGATAAGCGGACTATTCGGTTCAAGGCAATATTGAGTGCGGTTCTGGCTATTGCCGGGGGGAGATCGCGCTAACATCGGTACGGGGCGGGTGCCCCGTACCGTTCAAAGCCGGAGGGGGCGTTTCGATGGAATGGCTTGTTGACCACAAGATACCGATCGGCCAGTGGGCCAAGGCCTTCGTCGACTGGCTGACGATCAACGCGGCCTGGTTCTTCGATTTCATCGCGCTCGTGCTCGAACACGTCATCGACGCCGTTCTCTGGGTGCTGCAGACGCCGCATCCGCTGGTCATCGTCGCGGCGACCGTGATCCTCGCCTGGTTCGTGCGCCGCAAGATCTCTTTTGCCATCTTCGTGCTGGCCGCGATGCTGCTGATTATCAATCAGGGCTACTGGGAAGAGACCACCGAAACCCTCGCCCTGGTGCTCTCTGCCACGCTGGTGTGCATGATCGTCGGCGTGCCGATCGGCGTCGCCGCCGCGCACCGGCCCTGGCTCTACGAGGCGCTCCGGCCGATCCTCGACCTGATGCAGACGATCCCGACCTTTGTCTACCTGATCCCGGCGCTGATCCTGTTCGGCCTCGGCATGGTGCCCGGCCTGATCGCCACCGTCATCTTCGCCGTGCCCTCGCCGATCCGGCTGACCCAGCTCGGCATCTCGTCGACGCCGAAGGCGCTGATCGAGGCCGGCGAAGCCTTCGGCGCCACCAAGCGCCAACTGCTCTGGAAGGTCGAGTTGCCCTACGCGCTGCCCAACATCATGGCCGGCCTGACGCAGACCATCATGCTGTCGCTGTCGATGGTGGTGATCGCAGCCCTCGTCGGCGCCGACGGTCTCGGCGTGCCGACGCTGAGGGCGCTGAACCAGGTCAACATCGCCCGCGGCTTCGAGGTCGGCGTGGCGATCGTGCTGGTCGCCATCGTGCTCGACCGGTTCTTCCGCAAGGAACCGGCGAGCGGGCGGGAGTAATCCGATGACCAGCACGAAAACCGCTCCGATCGTCCGCTTCACCGATGTCGACATCATCTTCGGCAAGCAGCCCGAACAGGCGCTGCCGCTGATCGACAGGAACAAGAGCCGCGAGGAGATCCAGGAGGCGACCGGCCAGATCCTCGGCGCCTGCGGCTGCACGCTCGACGTCGAGGAGGGCGAGATCGTCGTCCTCATGGGCCTGTCGGGGTCGGGCAAGTCGACGCTTTTGCGCGCCGTCAACGGCCTCAACAAGGTCATCCGCGGCGAGGTGCTGGTGCGCGACGGCGAGCGGACGATCAATCCGACCACATGCCCACCCGAGGAACTGCGCCACCTGCGCCGCCACCGCGTCGCCATGGTGTTCCAGCAGTTCGGCCTGCTGCCCTGGCGCACGGTGGAGGACAACGTCGGCTTCGGCCTGGAACTCGGCGGCATGCCGGCGCCCGAGCGCAAGAAGCTGGTCGCCGCCCAGCTCGAGCTCGTCGGCCTGTCGGCCTGGGGCGACAAGCAGGTGCACGAACTCTCCGGCGGCATGCAGCAGCGCGTCGGCCTGGCCCGCGCGTTTGCCACCGACGCGCCGATCCTGCTGATGGACGAGCCGTTCTCCGCGCTCGATCCGCTGATCCGCTCGCGCCTGCAGGACGAGCTTCTGGAACTGCAGCAAAGCCTGAAGCGCACCATCATCTTCGTCAGCCACGATCTCGACGAGGCGCTGAAGATCGGCAACAAGATCGCCATCATGGAAGGTGGCCGCATCGTCCAGTTCGGCACGCCGCACGATATTGTTCTCGATCCCGCCAACGACTATGTCGCCGATTTCGTCGCGCACATGAATCCGCTCTCGGTGCTCCGCGCCGTGGAACTGATGCGCAAGGTCGAGGACTGCGAGACCGAGGGCGGCGCCCGCGTCCTCGATGCCGGTTCCGGACTGGTGCTGGCAGCCGATGGCGCGGTGACGCTGAACGGCGTGGCAGCAGAGCTGACCCCGTTGAACGGAACCGAACCGAAGCCGGGCATGCTGTGTTGCTGCGAGACCGAGACCGCCGTCCGCGACCTGATGCAGGCCCGCCTCGTCACGGGTCTGCCGATCCTCGTCGTCGAGGACGGCAAGGTGACCGGCAAGGTCGGCGACGCGGAAATCTACGACGGGCTGCTGGGGCGGTCGTAGGTGGAAAGCCGCGCGCACGAAGACTGCCGCGCGGCTGCCATGGGTCCTGGATCAAGTCCAGGACACGAAGCTGTCCATGTTGCGTAATCCGTGCTCCAAGCCGCAGTCTCGTGCCCCGGACTTGATCCGGGGCCCAGTCGGCGGCCGCGGTGAGCCCTCAGCCGCCCCCCCGCTCCCGCACCATCAGCGAAAACGGATCGCCCTCCCAGTCGAAGGCTTCCAGAAGCCGCCAGCCGAGCCGTTCGTAGAAGGCGCGGGCTGTGTCCGTATAGAGATAGAGACGCGCGAATCCGTGGCTGCGCGCCTGGTCTTCCGCCGCGCGAACTAACGCCGCCCCGACGCCGCGCCGCCGCGCCGGCTCCACCACGAACAGCCCGGCGAGAAACGGTGTGAGATCGGGATGCCGCGTGACGGGTTCCCGGTCGATCAGCAGGCAGGTGCCGACCGCCTTGCCGTCCAGTTCGGCGACCAGCGCCACCTGATAGGTGTCCGGCGTTTCGGCGGCAAGCCGGACGAACCCGTCGAGCAGCGCCACCGACTGGTCCGGCGTGTAGCCTTCCGCCTCGAAGAACGCCCGGTGGCGCCAGGCCGCAAGGACCGGGATCAGCGGCGAGCCGGGTGCGACGCGTTGGATGACGAGGCGCATCTCACGCCCCGGACACGCCGGCCGGCGGCTCGGTGACGCGCAGCGCGGCGCGGAACGCGGCACAGGTCATGGCACCCGTATGGCGCCGGGGACGCGGTCGGCCCAGTTGGCGCGGCCGACATTGGCCAGCAGATCGTCGAAGCCGCCTGTGACGGTGCGGATGTCGAAGAAGGCCCGGGCCCGCTCACGGCCTGCCGCCTGCAGGCGCCGGCGCAGGTCGCTATTGTCGATCAGTCCGTTGATCGCCCTGGCGAAATCTGCCGGCTCCACCGTTTTGGTGACGATCGCGGTGTCGCCGACCACCTCGGCAAGTCCGCCGCGCCCCGAGGTGATCACCGCGGCCCCGCAGGTCATCGCTTCCAGCGCGGTGCGCCCGAACGGCTCCGCCCAGACGCTCGGCACCACGCAGATCGCGGCGCGGGCGAACAGATTCATGACCTCCTCGTGCGGCAGGTCGGCGAAGAGGTAGGCGCGTTTGCCCAGCGGCGCCAGATGCTCGCGCACCTGCGCGACGGTTGCTTCCGCCGCCTTGCCGCCGCCCAAGGCGAGCACGGCGCGCCAGCCCGGCCTGTCGCGAAGCGCCGCGGCGACGGCCTCGGCGAAGGGCTCGACGCCCTTTTCCGGCACGGCGCGCCCGGCGAACAGGACGAACGGGTCCTTGGTTTCGGCCGGCGTGAAGGTACGCGTGTCGATGCCGTTGTAGACGACGGCCGACGGCGCGCGGCCGGTATAGCTGGCCCGCGCCGCCTCCGAGACGAAGATGACGCCGGCGAGCCTGCGGTAGAACCGGTCGCGCCACAGCCGGTGGACGAGCCGGCGCTTGGGCTGCAGATTGTGCCGCTGCAGGATGACCGGGATCGCCGGAAACCCCGCCGCGATCCGCGCGGCCGCCGGCGGATACTGGTGCACCAGGATGAGGTCCGGCTGCACACTCTCGATGGCGGAGCGCATCCGCGTGAAGCTCAACGGCCCGAACGAGTCGTTGATGTTCTCGACGCCAATGAAGGGGACGTCGGAATACGGCCATTTCACCGTCCTGCCGATCACCGAGATGCCGTCGTGGAAGCGCGAGTGCAGCACGAAGTCGCGCGCGCACAGATCGATCGAGGTCGCCCGGTCCGGCGCGTAGTGCATGTTGCGGGGCAGGACGACGGCAAGGCGCATCGCGATCACGCGGGCTTTGGCGGCAGGAACGAAACCGGACCGGCAAGGCGATGCGCGGAGGAACCGTCTTGAGCGCAAAATGATAATCCGCTCATTCCCGCGAAAGCGGGAATCGCGCGCCGCTGGCTCGACCCTGTCGCAATCCGGTCCCCGCTTTCGCGGGGACGAGCGGGAAAGAGTTTTGCCATACCCACCCTCACCCGGCCGAAAGCCTGGCGCGCCACCAGTCGAGCACTTCGGCAAGCCCCTGCTCCAGCGGCCGGATATCCGTGAAGCCGACCTCCTTGGTGAGCCGGTCCACCCTGGCGACGATCCGCTCCGGCTCGTCGCGGTCGGGGAAGGCGCCGACCTTGACGAGTTCGGGCCGTCCGGCGATGCGGGCCATCATCTCGGCGACGCCGCGCACCGAACTCGCCTCGCCTGAGGCGATATTGACCGGCCCGTTCACGTTCGACAGCGCCAGCGCCGCGGTGGCAGCGCCCGCGTCGCGCGAGTCCATGAAGTCGCGCGGCCGCTCCAAAGTGCCGATCGGTGCGGGATCGCCGGCGATCAGCCGCTGCGCGACCTGCGGCACCAGCCGCGTCGGCGTCTCGCCGGGGCCGTAGAGCAGGAAAAACCGTCCCCACGCCCACGACAGGCTGTTCTGGCGGGCGAATTCCGCGACAACCCGCCGTGTCGCGTCCTTGGCGGCGCCGTAGACCTTGAACGGCTCGATTGCCGTTGCCATCTCGTCGCAATCGGCGGTGTCCTGCGGGGCGTATTCGAAACAGGTGCCAAGCCCGACGAAGCGCGTGAGGCCCGTTTCCGTGGCGCGGCGCAAAAGGTCGAGGCTCGCGCCCACCCAGTCGAGGTTCTCCGGCGTCGTCCAGAACGTGCCGTGCTCCACGTTCCAGGCGAAATGCACGATCGTATCGGGCTGCACCTCTTCGATCAGCCGCGCCCGGGCTTCGGGGTCGAGCAGGTCGAGCTGGTGCCAGGTCACGTCCTTGCCGGCCTTGCGCGGCAGGCTGCGGACGGCGCCGTGCACCTCGGCGCCGCTGGCGACAAGGGGCCCGAGAGCGTGGCGGCCGATGAAGCCGTTGGCGCCGGTGACGAGGATGCGGTTTGACATGGCTGTTCTTGGTCGTTGATTGGTCGCGCCGACTTGTAGCCGCCACGCTCCCCCCATGCAATCGAGCCAGGCAATCAAGCCAGGCAAACACCCGGGATCGAACCGGCGGCATTGCCTGCCCGGCGAAAATCGGCCGCGAGTCAGGTTAAGATGCCGGTGCCGGTTGATACCGGTCAACCCGGACCCCGCTCGCAAGGTCTATCTGTACTGCGGGCTTAAAACCGCCGTACAGGGGCACCGCACCAGGAAGGACATCCGTGGCCGAGCCCGTCTTCAGCGTTGACGATCTGACCAAGGTCTACCGTACCGGAGAGGTCGAGGTGCATGCCCTGCGGGGCGTCGACCTGGATATCCGCGAGGGCGAGTTCCTGGTGCTGCTCGGCCCCTCGGGCAGCGGCAAGTCGACGCTTTTGAACATTCTCGGCGGCCTCGATCACGCCACCGCCGGCAGCGTGACCTTCCGCGGCACCGAGCTCACAACCTTCGATGAACGGGCGCTGACGCTCTATCGCCGCGAGAATGTCGGCTTCGTCTTCCAGTTCTACAATCTCGTCCCCAGTCTGACCGCGCGCGAGAACGTCGCGCTGGTCACCGAGATCGCCGTCAATCCGATGCGGCCGGAGGAGGCGCTGGAGATGGTGGGCTTAAGCGACCGGCTCGATCATTTTCCCGCCCAGTTGTCCGGCGGCGAGCAGCAGCGCGTGGCCATTGCCCGGGCCATCGCCAAGCGCCCCGAGGTGCTGTTCTGCGACGAGCCGACCGGCGCGCTCGATTCCAAGACCGGCGTGCGCGTGCTCGAGGCGCTGGTGGCGGTGAACGCCGATCTGGGCACCACCACCGCAGTCATCACCCACAACGTGGCAATCGGCGACATTGCCCACCGGGTGGTCCATTTCGCCGACGGCAAGGTCGCCCGCATCGACGTCAACGAGACACGCCGGCCCGCGTCCGAGATCACCTGGTAGCTGGAGCATGAGGTATTCCTGCGGCACACCGGTTCCGTTTCCGTTCCCCGCTCATCCCCGCGAAAGCGGGGATCGGATAGCCATAGGGCAGAGAGCCGCTGCACGCGATTCCCGCTTTCGCGGGAATGAGCGGGAGGCTGGAGATCGGCGTGTCTGACCGAAACAGAGAAAGGCCCTGAGACAAAGAATGCTCTCCCTCGACCGCAAGCTCCTGCGCGACCTCTGGCGGCTCAAGACCCAGGTGATCGCCATCGCCATGGTGATGGCCGCCGGCGTCGCCACGCTGGTGCTTGCCGTCGGCGCCTACCGCTCGCTCGACGAGACCCGCGAGACCTATTACGAGCGCTACCGGTTCGCCGATATCTTCGCCACGGCCACCCGCGCGCCGGAGTGGCTGGCCGACGAGATCGCGAAAATCCCCGGCGTCGCCGCGGTCGAGACGCGGATCGTCGAGACCGCCATCCTCGACATCGAGGGCTTCTCGGTTCCGGCCACCGCCGCGCTGGTCTCGATGCCGGAAATCGGCGATCAGGTCCTCAACCGGATCTACCTGCGCCAGGGCCGCACGCCCGATCCCGCCCATTCCGACGAGATCGTCGTCAACGAGGCCTTCGCCAAGGCGCACGGCTTCGGTCCCGGCGATACCTTCCATGCGATCATCGACGGGCGGAAACGCAAGCTGGTCATCGTCGGCATCGCCCTGTCGCCGGAATACATCTATGCGCTCGGCCCCTGGGACCTGATGCCCGACGATTCCCGCTTCGCGATCGGCTGGCTGTCGCGCAAGGCGATAGAAGCCGCCTACGATCTCGACGGCGCCTTCTCGCAGGTCTCGGTCAAGCTGATGCGCGGCGCCTCGCTGGACGACGTCATCGAGCGGGTCGATGTCCTGCTGGCGCGTTATGGCGGGCGCGGCGCCTATGGCCGCAAGGACCAGCAGAGTCATGCCTTCCTCGATGCCGAGCTGAAACAGCTCGAGGCGATGGCGCGCATCCTGCCGCCGATCTTCCTGTTCGTCGCCGCCTTCCTGATCAACATGATCCTGAGCCGGCTGGTGGCGCTGGAGCGCGAGCAGATCGGCCTGATGAAGGCGCTCGGCTATCGCTCTTTGACGATCGGCATGCATTACATGAAGTTCGTCGCCGCGATCGCCCTCGTCGGCGTCGTCATCGGCGGCATCGCCGGCACCTGGCTCGGTTTCGGCCTTACGCGGCTTTACGGCGATTTCTACCACTTCCCCTTCCTAGTGTTCCTGTGGGGCGCCGACATTTACGGCATCGCCGTCTTCATTACCGTCGGCGCGGCGGCCCTTGGCGGCGCCCGAGCCGTCTGGTCGGTGGTCCGTCTGCCGCCGGCGGTCGCCATGCACGCGCCCGCGCCGCCGCGTTACCGGCGGTTCCTCACCAACGGCTGGCTGCGCCATATCTCGCAGACCAACATCATGATCGCCCGCCACATCCTGCGCTGGCCGGTGCGCGCCGGCCTGACGGTGTTCGGCATCTCGCTGTCGGTGGCGGTGCTGCTCGCCTCGCTGTTTTCCTTCGATTCCATCGAGTTCATGATCGACTTCACCTACTTCCAGGCCGACCGGCAGGACGCCACCCTGGAGTTCACCCAGGAACGCCCCGTCGGCGTGATCAGCGACGTCGAGCGGCTGCCGGGCGTGCTTGCCGCCGAGCCGGTGCGCACCGTCGCCGTCAAGGTTCGCTACGGCCATGTCGAGCGGCGCGTGCCGGTCATCGGCAAGCCGGCGGGAACCGATCTGAGCCGCGTCCTCGATACCGACTTCCGGCCGGTGACGCTGCCGGAGACCGGCTTCGCGCCCTCCGATGCGCTGGCCGAGATCCTCGGCGTGCGGGTCGGCGATATCGTCGAGATCGAGACGCTGCAGGGCCGCAAGCGGATCGTCGAAATGCCGGTCACCGCGATCATCCAGGGCTATCTCGGGCTGTTGTCCTTCATGGATATCGAGGCCGTGAACCGGCTGATGCGCGAGGGCCCGATGGTCACCGGCGTCCATCTGGCGATCGACGAGGCCGAGGCCGACGCGCTGTTCGCCGAGGTCAAGGACATGCCGATGGTCGGTTCGATCGCGCTGCAGAAGAAGTCGCTGGAGAAGTTCCGGCAAACGCTTGCCGAAAACATATCCGTCATGATCTCCGTCTACGCGGGGCTCGCCATGGTGATTGCCTTCGGGGTCGTCTACAACTCCGCCCGTATCCAGCTGTCCGAACGCGGGCGCGAGCTGGCAAGCCTGAGGGTACTCGGCTTCACCCGGGGCGAGGTCTCGTGGATCCTGCTCGGCGAGCTTGCGGTGTTGACGCTCGCTTCGCTGCCGCTCGGCTGGGCTATCGGCTACGGCGTCGCCTGGGTCACGGTGCAGGGCCTGCAAAGCGAACTCTACCGGGTGCCGCTGGTGATCGACCGGCAGACCTATGCCGTGTCGAGCCTCGTGGTGCTCGGCGCCGCGGCGATCTCCGCTCTGATCGTCCGGCGGCGGATCGACAGGCTCGACCTCATCGAAGTCCTCAAGACGCGCGAATAAGGGGTACATTATGGCTGCCAAATGGGTTCGACCGATTGTCTTGACCGCCGTTGCCGCCGGCGCGGCGGGGGCGATCGCATGGGCGTTCTGGCCGCAGCCCATCCCCGCCGATATCGCGGTAATCGAACCCGGCACCTTGGAAGTCACCGTCGACGAGGAGGGCATGACCCGGATTCGCGACATCTATGCCGTCTCCGCACCGATCGCCGGCAAGGTGCGGCGCTCGCCGCGCGAGGTCGGTGATGTCGTCACCGCCGATGAAACCCTCGTCGCGATCATCCAGCCGACCGCGCCGGCCTTCCTCGATGCCCGCTCGCGCCGCGAGGCCGAGGCCGCGGTGTCCGCCGCCGAGGCCGCCGTCCATCTCGGCGAGGCCCAGGTCACCGAGGCCCGGTCGCAGCTGGATTTCGCCACCAGCGAACTTGGCCGGGCCGATGAGCTGATGCGCCGCAAGATCATCTCCGAGCGCGCCCACCAGCAGGCCAAGCTGGAAGTCGATACCGCCGGGGCGCGGCTCGCCAGCGCCAACGCCACGCTGGAGGTGCGCAAGCGCGAGCTGGAAAGCGCCAGGGCGCGGCTGATCGGGCCGGAGGCGCTCGAGGAGGTCGCCGGCGGCGACAGCTGCTGCGTCGAGGTTCACGCGCCGGTCGACGGCGAGGTGCTCGAGCTCGTCACCGAAAGCGAGCAGGTCGTCGCCGCCGGCACGCCGCTGATCGAGATCGGCGATCCCGACAACCTGGAGATCGTCGTCGACCTGCTGTCGTCCGACGCGGTGCGGGTGCCGCGCGACGCCATGGCGCGCATCGACGGCTGGGGCGGCGACGTGCTGACCGCCAGGGTGCACCGCATCGAGATGGCCGGCTTCACCAAGATTTCCGCGCTCGGCATCGAGGAGCAGCGGGTCAAGGCGGTGTTCGACCTGGTCGATCCGCCCGAGGCCTGGGACGGGCTCGGTCACGGCTACCGCGTCGTCGTGCATGTGGTGGTCGATCGCGTCGACGCGCTTCTGGTGCCGCTCGGCGCGCTGTTTCGCCGTGGATCCACTTGGGCCGTCTTCGTCGTCGACGCCGACAATCGCGCCCGCCTCAGGACCGTTGTGCTGGGCGCGCGAAACACCCGCCACGCCGCCGTGATGGACGGGCTTGCGGAGGGCGACCGGGTGGTGCTGCATCCAAGCGACCGGATCGCGGAGGGCGTGAAGATCGCCGCGCGCGACACCGAGGATCTGTAGGCGAGGATCTTTTGGGCAGGCACTTTTTTCGCAATAAGGCGGAAATCGGTCACGTCTGCCACAAAATAGTCCCGAGCAGCCGGAATCTTTGTCGTTCGACGGGGGTCGACCGCCTTTTTTGCGGCGCAACATTCGTATAGCGGAGGGCTGTGCGGATGCGTATATGTCTGCCATGCCGGGAACCGGTGGTCCTTTCCCGAATTATACAGTTGTAGTGCGCCCCGCCGGGGCGGCAGACGGAGTGTGGTAGATGGCGTTGACCCGTCGGGGTCTTGTGGTTTTGGGGATGGCGGCCGCGGCTGCTGAACGGCTTTGGCCTCTGACGGCAAACGCGGCGACGGAAGGATCGTTGCTGCGCGTCGGCGATCCGCAACCCTTCACGCCGGCAGCCGTCCGGGCGCGGGCGCGCGACCTCGCCTCCAGGCCCTATGCGGCGCCCGCGACGACGGTGCCCGACGCCATCCGCAATCTGAGCTACGACCAGTACCGCGATATCCGCTATCGCCCGGACGCCGCGATCTGGAAGGCGGAGAACCTGCCGGTCGAACTGCAGCTGTTCCATCTCGGCCATGTCTACGCCGAGCCGGTGGCCATCAACCTGGTGTCGGAAGGCGCCAGCCGCCACGTGGTCTTTTCGCCCGACCTGTTCAACTACGGCCCGCTGGTGCCGCAGCCGATCCCGGTCGAAGACGTCGGCTTTTCCGGTTTCCGCCTGCACGGGCCGTTCAACGGGCCGGACTATTTCGACGAGTTCGCCGTGTTCCAGGGCGCCAGCTATTTCCGCGCCATCGGCAAGGGCCAGACCTACGGCCTGTCGGCGCGCGGCCTGGCGATCGATACAGCCGAGCCCGATGGCGAGGAGTTTCCCGCCTTCCGCGAGTTCTGGATCGAGAAACCGCGTCCCGGCACGAATTCGCTCGTCGTCCACGCCCTGCTCGACAGCCCCAGCACGACCGGCGCCTACCGCTTTACCATCCGCCCCGGCGCCGACACCGTGATCGATGTCGAGGTGACGCTGTATCCGCGCGTCGATATCGAGAAGATCGGTCTCGCCCCGCTCACGTCGATGTTTTATTTCTCGCCTCAGGATCGCGCCGGCATCGACGACTTCCGGCCCGCCGTGCACGATTCCGACGGCCTGCTGATCTGGAACGGTCACGGCGAATGGCTGTGGCGGCCGCTTGTGAACCCCGAGACGCTGCAGATCTCCGCCTTCCTCGACGAGCACCCGCAAGGCTTCGGCCTGATGCAGCGCGACCGCGACTTTCCCGCCTATCAGGATCTGGAAGCCCGCTACGAGCGCCGCCCCAGCCTCTGGGTGGAACCGATCGGCGACTGGGGCACGGGTTCGGTGATCCTGGTCGAGATCCCGACCAATTCGGAAATCCACGACAACGTCGTCGCCTTCTGGCGCCCGGCCGAGCCGCTAAAGGCCGGCGAGGACCAGCAGATCACCTACCGCCTCAGCTGGTGCAACGAGGTTCCGGCCGATCAGGGGCTTGCCCGTGTCGTCTCCACGATGAACGGCCGGGTGCCCGCCGACGGCTCGAGCAAGCCGCCCGACGACCGGCTTATTGTCATCGATTTCGCCGGCGGGCCGCTCGACAGCCTTGGCCCCGAGGAGGTCGTGGTGCCCGACATCACCGCATCCGCGGGCCAGGTCTTTCCCGGCACGATCCAGTTCAATCCCGAAACCGGCGGCCGCCGCGTCGCCTTCGGCTTCGAGCCGGGCGATCCCGGCGGTGTCGACCTGCGCTGCGCGCTCCTGCGCGACGACCAGCGGATCTCCGAGGTCTGGGTCTACCGATGGTCGGAGTAACCCGTCTCGCCCCGCACGATCCGGTGCCTTTGCCCGACGCCGCCCTGCCGGCCGGGGCGCCGATGATGATGCCCGTCCAGGATCTGCGCGCCGTTCCCGAACCGATGGTGCGCCCGCCCGCCGACAGGGCCGCCTGGCTGCCGCGCCTGTTCGTCTTCGGCGGCGCCTTCGCCCTGTCCGTTGTGTTCGTCGGCGAGATGTACGGTGTTCTCGCGGTGGCCGGCCTGACACCGATCGAGGCGGTGATGCTGGGTCTGTTCGTCGTCAACATCGCCTGGATCGCGCTGGCCTTCCTGTCGGCGGTGCTCGGCACGTTTGCGCTGCTGACCGGCAAGGGAGTCGTCACCGTGGCGCCTCGCGGCGAGCGCACGCCCGATCGCCGCACCGCCATTCTGATGCCCATCTACAATGAGGACGCCGTTCGCGTCTTCGCCGCCGCCGCCGCGACCGCCGAGTCGCTGGCGGATGCCGATGCCCGCGATGCCTTCGATGTCTTCGTGCTGTCCGACTCCACCGATCCGGACGCCTGGATCGCCGAGGAGGCGGCCTTCCGCGCGCTGTTACGCCGGCCGGGAAAGCGTGCCCGTGTGTTCTACCGCCGCCGCCACCGCAACACCGAGAAGAAGGCCGGCAACATTGCCGACTGGTGCAGGCGGTTCGGCGCGGCCTATCCCTGCTTCCTCATCCTCGACGCCGACAGCCTGATGGAGGCCGATACGCTGATCCGACTGGCGCTCGCCATGCAGGACAGGCCCGAAGTCGGGCTTCTGCAGACCGTGCCGGCGTCGATCAACCGCAACACGCTGTTTGCCCGCGTCCAGCAGTTCGCCGGCGGCGTCTACGGTCCGGTCATGGCGACGGGCCTCGGCGCCTGGGCGCGCACCGGCGGCAACTACTGGGGCCACAATGCCATCATCCGCACGAAGGCCTTCGTCGGCGCCGCCGGCCTGCCGACCCTGAAGGGCCGCCCGCCCTTTGGCGGCCATATCCTCAGCCACGATTTCGTCGAGGCGGCCCTCATGCGGCGCGCCGGCTGGCAGGTGCTGCTGGCCCCGACGCTGGGCGGCTCCTACGAGGAGAGCCCGCCGAGCCTGATCGATCTGGCCACCCGCGACCGGCGCTGGTGCCAGGGCAACCTGCAGCACGCCAAGGTGATCGTCGCGCGCGGTCTGAAATGGCCGAACCGCATGCATATGATCACCGGCATCATGTCGTATGCCGCCTCGCCGGTCTGGCTGATGTTCCTGATCGCCGGCCTGCTGCTCGCCCTCCAGGCGCGCTTCATCCGGCCGGAATATTTCACCGAGCAGTTCCAGCTGTTCCCGACCTGGCCGGTGATCGACTCCGAGCGCGCCATCGGCCTGTTCGTCGCCACGATGGCGGTGCTGTTCCTGCCCAAGCTGTTCGGACTGCTCGTCGCGCTGACCAGCCGCGAGGTGCGCAAGGGCATCGGCGGACCGGTGCGCGCGACGGCGAGCGTGCTGGTGGAATCGCTGCTGGCAGCCTTGCTGGCCCCGGTGATGATGGCGATCCAGTCGGCCGCCGTCGCCGACATCCTGCTCGGCCGCGATGCCGGCTGGAACCCGCAGCGGCGCGACGATGGCAGCGTGCCGTTCTCCGAGATCTTCCGGCGTCACCGCGCCCATACCGTGCTCGGCCTGATTATGGGCGTCAGCGCCTGGGCGGTGTCCTTGCAGGTGCTGGCCTGGCTGAGCCCCGCCGTGATCGGACTGCTGCTGGCCGCGCCGCTGTCGGCGATGACCGCCCGCCTCGGCACCGGCCTGGCGCTGCGGCGTGTCGGTCTCCTGTCGACGCCCGAGGAAAGCGTGACGCCGCCGATCCTGACGAGGGCCGACGCAATCACCGCCGAGTTCCACAATCTGCTCGGGCCGCCGAGCGAAGCCTGCAAGCGGCTGCTCTCGGATCCGGCGCTGCTCGCCTTCCATCGCGCCAGTCTTGTTCCCGACCGCCCGCACGGTCGCGGCGGCATCGACGAGACGCTGGTGCTCGGGTTGGCGCGGCTTGAGTCGGCCGAAAGCCTGGAAGCCGCCGTCAGCTATCTGTCGCCCAGGGAAAAGCTCGCCGTGCTGGCCGACCGCGAGGGCCTCGACCGGCTCGCGCTTCTGCCGCATGCTAAGACGTAGAGGCTGAGCGATATGAACCAGACGGTGATCCAGGGTTACGCCGACGCCGCTGGTGACCTTATCCGCCGGTACGAGGCGATCTCCTGCGCCGAGATGTATACGGTGGTCGCGCATCTGTTTCCCAAGAAGGGCGGCCGGCTGATCGACCTGGGGGCGGGAACCGGGCGCGACGCGGCCTGGTTCGCCGCGAGGGGATTCGAGGTCGTCGCGGTCGAACCGGTCGCCGAATTCCGCTCCGCGGGCGTGTCGCTGCATCGCTCCAAGCGCATTGCGTGGCTGAACGACAAGCTTCCCGACATGACCCTGACCCTGCAGAACGGCGAAACGTTCGATATCGTGCTGCTGAGCGGGGTGTGGCAGCACCTCGATACCGAGCAGCGCCGGATCGCCATGCCGAACCTCGCGGCCCTGACCAAGCCCGGCGGGCTTGTCATCATGTCGCTGCGCCACGGGCCGTCGGCGCCGGAACGCCCCTGCTTCCCGATCCCCGTCGACGCCACGATCGAGCTGGCGGCGGCGAACGGTCTCGAGCTCGTCTTCCGCGAGGCGGCGCAGTCCATACAGGTCCAGAACCGCGCCGCCGGCGTCACATGGACGTGGCTCGCCTTTACGCCGTCCTCGTAGCGAAGAGGCCGGGGCCTTTCGATCGGACCGGTTCGCGAGCCTACGGCTTGTCGCCGCCTTCGCGCAGCCGCGACACCGCGTTGGCGTGCGCCTCGAAGCCCTCGTAGCGGGCAAACGCGCGCGCCTGCGGGGCAAGCTCGCGATAGCCGTCCGCCGTAATGTAGGCGACGGTCTGCCGCTTCATGTAGTCGAACACCGAAAGCGGTGAGCGCGTCTTCGCCCAGCCGCCGGTCGGCAGCACGTGGTTGGGGCCGAGCACATAGTTGGCGACCGCGATCGCCGAGTGGCCGCCGAGCAGGATCTCGCCGGCGTTGGTGAGCTTCGTCAGGTATTCCCACGGGCTGGCGCTCTCGACCATCAGATGTTCCGGCGCATAGTCGTTGACGAAGGCGCAGGCCGCGTCCATGTCGGGGCAAAGCACGATGCCGCCGTTGGTGCCGCCGAGTACCGTGCGGCAGTAGGAAATCCGCTCCGCGCCCATGTGGGTGAACAGCGTCTCGATCTCGGCGGTGACCTTGGTTGCGAGTGCCTTGTCGTCGGTGACGAGGAAGGCGGAGGAATCCGGCCCGTGCTCGGCCTCGTTGAGCAGGTCCAGCGCGGTGACGCGCGGGTCGGCGGTTTTGTCGGCCAGCACGATCGACTCGCTCGGCCCCGCCGGCGGGCCGACGTCGATCACGTCGGACAGCGCCTGCATCGCCGCGACCAGCCAGGGCGAGCCCGGCCCGACGATCTTGGCGACCTTCGGCACCGTCTGCGTGCCATAGGCGCAGGCGGCGACAGCCTGCGCGCCGCCGCACTTGTAGACCTCCGAGACGCCGGCAAGCCGGCAGGCGTAAAGCGTCGCGTCGTCGATGCCGCCGTCTGGCGTCGGCGGCGTCACCACGATCACGCGGGGCACCTTCGCGACGACGGCGGGAATCGCCGTCATCAGGGCGACGGAGGGAAACGCGCCCTTGCCGCGCGGCACGTAGCAGGCGACCGAGGGGATCGGCAGCGAGCGTTCGCCGGCCATGACGCCGGGGTCCATTTCCTCAAGCCACATGTCCTCGGGCATCTGGCGCAAGTGGAAGCGGCGGATGCGCTCGGCGGCGAAGGCCATCGCCTGCCTGATGTCGTCGCTGAGCGCTGCTTCGGCGGCGTCGAAATCGTCAGGGGTCGCGGCAAGCGCGTCGACCGTCACGTCGGCCTTGTCGAACTGCCGGCCGAATTCGGCCAGCGCCGCATCGCCGCGCTCGCGCACCGCCTGGATGATCGGCGCGACCTTGCCGGCATACTCCGACAGATCGGCTTCGCTGCGCCGCAGGAGTTCGGCGCGCGCATGCGTGTCGATGCGGGAAAGGTCGTGCAGGGCGATGTCGGACATGCGCGTCGGGCCTTCCGGTGCTTCTGGTCCGGTCAGGCTCTAAGCCATCCGCGCCGATCCCTCAAGCTGGTCCCCGAGCTGGTGCGCTGAAGCGCGCCGCCGCGAGAGTGGAAGGGATGCCGGATCTTGAGGGAATACGGACTGCGGCCCGCGTGGCGCGGGCGCCGTTAGATACGGGCGAGAACGAACGGCGAGACGAGAACGACGAACAGGCTGGCGGCGATAATCCGGTCGCCGAAGCGATGAATGCCGAAAACGGTCTTGTTACGCATGGGAGAACTCTCTGGATGCAGCGATATTTATTGCATCGCATATATAGTTGCGCATGAAACCAGTCGAGTGTGCAAAGTGTCGCATACGGGGATATCCGTATGCTATTTTCCATGAAGATCGACTGGGCTATCCATCCGAATAGGTAAAATCGCTCGATTTCATCGAATTCTGCCGGGCGCTTGCCCGAGGGGAAACGGCGCGCGGGCGGCATCTTGCCGCACTGCACAAAGTTCTGGCCCCTCCGGCTGGCGGTCACCGCCTTTCGGTCCGCCCTGGATTCCCGCCTTCGCGGGAATGAGCGGAAATAGATGATCGGTTTCCCGTGAACCGCAACGGCGCTGGGTCGAAACGCCACTTGCCGCGGTGGCGGGTCTGGGGATGCTCTCCCCTCCGCTCATTCCCGCGAAGGCGGGAATCCAGAGGCGCCATGGCACGGCCGCCGCTTGAGGCACGAAGGGATGGAGCTTGCGGTTCCGCCTGCCTCAGGCAGCCATTTCGGCAGCCCGCAGGGTCTCCACGCGGATGTCCTCGGTAAGTTGCTCCTTGAGCTCGGCGAACGCCGGGCTGGTCTTGATCTTGTAGTCGCGCGGATGCGGGATCGAGACCGGCACGTCGGCCTTGATGCGGCCGGGCCGCGCCGTCATCACCAGCACCCGGTTGGCCATGAAGATCGATTCCTCGATGTCGTGGGTGACGAACAGCACGGTCTTCCTGTGCTTTTCCCAGATCGACAGCAGCAGTTCCTGCATCAGCGAGCGGGTCTGGTGGTCGAGCGCGCCGAAGGGCTCGTCGAGCAGCAGGATCTTCGGATCGTTGGCCAGCGCCCTCGCCAGCGCCGTGCGCTGCTGCATGCCGCCCGACAGCATGCGCGGGAAGTGGTTGGCGAAGGCCGTCAGTCCCACCTGCTCCATGAAGTGCGCCGCGATATCGTCCTGCTCCTTAGCCGGAACGCCCTTCTCGCGCAGGCCGAAGCAGATGTTCTGCTTCACGCTCAGCCAGGGAAACAGCGTGTAGGACTGGAACACCATGCCCCGGTCGGCGCCGGGGCGGCTGACCCGGTTGCCGTCCAGCTCGACGAAGCCCGAGGTCGGCTGGTCGAGCCCGGCGATGATCCTGAGCAGGGTCGACTTGCCGCAGCCCGACGGCCCCAGGATGGTGATGAAGTCGTTGTCCTCCACCGACAGGTCGGTGGGATCGAGCGCCGTGGTCGGCGGCCCGCCCTGGACGCCGGGAAAGATCCGCCCGACGCCGGAAATCGTCAGCTTTGCCATCGTCTAGCGCCCCGCGTACCAGGGAAAGAGCCACACGTTGATGGCCCGGAAGGCGAAATCGGTGATCAGTCCGATGACGCCGATGATGAAGATGCCGAAGATCATCTGGCCGGTATCGAGAAAGCGCTGGCTGTCCATGATCATGTGGCCGATGCCCGAATCCGCCCCCACCAGTTCGGCGACGATGACGTAGGTCCAGGCCCAGCCGAGCACGAGGCGCAGCGTTTCGGCGATCTGCGGCGAGGCGTTTGGCAGAAGCACGCGGGTGACGACGCCGCGCCGGCTTGCCCCCAGCGTCAGGGCGGCCTCCATCAGGTCGCGCCGCGTCTCGCCGATGATGACGGCGACCATCAGCACGATCTGGAACACCGAGCCGATGAAGATGACGAGGAGCTTCTGTGCTTCCCCGACGCCCGCCCACAGGATCAGGAGCGGAATGAACGCCGAGGCCGGCAGGTAGCGGGCAAACGACACGAACGGGCCGAAGAAGGCCTCGATCGGCTTGAACGCGCCCATCGCGATTCCCAGCGGCAGGCCGACGATCATCGCCAGCACGAACCCGCCCATCACCCGGTAGACCGTGATGCCGATGTCGCTCAGGAACCCGTACTCAGTGAACAGCCTGTAGCCGGCCGCGAACGTCTTGACCGGATCGGCGAGGAACAGCGGCTTGATGAAGCCGCCGAGCGTCGCGGCCGCCCAGACGGCGATGAACAGCACGAAGAAGCCGACCCCCAGGACGGCGCGCGTCCTGGGGGCAACCGGCTTCAGCGGCTCGAACGATGAGTTCTGGCCCATCCTTTAGGCAACGAAGCTCGAATCGGTGAGCTTGGCCAGGTCCGGCTTCTCGCGGATCACGCCGTTGTCGTACTGGATCGCGACGGCCATCTCCATGAATGCATGCAGGCCGTCGGCGAAATACGCCTGATTCGCCGCCTTGTCCTGCCAGGCAATGAACTTGGCGGAATCGGCGAACTGCTGGGCGTCCATGTTGACCCGCTCGCCCATGATGCCGTTGGCCTCGTCGGGCTTGGCAGCGATCATCTCCAGCGCCGCGAAGTAGCCGGCAACGACCTTCTTGTAGGCCTCGGTCTTCTCCGCGATGGTATCGGTCGGGAAGGCCAGCGTGTCGACGACGACGGGATAGTCGACCGTGGTCGCCAGGATCTTGCCGGCGTCGGGATCGTTGCGGATCGTCGACAGATACGGCTCGTAGCTCACCGCGGCGTCGAACTGGCCGGCGACGAAGGCGTTGGCGGCGTCCTTCGGCGACAGCACCGAGAGGTCCATGTCCTTGATCGACATGCCGTTCTCCTGAAGCATCGCCGCCAGCATGAAGTAAGGCGTCGTGCCCGCCGCGTCGCAGGCGATCGACTTGCCCTTCAGGCCCTCGAAGCTCTCGATGTCCTTGCGCACGGCGATGCCGTCGCCGCCCTTCGACTTGTCGAGGATCAGGATCTGGGTCAGCGGCACCGTGGTCGCCCACAGGATCTGCGTATCGACCGTGGTCGCCACCCCGTCGAGGGAGCCGGCGGCGAGCGCGGCCAGG
>CAJQNW010000220.1 GCA_905479765.1 uncultured Tepidamorphus sp. | reverse complement strand
CGTCGAGCACTTCGGTTGCGGCGCCGCGAATAACCGCGGAGCCCAGGACACCGGTGGATTCGCAGGAGATCTCGATGTCGAGATGATCGTCGACGATATCGACGACCTCGTCGATGACGAGACCCATCGAGCGCCCGTTGTCAGTAAAGACGATCATCGGCTGCGAGCCTTCGGTCCGGCGTTCGACGTCCTCGTTCACGTAGACGAGGGGCATCAGGCGTCCGCGATACTGAACGAGGCTGCGACCGTTGGTGTGTTCGATGCGATCGACTTCAATTTCTTCCAGCCGCGTGATGAGCGACAGCGGAACCGCCTTCGGCGCGGTCGAACCGGCCCGGAAAAGCAGCATGGACGTCGTCTCGTCGTCCCGCGACGCCGCCGTGTGCTCGGCACTGCCGCGCTCCAGTTCTGCGGCAACCTCCGTGCGGATTTCGCGGGCGATGCCGTTGGGATCGATGATCATGATCACCGACCCGTCGCCCAGGATGGTATTGCCGGAGAACGCCGAGATGCTGCGCAGCATGCTCGACATCGGCTTGACGACGATTTCCTCGGTATGGAAGACCGCGTCGACGACGATCCCGAAGCGGTGCGAGCCGACCTGTACGACGACGATGAAACCGTCGGTGTCGCTGCCGTTCTGATTGTCAGCGGCCGTGGTCGCTGCCGCGGCTTCTTCGACCGTCTCCTCAGCCGCCTCGCCGGCGACGGCCTTGGCGCTCTCCTTGCCGACCAGTTTCAGGTCCGGAGCCTTGACCTTCTTCGGCGGCATCCTGAGCACGCTCGAAAGGCCGACCAGGGGCAGGAGTTCATCGCGCAGGCGCAGAACCGGCGTGTCCTTGATGCGCTCGATCTGCGTCGCGGATCCGGAGCCGGTGTGCACCAGTTCGACGACCGCGAGCTGAGGAATGGCGAAACGCTGGCCGGAGGACTCGACGATCAGTGCCGAGACGATTGCCAGGGTCAGCGGGATCTTGATGGTGAAGACCGATCCTTCGCCTTCGACGGACTTGACGTCGACCGTGCCACCGATCAGCTCGATGTTGGTCTTGACCACGTCCATGCCAACGCCGCGGCCGGACACGCTCGTAACTTTCTCGGCCGTCGAGAAACCCGCGTTGAAGACGAAGCGATGGATCTGGGCTTCGCTCATCTTCTCGAGCTCGGCCTCGGTCACGAGACCGCGATCAATCAGTTTCGCCTTGATTTTTTCGCTGTTGAGACCCCGGCCGTCATCGGCGATTTCGATGATGATGTGCCCGCCTTCATGGTAGGCGGCGAGGCGGACCTTGCCGACCTCGGGCTTGCCCGCAGTCAGCCGGTCGGCGGGCACTTCCAGCCCGTGATCGGCGGAATTGCGGACCATGTGGGTGAGCGGATCCTTGATCAGCTCGAGAACCTGGCGGTCCAGTTCGGTTTCGGCGCCGACCATCTCCAGGTCGATCTGCTTGTCGAGTTCCAGCGCCAGGTCGCGGACGATACGCGGCAGCTTCTGCCAGGCATTGCCGATCGGCTGCATGCGCGTCTTCATGACGCCTTCCTGCAGCTCGGCTGTGACGTTCGACAGTCGCTGCAGCGGAACCTTGAATTCGGATTCCTCGTGCCGGCGGACGATTTCGAGGAGCTGATTGCGGGTCAACACCAGCTCGCTCACCGTGGTGATGAGGTGTTCCAGCGTGTCGACGGCGACGCGAATGGTCTGTGACTGGACAGGCGCCTCGCGAGGACCTTCGCTGTCTTCGCGGGCCTTGGCCTTTGCCGCAGCTTTCGTGGCGGCTTTTTCGGCGGCGGCGGTGGCTTCGGCATCTTCCGCCATTGCCCCAGGGGCAGGTGCGATTTCTGGCGCTGTTTCGACGGCCTGCGCGGCGGCAACTGCTGGCGCAGGGGCTTCGGTTTCCGGGCCGGGAGTGTCGCGGAAGGCCCGCTCGAGGTCGTCGAGAGAAACCTCGCCGGGGCGCAGCTCGCGTTCAAGAGCGGGAACGTCGAGCGGGGCGTCTTCCGCTTCCGGCGCAGCCGCCTCAGCTCCGGCAGCCGGCGCGGGCGTGCCGAGCGCGATGGCCTCGAGTTGCGAAATCATGTCGGTGTCGGAACCCTCCGGTTCCTGGCCGGTCTCGGCCAGCGCACCGATGATCTCCTTGATGCGATCGATCGATCCCAGGATGAGCGTTACCGCCGCGCCCGTCACCGGCACGCCATCGCGGAACTGGCCCATGACCGTTTCGGCCGCATGCGCCAGCGCTTCCAACCGCGGCAACCCTAGAAAGCCGCAGGTTCCCTTGATCGTGTGGACCAGACGGAAAATGTTGTCGAGGATCTGAGCGTTGTTCGGTTCCTGCTCGAACTTGACGAGCTCGACGTCGATGATTTCGAGACTCTCATTGGTCTCTGTCAGGAATTCGCTGACGAGATCGTCCATTTCGCGCCCTTTCTGGGTCTAAACCAACCGTCGGCCATTCAGCCGCGAGACCACTTTGAAAGGGAGACCGTTAAAATAGACTGAAATCGCGATATAAATGTAGCCGACTATCAGTTTGTGTCGGCAGCGATCCGAACGCCATCGTCTGAGGATTCGAAGACCACCTTCATGCCGACCAGCTTTGCGAGCCGGTGGGCGTAGTAGGCTTGAACCGACCGGGCATCGAGGCCTTCCTCGGGTATCTGGCCGTCAAATATGGTGCGGGTGGTGTCGGACAGCGTCGCATGGCTGCCGGTCGCCTCCAGACGGAACGACACGTCCTTGCTGTCGCTGATGATGGCGCCGCCGGCGCCCTCGCGGATAACGTCGACCGATACTTCGCCGCCGCGCGGAATGGTCGATACAGAAAGCACGATAAGATTGACCAGAAGCTTGACCTGATCCTTGGGCAGGCTGTCGGGTTTGGCGAGCCATTTGATGGCCGCCTTCTCGCCAGCATAGAGTTTCTCGGTCAATTGCCGAGCGTCTTCGAGCGGGAAGCGATCGCCGGCACCGCCCATGGCGCCGAACGCGAGGCGCTGGAACTGCAACCGGGACGACGCTTTCTCGGCATTGCTGCGGATGATGTCGAGCGCCATCTGGCGCATCGACTCGTCCTTCTCGTCCTCCAGGACCTCGAAACCGTTCGAGATCGCTCCGACCGGAGAAATCACATCGTGGCACAGCTTGCTGCACATCAGTGCGGCAAGGTCCAGGTCACTCATGGCTGCCGGGTCCGTCATACGGGTCCGCCCCCCGTTTAGCGTGCAGGAATCACCGGACAAACGTCCGGAAAGGCGGCGAGTGTTACATCGTGGAGTCGCCGGCGACAAGCCGCGGTTGGCGACAACCGGGGATGAGCGGATCGCCGGGGTGGGCGGATCGGTCGCGATCTGATATCAGCCGCGGCCAGCAGGTCGGGCGCACAAGCGCCAATTCGGAGTCAGAACATGGATCAGGGAATGCCGGCGGTCGGAGACGTGTCGCTTGGAAATGCGCTGGCGGAAATCGCCTACGAGGCTGGGCTCGAAATCCTCGACGTCTATCGCACGGACTTCGCCGTCGAGCAGAAGGACAACGATTCGCCGGTTACCGTAGCCGACACGCGGGCCGAGGCCATCATCCTGAAGCGTCTCGGCGATCTGGCGCCAGAGATTCCCGTGATCGCCGAAGAGGCCGCCTCGGATGGGCATGTCCCGGAAACCGGGGTCCGGTTCTTCCTGGTCGATCCGCTGGACGGTACCCGTGAGTTCATCAACCGGCGCGACGAGTTCACCGTCAATATCGCGCTTATCGAACATGGCGAGCCGGTCGCCGGCGTCGTCTTCGCGCCGGCCCTTGGAATGATGGCGGTGGCCGACGGGCCGGCGGCGGGCCGCATGGCGATGATCAGCGACGGCGAAACGGTCGCCGATGCCGCGTGGCAACCGATCCATACCCGCGACGTCCCGGCCGCCGGGCCGGTGGCGGTGGCCAGCCGTTCGCACCGCGATGCGGAGACCGACGCGTTCCTCGCCGCGCAGGGGGTTACCGATACCCGCAGCGCCGGTTCGTCGTTGAAGTTCTGCCTGGTGGCGCGCGGCGAGGCGGATGTCTATCCGCGCTTCGGCCGGACGATGGAATGGGATACCGCGGCGGGCCACGCAGTGTTGCGGGCGGCGGGCGGGTGCGTGCTGACCACCGACGGCAGTCCGCTGCGCTATGCCAAACGCGA
>CAJQNW010000219.1 GCA_905479765.1 uncultured Tepidamorphus sp. | reverse complement strand
TTGACCACTACGACCGGCAGCTCCAGTCCGGCATGGGCGGCAAGGGCCTGGTGGTAGACGGGGACGAACGGCGCGCCCTGACCGCCGGCGGCGACATCGGCGCCGCGGAGGTCGTGGGCCACATCGATACCGAGCCTCGCTGCCAGAGCCGGACCGTCGCCGATCTGGACGGTCAGCCGTTTTTCGGGCCTGTGCCAGATCGTCTGGCCGTGAAATCCGACGATATCAACGTTATCGGGGGAAAGGCCGTTGTCTGCCAGGAATCGCTCCACCGCCTCGGCATGCGCTTCGGTGACGACATGCTCCGCCTCGCCGAAGACGCCAGACCGGACATTTCGATCGGTAATCGCGGGCGCTTGCGCCACGGCCGCCGCAATAACGTTGCGTTCGGCGGGTGTGTAGGCGCGGCTACCCGTCGGACCGAACGCGGATATTGTCTCGCCGTCAGTTTCCAGCAGTGCCACGTCGATCCCGTCCATCGACGTGCCGCTCATCAATCCGATCGCCTTCAACGCTTTCATCCCTTTAATGCTTCCGTCGCTTCCATACTTCCGTCAGGGGGGAGCCTCTGGTAGAGCCATGTCGGCAAATTCGATTACCCGGGATACCCAGTCGTCATGAGTGGCTTCAAGTCCGATTTTCTGCGCGTGCTCGACGAGCGCGGCTACATCCACCAGTGCTCCGACCCGGAAGGGCTGGACCAAATGGCGCTGGAAGGGCCGATCACGACCTATATCGGCTACGATTGCACGGGCCCGTCGCTACATGTCGGGCACCTGCTGTCTATCATGATGCTGCGCTGGCTGCAGAAGACCGGCCACAAGCCAATCACGCTGATGGGCGGCGGCACCACCCGCGTCGGCGATCCGTCCGGCAAGGACGAGACCCGCAAGCTCATCACTTACGACCAGATCGAGGACAACAAGCAGAGCCTCAAGAACGTGTTCGAACGGTTCCTGAGCTTCGGCGAGGGCGCGACAGACGCGATCATGCCCGACAATGCCGAATGGCTGGCACCGCTGAACTACATCGATTTCCTGCGCGATGTGGGAAAGCACTTCTCGGTCAACCGGATGCTGGCCTTCGACTCGGTGAAGATGCGGCTGGAACGCGAGCACGAGCTCTCCTTCCTCGAGTTCAACTACATGATCCTGCAGGCCTACGACTTCGTCGAACTGAACCGCCGTCACGGCTGCGTTCTGCAGATGGGCGGCTCGGACCAGTGGGGCAACATCATCAACGGCATCGATCTTGGGCGGCGCATGGGAACGCCGCAGCTCTACGCCCTCACCTGCCCGCTGCTGACCACGTCGTCCGGCGCCAAGATGGGCAAGACCGCCGCCGGCGCCGTGTGGCTGAAGTCCGACATGCTGAGCCCCTGGGACTACTGGCAGTTCTGGCGCAATACCGAGGACGGCGACGTCGGGAAATTCCTGAAGCTGTTCACCGACATGCCGCTCGACGAGATCGCCAGGCTGGAAGCGCTCGGCGGCGCGGAGATCAACGAGGCCAAGAAGATCCTGGCAAACGAGGCGACCACGCTGCTGCACGGCCGCGAGGCAGCCGAGGCCGCCGCCGAAACGGCACGGCGCACCTTCGAGGAAGGCGCGCTGGCGGAAAGCCTGCCGACCGTCGAGATCGCCAGCGCCGATATCGAAGCCGGGCTGGGCGTGCTGTCGGCCTTCGTCACCGCGGGGCTCGCCAAGACCAACGGCGAGGCGCGCCGGGCGATCGCCAACAACGCGTTCAAGGTGAACGATACGCCCCTCACCGATCCAACCGCGACACTGACTTCCGCCAATGTCGGGTCGGAAGGCGTCATCAAGCTCTCGTTTGGCCGCAAGAAACACATCCTGCTGCGGCCGGCCTGAACCCGGAGCCCGGAGCCCGCCATTCACGGCCCGGCCCCGGCTCGGCTGTGGATTATCGGTTGATGGTGTTCGGCGTGGGTGAAGCGCCGCCGCGCGCCGGCGCCTGCGGATTGTCCATGCCGAGGATGTAGCGGAACACGCCCGGCGCCACGACCGACATCGGATTGATCGTCAGGACGGGATTCTTCGTCGATCCCGACAGCGAATAGGTGATGCCGAGCAGCCCCTCGTTTTTCTTGCCGCCAAGCAGCGGCCCGAGAAACAGCGGCAGCTGCCCGAAGAGGTTGTTCAGGGCGTAGAGCGGCACGTAGGTGCCGTGCAGGTTCATTTGCTCGCTGGCGAAGTTGATGCTGCCCTCGAAGGTCGCGCCGACGGCGACCCCGCGCAGCACGCCTTCGTTGACCGTGAGGTCGCCTTCGCCGCGCTGGAATTCGGCCGACATGCGATCGAACCCGACGTCGGCCACATTGAGATTCTGTCCGCCGCCGCTTGCGGCTGCGGCCGGGGTCTCGATCGCGCCCTCTTCGCCGCCTTCGATCAAGCGGGCGAGCGATGGATCGTTGGAGATGCGGAACTTGTCGATGTCGATGCGACCGGACAGTGGCGCCTGCGCGCCGCGGCGGCCCGCAACAACCCGCAAGCGGCCATTGCGCATGTTCGGATAGTAGCCGGCCCACGCAAGCACCCGGCCGGCATCGGCGCTATCGACGGCAAGGTCGGCATCGATACCGTTGTCCGAGTACCGCACGTTTACCGGTACGGAATTGGACGTCGAGGCGGTCAACTCCAGCCGGTCGGTCCTGTTGCCGGTACGCTCGACCGTGCCCACCATGTTCGAAAACGCGACACCGCCAGCGCCGATGGCACGTCCGATATCGAGGTTGACGGACATTTTCGCTCCGCCGCCGTCGGACGATGTGTCGGCGACGTTTCCGATATCGCCGAGCAAGGCGCGCATGTCGAGCGCGTTGCCCTTCAGCGTAAAATTCTGGACGCCGGAACTCGTGCTGCCCGTCACCGAGATATCGGTACCGCGCGGGGTTTTCAGGACCGGCATGTTGAGGCTCACCAAACCGCCGCCCTTGGCAAATTCCGCGTCGCCTTCCACGCGCATGGATTCCGACTGCACGCGCAACCCTGTCAGCTTGATCGTGTCGCCGGACTGGGTGAGTTCCAGCTTGGCCGTCGCGGCTTCGCCCGACGGCTTGTCGAGGCCGAGCGCGGGGAAAGAAATGCTGGCCTGGGTCAGGTCCGCGTCAATCAGCTGCGTGTTTCCCGACTCGGTCGCCTTGACGTCCGACACGGTTACGACGATCGGACCGCTCAGAATTGCATCGAGCGGCATGCCCAGCCGCGCGCGGGCTTCCTCGTCCAGCGTCATGGTGACCGACCGGGCGCCCGGAGCCCCGGATTCGTCCACCGAGTCTTCCAGCGAAATATCGGCGCGGACGTTGTCGACCAGCGCATCACCGGAAATCGCCACCCGCCGGGCTGCGACCAGGACGTCGATCGTGCCGTCGCTGATGTTCTTGGCGCCGGCAAAATTCTCGGCGCTGAATTCCTCGATATCACCTTCGATATGCAGGTCGACGTCGGAGAACCGCATGCCTTCGATCAGCGGCATCCGCAGCTTGAATTCGAACGCGCCCTCGCCGGCGAACCCGTCGATGTTCATCTTGCGGCGCTTGGCCAGTTCGACCGGGGGATAGTCGAGCAGCGTCAGGATATCCTTGATGTGCCCTTCGACATCGACCGTCATCTCGCCGGTGGATGGCTTGGCGGGGATATCGGGGATGAAGAAATTCCCGGCGGGAACATCGATCGTTCCACCGTCAGGCAACGCGATATATCCTGGGCCGGTCGCCCTCGCGTTGAATTCCAAGGCATCCACCGTTCCCACGGCGTTGACCCCGAGGATCGGCGGCATCTCCTTCATGAACCGGAACGAACCGTCGCGAAGTGTAAAACCCAGATCAAAGGCTTCGCGGTGAAAGGGGACGCCACGGATTTTCCTGGCAATCTCGCCGGGCGCGATGTCGACGTTTACGCGTCCTCCGACGATCTGGCCGGAGTCCATATTGTTGACGAACCACTTGCGGGCCTTGTCGGCTATGAACGGCGGCCAGACGGATTTGAACGCCGTCACCGATGTCGGAACCAAAGAGCCGGCAAGACGTACGCCCGGTGTTTCGCCTGCCCCGCCAATGAAACCGACGAACGACCCCGCCGTGCCGGCGCCGGCGACATCGAGACGGGAGATATGCAAGACCCGCTGCGCCGTCACGAAGAACGCTTCCAATGACGCGGACTCGAAGGTCGCGGGCACGCCGGTTAGCCGGTCTTCCAGGACGATGTCGGTAAACTCCAGGCGGATGGGAACCGTGCCGTAGCTGAATTCACCCTGATTGGGCACTGCAATCTGGCCCGACACCGAGCCGCGGCTGTCGCCGATGAGCACATGCGACGGGCGAATATGGATGGTGCCGTTGTGCTGGCTCCAGTCGAACGCGAAATCGGCCTCGTCGACCAGCACCCGCGTCTTGCCCTTGCCAATGTGACCCGCACCGATGGAGAAACTGGCCGAAAGCGCGTCAAATCCACCGACCGCGTTGATGGTCGCCTCGATGCGGCCGGACACCGGATTGGTCACTTCGAACGGCAGCCCGCCGGGAACGAGAGGGGCGAAATCCGTAGCGGTGATGTTGGCGAGGTTGGCGGCGATCGCATAGGTGCCGTCATAGCGGCGGTTGAGCGAGCCCTCCAGCAGCGGAGCACCGGCCTCGCGTCCCAGACCGACGCTGAGGGTTACCGTCCCCGTCTCCTCGCCGCGCATGGCCAGGATATCGACACCCTCCAGCGATCCGGACGTCCCGTCCTCACGTGCAATGCTCAAATGCGCGTTGCGGGCACCGATCGACGTCAGGCCATCGGCGCCGTCCGTGTCGGACTGGCCCAGCACTGCCAGCAGGACCGCGAAGACCTCGACGGGATTCGCCCTTTGCTGGGGCGCTTCCTCTCGTCCGCCCGACGGCGCGATCCCGGTTTGCAGGCGCAGCGTGCCATTTTCCTCAACCAGCGTTACATGAGGCCGCAACATCGAGACGCTGCGTGGCGTGACGCTGCCCGTAAGCAGGCCAATGCCCGAGAGTCCGATGGCCGCACGCGGCGCGGCGAATACCGGG
>CAJQNW010000218.1 GCA_905479765.1 uncultured Tepidamorphus sp. | reverse complement strand
GGCGGTGCGCCTGACGACGCCCTCGTAGAGTTCGGGCTGGGTCCGCACCGCCTCGCGGTTGAGATCGGTGACGATCACGGTCGGTGCGAGCGTGTTGACGGTGATCCCATTCGGGCCGAGTTCAAAGGCCAGCGCGCTGGCCATGTTGGCGACGGCCGCCTTCGTCGCGCTGTAGGCGACCCGGTTCGCCATGCCGCGCGCCGACAGGATGGAGCCCATGTTGATGATGCGCCCGCCGCCACCCCGGATCATCGCCGGCGCAAAGGCGCGAATTGTCAGGTATGTGCCGGTGACGTTGACGTCCATCAGCGCCTGCCAATCGGCAAGATCCGTCTCCAGGAGGGTCTTCGTGGACGTCACGCCGGCATTGTTGAACAGGATATCGATCCGCCCGGCAGCCTCCTCCAGGCCCTTCGCGGCGTCGGTCATCGAGTCCGGATCGGAGACGTCGGCCCGGATGACATGGGCCTTGCGGCCAAGCTCGCGCACGATATCCGCGGCGGCTTCGAGCTTGGAGACTTTACGGCCGAGAAGAGCGACATCGGCGCCCACGGACGCGAACGTCCGTGCAGCCAGCGAGCCGAGACCGCCGCCTCCCCCGGTAATAACCGCCACCCTGTCGTCGAGCCTGAATTTTTCGAGCATATTCGGCGAATCCTCACACCCACATTGCCGGCATTCTTCGTCCGGCTTCCTCGTCTATCGATTTCCGTTCACATCGCCATCTGGCCGCCATCCACCGGCAGTGCCACCCCCGTCAGCATCCGCGCCTCGTCGGATGCCAGGAACAGCAGCGCGTTCGCCGTATCGACCGGCTCCGGCATCCGCCCGAGCGGGATCGTGGCGCGAAAACGGTCCATGGCCTCGTCGCGCTGATCGGCCATGCCGGGCAGGAAATGCGACAGCATCGGCGTCTCGGTTACCGTCGGGCAGACGGCATTCACGCGAATGTTCATGGGCGCGAGTTCGAGCGCCAGACTTCGCACGAGACCGATCAGGCCATGCTTCGCCACGGTGTAGAGGCTGAAATTCGGCTTCGCCTTCAGCCCCTGCAGGGACGACGTGACAAGAATGGATGCACCGGCCTTCGTCGCCTGTGCCTGCCGCTCCAGCGCGGGTATCGCAGCCCGGACCATCTTCAGGCTGCCGATCAGATTGACGTTCAGGACGCGTTCCAGCGTCGCGTCGTCGACGTCGGCGAAGGCTCCCGTAAAGGGTCCGCCGGCGTTGGCATGAAGGATATCGAGTTGCCCGAACCGCTCTACGGCGAAGGCGACCGCCGCTTCGCATTGAGCCGTGTCGGTGTGATCGCAGTGAAACGGCGCTGCGGTCTCGCCGAGCGTCGCGGCCAGGTCGTTGGCGCCCGCGTCATTGATATCGGCGATAACGACCCTGGCGCCCTCACCGGCGAAACGCTCCACGACCGCGCGTCCGAGCCCAGAGGCTCCACCCGTGACAACGGCCACCTTGCCTTGCAGACGAGCGCTCACGACAGCTCCCTTTCGCCCGAAGCCGGTTCACCGCCCGGGTTCAGATCGCCGCCGGCGATCGCGACCATTGCCACGATCCGTCCGTGAAGGAATTCCGCCTGACTGCGCAACAGCGGATCGGCCCCGCGGCTCAGTTCTTCGGCGAGGCGTTCCATTTCCCTAAGGATCGGGACGATCTCGGGACGCACGATATCCTTCATAGCCGGTACCCCTGCTGCCGCTCGTCATTCCACCGCCGCGCCTTGTAGGTGAATTCCGGCAGATCGGAGCGCTCGACGAACACCACCTTCATGGAGACGTTGGTCTGGACCTTGACCGCGTTGCTGATCGCATCGCCGATCGTCTCTCGGCGTGACTCTTCGATATCCCTGAGCGCGATGCTGAGTTCGCACTCGGTGCGGCCACCGGCACCGGTGAAGACACGACCGACATACTCGGCCACTTCCGGGAAGGAGAAGACCGACGCGTCGACGGCATCCGGCCAGACGTTGTTGCCGCGGATCTTCATCATGTCGTCGAACCGGCCGATGCCGCCGCACTCCATGCCGTGGAGGGTCTGGCCGATGGTACGGCCGTCAACGAACCGCACGCGGTCGCCAGTTCTGAATCGGATGACGGGCGAAGCTTCGATCGTCAGATTGGTGACAACGAGCTCGCCCTCCTCGCCCGATTCCACCTGAAGGCCTGTCTCGGGGTTCACGACCTCGCAGAACGTCATCCACTCGAAGAAGTCCATCACGCCGCGCTGTCCGTTGCTGCCGATGACACCAGACGTCCCGGTGGCAGCGGCAAATCCGACGCACTGCGTGCTGCCGTAGCCTTCGTGCAGCGTGCAGCCCCAGAGATCCTGCACCCTTTCTGCCCAGGCGTCCGGATAGCCCTCCGCGGCGATGAAGACGCCGGCCAGGTCGGGAAAGGCCTCGCGCGGCTCGTGCCCCATCGAGACGAGCGCCTCGGTCAGCCGGTGCATGAAATTTGTCGACGCATAGATGAAGTGGATCGGCCGGAAGCGGAGCATCAGCTCGATCTTCGCTTCCGTCGACAGGGCGGGAGGCGGCGTCAGGCCCGTCGCGCCGGCGATCCGGATTCCCTCCGACGGCCCCCATCCACCGGTCGTCATGCCGCCGGTGGGGACGCAGTTCAGCATAGTGTGGCCGGGACGCAGGCCGACCCGTGCCCACGGAAATGCGTGCAGGTAGCCGAGCGTGTGGACATCGGCCTGGGTGCGCCCGTAGGCCTCCTGCCCCTGTCCGGAGGTGCCGCCAGTCAGATTGATCAACGCCACCTTTTCGCGTGGCACGCTTAGCCGCTCGCCGAACGGCGGACACGTTTGCTGATCGTCGAGAAAGAGTTGCTTGGTCGAGAAGGGAAAGCGATCGCGGAAGGCGTCGAGGCTCGTGATGTCGCCGGGCTTCACATTCTCCGAATCCATCAGCCGGCGGTAGTAGCCGCTGTCGCGGTAGACCCGCTCGACGAGCGCAGACAGCCGCTCGAGCTGCAGCTGCTCGAGGCGATCGCGTTCCAGGTTCTCAAGGCCAGTGGAAAGCGCCAGCATCTGCGTCAGGCTCCTGCCGGCGCGAATGCGGGAAGAGTGATATCGTCGGTCACATTGTCGAAACGCACCACGACCGGCATGTCCGCGGTGACCCGGTCAGGATCGATCCCGACGAGGTTGCCCACCATCCGGACACCTTCTTCGAGGGTGACGATGGCCACCGTATAGGGAACGTCGTCGGCGTAGACCTCCTTCGGCACGGGATGGCGCACGACGATCCAGCTGAAGACGCGCCCCCGCCCGCTGGCCTCCACCCAGTCCACCTCGCCGGACTGGCAGGTCGGACAGTAGGAGGTCGGCGGAAAGCGGTGCGTTCCGCAGGAACCGCAGCGCTGGATCAGCAGCTTGTGATCCCGGCATCCGTTCCAGAACGGTTCGGTTTCCGGATCGGGCGCTGGTAGTGGCTTTTCGTATCCCATGACCTGATTTCCTAGCTGTGCAGCACCATCGCGCTGCCACACGTCATGGCACCGGCGGTCGTAAGAGCGATTTCGGCATCTTTTATCTGCCGGGGGCCGGATTGTCCGCGAAGCTGCTCGACGGCCTCGACGACGTGATTGAAGCCGTGGATATAGGCTTCCGACAGGAGACCGCCGTGCGGATTGACGGGGATGTCGCCATCGCGGGCGATCGCGCCGCTGGCCGCCAACGGACCGCCCTCGCCTTCTTTGCAGAAGCCGAATCCTTCGAGCTGCATGACGATGCTGTAGGTGAAGCAGTCGTAGATCAAAGCCAGGTCGACATCCTCCGGCCCGACCCCGGCGCTCGCCCAGAGATCCTTGGCGATGTACTTGGAATAATTGTGCGAATGGTCCGGCCACCGGATCGCGTCGAACAGGTCCTCGCCCTGCTGGGGACCGCCGCCGTAGGCGCCGCCGCCGACATAGACGGGCTTCTGCTTGAGATCGCGGGCATGTTCAGCCGACGTCACGACGACCGCGCAGGCGCCATCGGATTCCAGGCAGATATCGAGCATCCGGAACGGGTCGACGATCTGGCGGGAATTGAAATAGTCGTCGATCGAGATCGGCTGCCGCTGCATCGCCCGCTCGTTGAGCGCGGCATTGTTTCGCATCGTCACCGCGATGCTGCCGAGCTGCTCGTTGGTCGTCCCGTATTCGATCATGTGCCGGCGGCACCACATGGCCATCGCCTGCGGATAGGTAATCCATCCGAAAGGCGCAGTGAACTGGGTGATGCCATGGGCCGCCATCTGCCGTCCGCCGCCGAGCCGGAACCCGGACCGGCCGTTCATCGCGCGGTAGCAGACGACGGTCTTGGCAAGGCCCGACTGGATCGCCGCGACAGCGTTCAGAACGATCAGGTTCGCCGCGTTACCTCCCGCAAGGAAGTCGACGGCGTATCCGGCTTCCGGAACACCCAGCTCCGTGGCGACCGCGATCGCAGGCACCGAATCGTTGAAATTGAAGCTCACGAAGCCGTCGACGTCGGCGACATCCAGCCCGGCGTCTT
Source organism: uncultured Tepidamorphus sp. (assembly GCA_905479765.1). GTDB lineage: Bacteria > Pseudomonadota > Alphaproteobacteria > Rhizobiales > Tepidamorphaceae > Microbaculum. The sequence goes on along the minus strand of CAJQNW010000218.1, from coordinate 1,047 downwards.
CAATGGCCTTGAGACAGGCCTCGCTCGCCAGGCTGCGCACCGTACGGCCGGACTTCTTGCTGTACTGCGTATACCCGACGCCGGCTATGGCGCATTTGTCGCGTGCGTTGAACACTATTGACCTCTTTTCTGACCCGGAATACGGAAGACCGGACGGCGCTTCTCGGCGAAGGCAACGAGCCCTTCGGTGGCATCCGGCTCGGTCGTCGCATATCGATGAACGTAGGCTTTCTCGAAGTCGAGACCGGCTTCAAGCGTCCCTTTCAGCCCCTCGTTGATGAGGTGCTTGGCGCCGCTGAGACCGATGGTGCTGGACGCCAGCAACTGCTCGATGAAGGCCTGCGTCGTTTCGGCGAGCGCGTCGGCGGGGACCGCCATCGTGACCAGTCCGATCTCCTCGGCCTTGGTGCCCGACAGGAGCCGGCCGGTATAGATCAGATGTTTGGCGCGCAGCGATCCGATCGCGCGCGGCAGGCGCTGCGAGCTTCCCGCACCGGGCAGCTGGCCGAAATTGACGTGACAGTCGCCGATCTTGGCGTCCTCGGCCGCGATCACAACGTCACAGGCCAGAATCAGCTCGAGCCCGCCTGCAACGCAGATGCCGCTGACCTCGGCGATATATATCTTGCCGGATTCCTCGATCTGCCGATTGAGCGACTGGAAGTCGTCCAGGAACCGTTGGAAGGCAAGGCCGTCGCGATAGAGTCCAAGATAGCCTTCAAGATCGCCGCCGGCGGAAAAGGCCTTGCCGCCGCCCGCGATGAGAACGACGCGAACCGACGGGTCGGACTCCAGCCGTTCCACGATATCCAGCAGCGCGGCAACCGTCAGCCGATCGAGGGGATTGAGCTTGTCGGGACGATTCAGCGTGACCCGAGCCACGCCGTTCTCGACTTCGAGAAGGACGCGTTCGTCACTGTCACCGCCTGCTGTGGCGCCCTGCTGCATCGTCCCCTGCCCTGACATTATCGTCTCGTTTTGCCCAACTGTTGATCTGTCGGACAATTTGACAGACTATAAAAAACAGCTTTAGGGAGATCAAGGCAA
>CAJQNW010000217.1 GCA_905479765.1 uncultured Tepidamorphus sp. | reverse complement strand
GGCGACCAGGGCGTCGTCGACGAAGACGGTTATTTCTCCTTCGTCGGTCGCGACGACGATGTCATCACGTCGGCTGGCTACCGGATCGGACCCGGCGAGATAGAGGATTGCCTGATCGCGCATCCGGCGGTCGCGCTCGCTGCCGTCGTCGGCAAGCCGGACCCGGTCCGCACCGAGATCGTCAAGGCCTTCATCGTGCCGCGCGAGGGCGTCGTTCCCGACGATGCGTTGATCGCCGATATCCAGGCCTTCGTGCGCGACCGGCTGGCCGCCCACGAATACCCCCGCGAGATCGCGTTCATCGAGGAATTGCCGCTGACCACCACCGGCAAGGTGATCCGCCGATTGTTGCGCGAGAACGGCTGAATTCACGCACCGTCTACTTGCTGTGGATTACGTCCCGTGCCCGCCGGGCCGCCGTCTCCGCCTGCCGGCGCAGCGACTCCAAGCCGACGACGGCACCGCCGAGCGCGCCGAGACGTCTCGGCACGATCAGCATGTCGGCATAGGGCCGTCGCTGGCGCCAAAGACGTTCGATCATCGCAATGCCGGGTAGCGCGCAAGAATCGTAGTGATCGCCGTCTCGAACCGCCATCTCGCTGACGTCGAGGACTGCCAGCACGCCGGGCGAATAGCGGGCGTAGTCTTCATCGAAGGAAATCTTCCAAAGCCACCAGGAGTCCTTGATCCCGCAGCTGACGGCGATCGCGGCCGGTGCCCGGCCGACCCGCAACGAATCGACACGGATCTGGCCAGTCTGACTCAAGCCCCCGGCGATCGCCTCGAACATCTTACGCGTCTCCGCCGTGAGCGCGGCCGCAGTCCCGCGCCGGCCCTTCCAGCCAGAGGCTTCCAGCGCGAGGTATTCCTCGATCGCCGCTTGCACGTCATCCGGCTCAACTGCGCGCGTGACCGTCACGGCCCCATGCTCGCCGAGCTTGCGGCGCAGCCGCCGGTATTCGCGGTACCGCTTGGGGCTCAGAGTCGCCTCGAAGTCGGCCAGATCGATTTGCGGTCCGTCCAGCACGGCGCGGTCGTACCGGGCATATGTGCGGACCAGCATATCCGACTCCGCCAGGGCCTCATCGAGCGCATCCTTCAGCGGACCGTCCTGCGGCAGGAAGCGGAACAGCCAGGCAGCCGGCGCACCCTCGCCCCTTTCCAGCCACCTGAGAAAGGCAGCAACTGTCGCCCCGGCTCCGTCCGGATCGACCAGCGGCGCCGACGACATCGCGTAAGGATGGATGAACGCAACGCCTGCGGTGACCGGAACGCCCCACCGGCGCGACAGCGTAAAGGGAAAGAGCCCGCAGACCCGTCCCGGGCGGTCGACCTCGTCCGTGTGGACCAGGACTGCGCGCAACGCCTTCGTCTGCCCGAGGGCTGCAACTGCCGGCAAGGCGAAATCCGGGTCGTAGAAGACGTTCGGTTCGAGCGCACGCTTTGCAAGTGCCTTCCAGTCGACACGGGCCTCAGCCAACCGGACGTGATCGACGACCGTCGCACCGAGCGTCCAGGTCGGATCGCAGGCGGGCCGGACGGAAGTCATCGTTTGCGGTCCAGGATGAAGACGTGCAGGCCGAGCCGCGTTCGCGCCGCATGGAAAAGCAGGATTGATTCCGCAATAAGTGCCAGGCTCGTCGCCCAGGCCGCGCCGGCAAGCCCGAAGAGCGGGATCAGCGTGAAATTGAGCGCGAGATTGAGCGCGAAGGCGCCGGCATAGATCATGGCGCAATAGTTCTGCTGGCCGAGCATGTTGAGCACCCGGTCGACGGGCCCGACCGTAGCCCGCGCCATCAGCCCGAGCACCAGCACGAACAGCAGCGGATAGCCGTCGACGAATTCAGGCCCGAACAGCCACAACAAGGGCTTGCCCGCAGCAAGCATCGCCAGCGTCGCCCCCAGCGCCGGCCAGAACGTCCAGGTCACCGTGTCGCGCACGAAGGATTCCAGCTTGTCCCGATCCCCGTGCGCGCCGTATTCGGCGAACTTGTGCGCCGAGGCAGCCGTGACCGCGAACGGCACGAACGAGATCAGCGCCAGCACCTTCACTGCCGCGTAGTAGATGCCGACCTTGTCGGGATCCTCGTAGATCGACAAAACCAGCACGTCGGTGTTGGTCAGCAGCATGTAGAAGCTCTCGACCAGGAAGATCGGCATCGCAGTGACCATCCAGGACTTCCAGGCATAGGCGCGCTGCGCGCGCGGCACCTCCCGCCTCAGCCGTATCTCCAGCAGCACCGTCTGGATGACGCCGGTGATCCAGATCGCCCCGATCAGCGCGTAGGACGCCGTGATCGCATCGGCGCGCCCAGTCGCCAGCATCGTCGCACCGACGATCGCGATGATCGTCAGCGGCCGCATCAGATAGGGCAGCGCGAGCGCAAGGTCGATCCAGGAGTAGTTGCGGGCAATCCCGTCTTGCACCTCGACCAGCGCATAGATCGGCAGGCAGGTCAGAATGAGATAGAGCGGCAGTAGGTAACTGGAATCGATCAGGTCGCCGAACAGCCACAGGCCGGCCGCGCCGAGCAGCGACGCGGCCGTGCCTATCGCAACCATCAAGAGCCGGCTGCCGTCCAGGATGCCGCGCAGCAGGCCGGATTGGCCGTTTTCGGTGTATTCCGCGATAAACCGCTGTCCCACCGTCGGGATACCGATCGGCAGAAGCCCGCCGACGATCACCAGCGTGACGAAGGCGAAGGCGAACACGCCGTACTCGTGGGTACCTAGCCAGCGCGCCAGCAGGATCTGCAGGACCAGGGCGATCGCCGCGCTCGATGCGCGGATGAAGAAGGCGAGGAACGCCGTGCGCTGCGCCAGCGTCCGGTCGGTCCGGGCGCGCAGAATGCCGAAGACCAGGCGCCGCGTCCGCGCGATCCGCCCGGTCCGCCGCCGCTCGGCGGGGCCGTCATGCTGGTTGGACGGCGCGATTTCGCTCACCCTGCCGTTGTCCTGTCCGGTTCCGGAATAACGGGGGGAGACTACGAAACGGCGCTTAAAAAACGGTTCCGGCGTGGCTGGTATAGAGAGGCGACGCGCCGGACGGCTTCATGCGGAAAACCCGCCGCTATCCAGATATTCCTGCTCTTCCGGCGTCGATTCACGGTCTAGCACCTCGTTTCGGTGCGGAAACCGGCCGAACCGGCGGATCGCATCCATATGCACCAGCGCGAAGAAATAGCTCTCCTGCGTGGTGTGGGTGCGGAAGAAGTCGCAGCAGCGCGCCTGCATGTCGAGATCCTCCGCGTGCATGAACGGCATGTAGAAGAAGTTTCGGGCCGGTACCGGGTAGGCCTTGTCGTAACCCGCAGCGATCGCCCGTTCACTGACACCGAGCGCGCGCGCGTCCTGCGCGAAGGCCCGCGCGCTGCCCCGGAAGATGTTGCGCGACAGCTGGTCGAGCACGATCAGCAGCGCCAGAGCGCCGTATGGCGTCTGCTCCCAATCTTCCAGCCCGCCCGCCGCGGCGTGCTCAAGCAATTCCCCGAAACGCTCCCGGCAGGCGGCATCGAAGTCCGCGCCGCCCGCGTACCACTTGTCGGGCCCGGCCAGCCACCAGAAGTCCAGGACGTCTATCGGGGAAGCATGGTCACTCATCTGGGATCTCCTGTCGGCGTATGAAACTGGCCGCAGACCTTAGCGGCTGCCCGCGCCCATGCCTATCTCGCGGGAACGTTGGCCCTACAAGCGAAAACTGCCCGACTGAATCCGACGGTAGAGATCGGCGTCGATCGGTTCAAAACGACCGGTTTCCGGATTGTCGAAAAACAGGTCGTCACCGATACGCGCGGGATCGAATCCGTCGTTACGCAGATCCACCTTCTTCTGCTTGAACGTGCCGGTGACCTCCATTTCGTGGCGGATGCGCAGAATCAGCGGCCGGGCATAGACGGGAAGCTGCGCATGGATGTGCTCGCGCAGGCCCGCCAGGTCGATGTCGCTGTCAGCCGACATGGTGACCATGCCGGCGCGCCCCTCGTGACCATGAATATTGACGCCGTAGACGTTCGCCTCGCGCACGCCCGGATAGACGTTGATGGTCTCCCCGACTTCCGACGTGGAGACGTTCTCGCCCTTCCACCGGAACGTATCGCCGATACGGTCGATGAAATAGAAGTAGCCGAGCGCATCCTTCTTCAGGAGGTCACCGGTTCGAAACCAGGCGTCGCCGCCCTCGAACACGTCGCGCAGGATCTTCTTTTCCGTCGCCGACTTGTCGGCATAGCCGTCGAACCGCTGCGCCGGCGCTTTCGGGTCGATCAGAATCCGGCCGATGGCCTCGCCGATCTCGTCGGGCGCGCACTCGATGCAATAGCCGTCGGTACCGCGCACCACCGTCTCGGTTTCCACGTCGAAGCGGATGATCTTCGTCATGAACCGCTTTTCCAGCCACTTCGGAATGCGGCCGACGGCGCCGGGCTTGCCGTCGAGGTTGAAGATCGTGACGTTGCCTTCCGTCGCCGCGTACCACTCGATGATGCGCGGAATGCGGAAGCGCTGCTTGAAGTCCATCCAGATATCGGGCCGCAGGCCATTGCCGTCACACAGCCGGATCTTGTGCTTGGTCTCGTTTGGATGCGGCGGCGCGTTGAGCAGATATCGGCACAACTCGCCGATGTACTGGAACATCGTGCATTCGTAGGTGACGACGTCGTCCCAGAATTGGCGCGCCGAGAATTTCTCGCGGATGAAACAAGAGCCGCCGTTCATCAGCACGATACCCGGCGCCAGCACGCCGCCGGCTGTATGATAAAGCGGCTGGGCGACGTAGATCCTGTCGTTCTGCGTGGAATCGCACGCCGCCGCGAACCCCGCCATGATCGCCTGCACCCGGTAGTGATTGATGACGGCGGCCTTGGGCAGGCCGGTGGTGCCGGACGTGTAGATGTAGAGTGCCGGGTCGTCGATGGTCAGCTCCGGCAGCTTGTCCGCCGGCAGCGCGTCACTGGATAGGTGGTCGAGCGCGGGGTCGATCCGCTCCGCACCGGCGGTCGCCTTGCCCGACACCCAGATGTTCGGGGGATCGTTGAGATACGGCGTCGCGGTTTCGTAATTCGCGATGAGGTCATCGCCGACGATGATCTGGCGTGCATCCACGATATTCAGGCAATGGGCTAGGCTGGAACCGGTCAGGTTCGTGTTGACCAGCGCACAAACGCCACCGACCCGGATGATGCCCATCCAGACGGCAAGATACTCCGGCTGGTTCTGCATCATCAGCGCGACGGTGTCGCCCTTGCCAATACCCATCGATTGCGCCCAGCGCGCATACTGGTTCGAGCGCGCCAGAAGCTGCCGATAGGTCAATTGATGGCGATCGTTCAGGAGAGCGACGTTGTCGGCGTATTCGTCGACCAGTTTGTCGAAGATGTCGGGAAAGGTCCGCGTCCGGTTCTTAACGATCGGCGAGACGTTTCCCAGAATGCGTATCGCTGCACGCAAATAGATATATTCGCTGCGCAACCGTTCCAGGAGCGGCATCAGATCCCCCGAGCATCCTCACATGTCGCGTTTATAGACCGGCCCCGCCACCGCGACTTCGGCGAGCCCCTGCCTCATCACTACCACCGTGTGACAATCAAGATAAGTGCGCAGTTGATTTGACAAGCCCGCGCCGCGGTGTTTCCCATCACCGAACCGATGCAACATGGTGCAAACGCTTCGAGGCATGGTCCGGAGCAGCCGAGGGAGAACGGGATGGACGCTCTTTCAGGAAACGGCTCCAAGACCGAAGGTGCCGCAGAGTCACACCACCTTGATGTCAAGGGGCTGCTGTGTCCGCTGCCCGTCCTCAAGGCCCGCAAGCTGTTGCAGTCGCTGCCACCCGATACGTGCCTGACCGTCGAGGCGACCGATCCGGCCTCCGTCATAGACTTTCCGCACTTCTGTTCGGAGACCGGACACGCTCTCGTCGATCAGTCGGAGTCCGGCGGCGTCTACCGCTTCGTCATCCGCCGCAAACCGGACTGAGACCGGCTTGCAGACCGGGGAGGCCGGAGGCAATCAAGCGCCGGTCAGCGCAGCGGATTGTTCCGCGGCCTGACCTGATTCTGCGTCGCCGGCGTGCTGGAAATGGACGGCGTGGCGAAAATCTTGAATGCGTTGACCTTGGGCGCATCCGACGGGCGCGGGCGGGGCATCGGTACGTCGAAGGCGACGACCGGCTTGGTTCCGGGCGCCATCGGCCCGAGATCGACGGCCGAGGCTGCAGTCAGCGCCAGCGCGCTGCCGGACGGATCGGTACTGGACGCCGTTTTCGCCTCCATGCCGAACGACAGATACTCCGCCGGCGCCTTTTTCTTCTGGCAGACATAGGGGCGCATATCGACCGGCGCGCCGATCGAGGCGGGCCTTGCCAGGCTGTTTATCGTCGGACGGCCGGATCCACCGAGCAGGGAAAAGCCGGTGCCCTCCTCGAAAGCGGCTTCCAGAAGCCCGGCGGTCACTTCGTTGCGCAGCGTCGAGCGCATACCGCCAAGCACCACCGCCGCCAGCCTGCGGCCGCCGCGCGTCGCCGTCGCCACGATGTTGAAGCCCGAGGCGCAGACATATCCGGTTTTCATGCCGTCAGCACCGCGAAACCGTCCAATCAGCTTGTTGTGGTTGGTCAGAACGCTCTGGCCGACCCGAATCGACGGTATCTCGAAGAAATGCTGATGCTGAGGGTAGTTGTTGATGATCGCGCTTGTCAGAAGCGCCAGGTCGCGGGCAGTCGTGACTTGCCGCGGATCGTGCAGCCCGTGCGGATTGACGTAAGTGGTGTCGATCATGCCGAGCTGGCGCGCCGATGTGTTCATTTGCGCGATAAACGCGTCGTGACTGCCGCCGACCGCCTCGGCAAGCGCATAGGCGATGTCGTTTGCCGACTTCACCATCAGGATGCGCAGGGCGTATTCGACGCTGATTTCGGTGCCGACCGGGAAACCCATCTTGCTCGGCGGCTGCGCCAGCGCCTGCTCGGTGACCCTGACCGGCGACTGCATCGTGATCCGGCCGCTCTCGATGGCACGGAAGGTCACATATGCCGTCATCAGCTTGGTTAGTGAAGCCGGGTGCCAGGGCGTGAACGGGCCATGACTGTGCAGGACCTCGCCGGTGCGGGTATTGAAGACGAGAGCCGGTCCCGCCTGCCCGCTGCTCGGGACAAGGGCCAGAATGATCACGCCCAGCAGGAGCCCAATCAGGCCAGTCCGCTGGCGGGTCGAACGACGTCGTGGTTTTCCCGAGGGTCGAAGCATGCCCTTTGTTAGCGGGAATCGGCGACCGACGCAAAGGCTGCGGGGACACACTCCACCCAAAATTCAGGCTGCTTCGGATTCCGGCGAATCGGCATCCATGGTCTTCACGTCGACTTTCAACTGGATGCCCAGCCGGTTGCCGTCATCCGCCCCTTTCATGGCGGTCAGCGCCCCCTCCTGACGACGGCACAGAACGCCAAGGGCGCCAAACAGGATTGCCATGTCGATATCCGAAGTGATCCCGGCTTCCGCACCGTTTTTATCGATTTCCAGGATAACGATGTC
>CAJQNW010000216.1 GCA_905479765.1 uncultured Tepidamorphus sp. | reverse complement strand
GTGGCAATCAGGCTGCCGTTTTCGTGCAGGTCGACGTGCCAGCCCGGCAGCACGAAGACCGTCGTTTCGCGTTCTTCCACGATCACCGGCCCGTCGATCCGCTGTCCCACCGCGATCGCGTCGCGGTCGTAGACGGGAACGTCGACGGGGGTGTCTGCAAGATGCACCGGCCGCGTCCGTTTCGGCGCGCCGGCTTCGGCGGCAAACCGCACCCTGGCCTCGCGGGCCGGCGGCTTGCCCTGGGCAACCACGCGCCAGCTCACCACCTCGACCGGCATGTCGGCGAGCCTGAGGCCGTAGACCTTCTCGTAGTCGGCCTCGAAGGTCGCGCGTAGTTTCGCCGGATCGCCGATCTTGCGCGGATCGTCCTTGAACGGCACCGAGATCTCGGACTGCTGGCCGACATAGCGCATGTCGGCGGCGAAGCCGAAGCTTGCTTCCGCGATGTTCAGTCCGGCCTCGATCAGCGCCGACTTGCCCTCCTCGATCATCGTATCGAGCGTCGCGCCGAGACTGGACCAGTCGATGTCTTCTAGCCGCACCAGTTCGCTGCGCACCAGGTCGATCTTGGCCGGCGTCACCAGCGTGCCGAAGGCCGAGAGCACGCTGGCCAGCGGCGGGTAGATCACCATGCTGGCATCGACCAGTTCGGCCACCTTGCAGGCGTGCACGGGGCCGGCGCCGCCGAAGGCCAGCATCGGCAGCCCGCGATAATCGACGCCGCGGTCGGTGGCATGCGCGCGGGCCGCTGCCGCCATCTGCTCGCAGACCACCTCGAAGACGCCGAGCGCGGTCTTTTCCGCCGAGACGCCGAGCTTGTCGCCAAGCGCCCCGAGGGCAGCCCGCGCGGCCTCGGCGTCGAGCGTCATGTCGCCGCCGAGGAAGTTGTCGGGATCGAGAATGCCCAGCACCACGTCGGCGTCGGTGATGCAGGGTTGGGTGCCGCCACGCCCGTAGCACACGGGACCGGGGTCCGAGCCGGCGCTGTCCGGCCCTGTTTTCAAGAGTCCAAGGGTGTCGACGCGGGCAATCGAGCCGCCGCCGGCGCCGATCTCGATCATGTCGATCGAGGGAACGGTGATCGGCATGCCGCTGCCCGGCTTGAACCGGTAGCGCCGGTCCACCTCGAACTCGCCGGAAACCAGCGGCTCGTAGTCGAGGATCAGGCAGGCCTTGGCCGTCGTCCCGCCCATGTCGAAGGAAAACAGGTTCGGGATATCGAAGCGCCGGGCAAAGAAGCTGGCCACCAGCGCGCCGGCCGCGGGACCGGATTCGATCATCCGCACCGGATTGCGGCCCGCAGTCGGGGCACCCACCACGCCGCCGCTCGACAGCATGATCAGCGGCTGCTGGGAGAAGCCGCGGTCTGCCAGTTCCTTCGTCAGCGCGTTCAGGTAGGGCCGCGTCATCGGTTCGGTGAAGGCGTTGATCGCCGTCGTCGAGGCGCGCAGGTACTCGCGCATCTGCGGTGCGATGTCGCTCGACAGCGAGATGAACAGCTCCGGCAATTCCTCTGCCAGGACGCGGCCGACGGTCTGCTCGTTTTCGGCGTTCTTGTAGGAATTGAGCAGGCACACGGCGACGGACTGCACGCCCCTGGCCTTCAGGTCGGCTGCCATCGCGCGCACCTGCGCCTCGTCGACGGAGGTGCCTACCTCGCCGTCGGCATAGGTGCGCTCGGCCAGCGTGAAGGTCAGGTCGCGGGTGATCAGCGGTTCGGGAAACTCGATCTGCGGATCGTACATGTCGTAGCGATGCTCGTTACGAATGTAGAGGATGTCGCGGAAGCCCTCGGTCAGGATCAGCGCGGTCGGCGGGCCCTTGCGTTCGATCAGCGAATTGGTGACGACCGTGGTGGCATGCACGATGACATCGTCAACGTCGCCGGGTGCGATGCCGGCTCGGTTCAGCACCATGTCGACGCCGCGAAAGAAGCCTTCGAGCAGGTCATGGTGTGTGGTCAGCGTCTTGTCGACAAAACTCGAGCCGTCACTCGACACCAGGACGATGTCGGTGAAGGTTCCGCCGATGTCGATCGCGAGCGCGTGATGCGTCATACAGGATACTCCGTGCAACCAAGATTTTCGGAAATACGGCGCGCCGCCTGAAGGACGGCGGCGAGAAGGTCTGCCGGCGGCTCGGCCGGCACGTGCTGCAGCGAACCGGCGACCGTGATGGTGGCGATCAGCGCGCGGTTGGCATCGAAGATCGGTGCGGCCAGCGCATTGACGCCGACCAGTGTCTGCTCAGGCGCCGTTGCCCATCCGCGCCGGCGGGTCGTTTCCACCTCGGCTTCGAGCGTGTCCAGATCGGTGTTCGTCTGCGGCGTCCAGCGCGTCAGGTCCTTGCCGCGCACGGCGTCCCACAGGTTTGCCGGCCCAAAGGCAAGCGCCACTCGGCCTTGCGCCGAGGAGTGGAACTCCAGCAACGCGCCCGGCCGCGTGACGATCTGCACGGGCGAATCCGCGCGCACGATGTCGAGCACGCGCACGCCCTCGCTCTCGATGATCGACAGCGTGGCCGTCTGCTCCGTGTCGCGGCGAAGTTGCACCATGGCGGCGCGGGCTTCGGTCAGGAGCTGCGTCGAATCGGCGACCGCCTGGCCGAGGTGGAACAGGCGCAACGTCAGCCGGTATTTCTCCGTCGAGGCGTCCTGCGACACGTAGCCGAGCGTCTTCAGGGTCCGCAGATAGCGGAAGGTGCGCGTCTTCGGCATGCCGAGCGCCTTGGCCAGTTCGGTGACGCCGACGGGCTCAGCCGTCGAGGCCATTTCCTCGATGACCCGGAATGCGGATTTCAGCGACTGGATTCCCGCGGGGGCTTTCTCATCGCTCATTTCGCCCTCCTTATTCCGCGAACACGCTGGGCAGGAACAGCGTCAGTTCCGGCACGAAGGCGACGAGCAGCAGCACCGCGACGCAGATCGCGATCATCGGCAGCGCAGCGCGGCTCACGCCTTCGATCGGTACGCGCCCGATGGCGCTGACGATGAACAGGCACAGGCCCACCGGCGGTGTGATCATGCCGATCATCAGGTTCAGGACGACCATGACGCCGAACTGCACCGGATCGAGACCGATGGTCTGCACCACTTCGATCAGGATGGGCATGACGAGGATCAGGGCGGCCAATGGCTCCAGGAACAGGCCGAGCACCAGCAGCAGTCCGTTGATTAGCAGAAGCAGGAAGGCCGGCTCCTCGGTGATCGACAGCAGCCCGATGGCGATCTGCTTCGGCACGTTCTCGAAGCCGAGCACGAAGGCTGTCATGCTGGCCATCGCGACGATCAGCATGATGCCGGCCGACAGCGTCGCCGTTTCGAACAGCGCCTTCCACAGCGAGGCGAACCCCATCGTCCGGTAGAGGAAGACGCTGAGCAGCAGTGCGTAGAGGGCGGCGATCGCGGCGGCCTCGGTCGGCGTGAATATCCCTGAGCGAATGCCGCCGACGATGATCACCGGCAATAGCAGTGCGGGCGCGCCGCGGATGAAGGAACGCCTCCGCTCCTCCTTCGAGATCACCGGCGAAACCGGATGGTTCTCCCGCCGCGCCTTGATCAGGACGTAGACGATAAGCGACACGCACAGGATGACGGCCGGGCCGATGCCGGCGATGAACAGGTCGCCGATCGAGGTGCCTGTCAGGACGCCGTAGAGGATGAGCGCCAGCGACGGCGGCACCAGCGGGCCGAGGATCGAGCTGGTCGCGACCAGGGCCGCGGCATAGCGCGGATCGTAGCCGTCGCGCCGCATCGCCGGGATCAGCACGGAACCGAGCGCCGAGGCCTCGGCGGTGGCCGCTCCGCTGACGCCGGAAAACATCATGCTGGCAACCACCGTCACGGCGGCAAGCCCGCCACGCACCCGGCCGACCAAAGTCTGCGCGAGCTTGACGATTTCCTCGGTGATGCCGCCGGCGTTCATGAAGTTGCCGGCCAGCAGGAAGAACGGGATCGTCAGCAGCACGAACTGGTCGACGCCGGCGATCATGCGCTGCGGGAAGGCGATCAGCAGGTGCGTGTTGCCGGTCACATAGAGGTAGACCAGCGAGGCGAGGCCGAGCGCCAGCGCGACGGGGACGCCGACCAGCAGGAACGCGGCAAATCCGGCGAGATAGGGGATCACAGCGGCGACTCCCATTCTTCCGGCACGCCCTCGGGGAAGACGGGCCGCTGGCCGCTGGCGAGCGACCGCACGCAGCCGATCAGATGCACGGCGACATGAACGCCGAGCAGCGCCGCGCCGACGGGAATGGCGACATAGATCCAGAACAGCGACAGGTTGGTGGGCTCCTCGCCGCCGAAGATATCCGTCCAGATGAAGTCGGCGGCCGGCATCGTCTGGCCGCCGGAGAACACGGCATACTTCCAGCCGAAGACGACGAGCACGCCAAGCAGCACGAGGACGGCGGCATCGGCGATCAGCGCGCACAGCGCGGCGAGCCGCGCCGGCAGCGCTTCGACGAGGATCCGCATCGCGGCGATCTCGCCGCGCTGGTAGGCGATGCCGCAGGCCAGGAACGAGACCCAGATCAGCAGGTACCGGCAGACCTCCTCCGCCCAGATCAGCGAGGCGTTGAGGCCGTAGCGGAAGAACACCTGCACGCACATGACGGCGAACAGGACGGCCATCAGGAAGCCGAGGACGGCGACCATCAAAGCCCTGTAGGCCTGCGCTATGGACGTCAGAATTGCCATCGTCTTTGTCCCCTCCCGCCTGGCTTCAGGGTTGAGTCTCCCCGTTCGACCGGCTTGGGAGCCGGTCGTTCATCAGGAGTTTCAAACGCTTGGAGTATCAGGCGGTCTCGAAGGAGTCCTTTTGATAGGTCACCAGGTGCAGGTAGTCCTCGCGCATCGGCGAGAACACGTCGAGGTTGAGCACGGTCTCGTCCCCGACCACCTCGCCGCAGTGCGTGACGTTCGGCGGAATGCGCACGACGCCGCCCTGTTCGACCTCGACGGTGTCGTCGCCGATGAAGAAGCGCATCTTGCCCTTCACCACCATAACCAGCTGTTCCTGCGGATGGCTGTGCGGACGCACCTCCATCCCCGGTTCCAGCCAGTTCATGCACAACATCACGTCGTTGCCCCGGAAACCGGCCCGGGATACCCCGGGACGCACGTGCTCCCGGGGCAGGTCTTCCCAGCGATAGGCCTGCGCCTTGCCGCTTTCGTTCTCGTCCATCCTTACGACCCCTTGCGGACGGTCTCGATGAATTCGCCGATGATGGGATCCTTGCCCGACCATTCCTCGACCACCGGCGCGGTCTTGGCCCGCATGGCTTCCAGGTCCTCGAGCTCGTTGATCGTCACGCCCTTCTCCTGAAGCGCCTTGGCGACCCGCGCCTCGTCTTCCTTCACGAACGCGTACTGCTTGGCGATGGTCTCCTTGCCGGCCTCGACCAGCGCTGCCTGGATGTCTTCGGGCAGCGCGTCGAACTTCGCCTTGTTCCAGACCAGCACGCCCGGCCAGAAGTAGTGGCCCGTCAGCGTCACTTCCTTGGCGTTCTGGAACAGGTTCTCCGATTCGACCGACGACAGGTTGATCTCGACGGCGTCGATCACGCCGGTTTCCAGGCCCGAGTAGACTTCGCCGTAGGGCATGCCGACCGGATTGGTGCCGACGGCTTCCCAGGTCGCCTTGTGTAGCGGGATCGGCACGATGCGGGTCTTCAAGCCCTCGAAATCGGCAAGCGTCTTGACCGGCTTCTCGCGGCTGAGGAAGTGGCGCTGGCCGGCTTCGTAGAAGGACAGGCCCTTCATGCCCTTGGCATCGAGGCTGTCGAGCAGCTTCTGGCCGACCGGGCCCGACAGGGCCGCGCTGAGCGCGTCATAGGACGGCACCACGAACGGCAGTTGCAGGGCGTCGAAGGCAGCCGCGCCGGCGGCCAGCGGGAAGATCGGCGAGGAGACGAGCGCGCCGTCGATGGTGCCGAGCTGCACGCCTTCGAGGAGCTGCTTGTCGTCGCCGAGCTGCCGGTCGCCGAAGACCTCGATTGCGACCTTGCCGCCGGTCTTCTCGGCGACGGCTTCGGCGAACATCTCGACGCCGGTGTTGAAGGCATGCGTGCTGGAAGCGGCATGCCCCACCTTGAACGTGTAGTCGGCCGCAGAGGCCGCGCCGCCCATCGCACCCAGCGCAAAGGCGCCGGCAATCAGACCGTGAATAACTTTCATCGTCTCCTCCGTTGTTTCCTATTATGAAACAGTGTTTCTAATAGAGATATACCCGAGGCGGGCCCCGCGCGTCAACGCCGCGAGTCGATTCCGCGGTCGAACACCGCGTCCCGCGGTCCGTCCCCGTCGCTGATTGTCGGCAACCGAAGCCATTTATCCGCGCGGCACAGCACTCCTTAACGTTTGCCGCTCACTCTCTCGCCGCTGACAGGAGACGACCGAACCGGGGTCTGCGCGATGTGACGCGGACAAACGAACCTCGGCGGCGGCAAGAGGAGATTTTCCGTGAACGCTTCGTCCGAATCCGCGCGAGCCAACCGTTTGGCGATCGAGGGGGGAACGCCGGTTCGTACAGCCCCGCTGCCATGGGAACTTCCCGGAGCACACTGGATCGGCGAGGAGGAACGCGAACTGGTCGACCGTGTCGTCAAGGCGCAAAGCCCGTTCCGCTTCTACGGCCCGGATCCCCAGCACATGGTCGAGACGCTCGAGAAAGAGTGGCGCGAACGCTTCGGACACCGGCACGCGCTGGCGGTCTCTTCAGGGACGGCGGCCCTGTCGATCGCGTTGTCGGCGCTGCAGGTCGGGCCGGGCGACGAGGTACTGATCGCCGGCTACATGTGGGTGAGCTGCGTCTCCGCGATCGTCCGCTGTGGCGCGATCCCCAGGCTGGTCGATATCGACGCCACGTTCTGTATGGATCCCGACGACCTGGAAGCGAAGATCAACCCGCGTAGCCGCGTCATCCTGCTCGTGCACATGAGCGGCGCGCCCGGCCATGTGCGACGGATTGCCGAAATCGCGAAAAAGCACGGCCTCGGCCTGATCGAGGATTGCGCGCAGGCCGCCGGCGCCAGCCAGGACGGCACGCCCGTCGGCCGCTTCGGCGATATCGCCACGTTCAGTTTCCAGCTGAACAAGAACATGACGTCGGGCGACGGCGGCATGATCGTCAGCGATGACGACGAGCTGTTCCGCCGCATCGTCGCGCTGCACGATCTGGGCTACGCGCGCAACGCCGCCGGACGGCTCGATACCTCCGACGAGAGCTGCCAGCTCTGGGGCATGGGCGCGCGGATGTCGGACCTCGCCGGCGCCATGGCCCTGGCCCAGTCCAGGAAGCTTAGCCAGATCACCGGCGCCATGCGCCAGGCCAAATGGAAGATCCGCGAGGCGCTGTCGGATATTCCGGATCTGACTTTCCGGACCGTTGCCGATCCCGCCGGCGACAGCGGCCCGTTCATGATCACCACCTTTTCGGACGCCGAAACCTGCACGCGGTTCGTCGAGGCGCTCAGGGCGGAAGGCATCCGTGGCCCGGAGGGCTCGCTGAGCTGCCTGACCATGCGCGAGTGGGGCCTGCACTGGTATTTCAACATCCCGAGCCTGACCAACAAGCGCTCCAACAGCCGGGACGGCTTCCCGTGGACGCATCCGGCAAACGCCTTCGCCTCGGAGATTTCTTATGACCGCGGCAATCTGCCGGTCTGCGACGATCTGCACGACCGCTCCGCGCTGCTGACCATCGCCTCGAAACTGACCGGCGACGACGTCGACGACATCATTCTGGCGCACCGGAAAGTCGCGAACGGCTTGTTCAATCGCTAAGAAAAGCAGGGGGAAACCATGCCCACATTATCCTCGGTCCTGACCGCGGACCCGTTTTCCATCGCCAAGGCGACGACGAATATCGACGTTCTGGTCGTCGGCTCCGGCACGGCAGGCGTCACGACCGCGATCGAGCTTGCCCAGCAGGGTCTTTCGGTGGTGATGCTCGAGGCGGGCCCGTTCGTCCTGCCGAGCCACGTCGGGTCTACCCCGTTCCGCAGCCGCAGCGACATTACCCCGCAGATCCACAATCTGGTTCGCTACCGGACGGCCTGGTCGGATCGCGAGCACTATCAGGAAGACGTCGCGCCGCCGCTCAACAACGACGCCTGGTCCGCCGTCGGCGGCAGGACATTGTTCTGGGGCGGGTGCACGCCGCGGTTTTCGCAGTGGGACTTCGCCGACTGGCCCTTCAGCTACGACGAATTCGAGCCTTACTACGTGAAGGCGGAAAAGCTGATGCACGTGTCGGGCCGCAGCGAAAGGCGGCCGCCGTTCTTCCGCGGCAAGGCGCAGGACACGCTTCTGGAGCGGTTCGACCGCGCCGGCATCGGGGCCGAGCACGCGCTGCTCGGCGTCGATACCCAGGAACCGCGCAACGGCTATATCCCGCGCGGCTTCGATTGCGCCATCGACCGTCTGCTCCGCAGCGGACTTCTGTCGCGGGAAGTGACGCGCGGCCGGATCGTGCTGGTTCCCGATACCGTCGCCGAAGAGATCGATCACAACGGCAGAGAAGTCACCGGTCTCATCGCCAAGGGCACGCAGGACGACCGCCGCTTCCGCATCGCCGCGCGCCACTACGCGCTGGCCGCCGGTGCGATCCAGTCGACCCGCCTCGCCCTGGCGTCCAACCTGAAGGACCTGCACCCGCATGTCGGCACCCACATCGCAGATCATCTTTTCATTCAGGGGCTGTTCAAGCTGAAGGAGCCGCTGAACGAGCCGATCTACGCCTTCGTTCCGCCGACCCAGGATCGCCCGTTCCACATCCAGATCCAGGGTCCGTTCGCCGAAACCTGGTACAGCCCTTACCACGCCACCGTCTGGCTCGATTGCGATCCTCAGGGATTGTACCTGCTGGCCTATTGCTTCGGCGTCGGCGATGCCGCGGAAACCAATGAGGTCAAGCTCACGAGGGGCCAGAGCGACGGCCCGGACTCGCTCGGGAAATATGTCGTTTTGAACGATCGGACCCCAAACGATCTGCGTATCCTCGACGAAATGCAGGCATTCCTGCCTGAAGTGGCCAAGGGGATGGAGGCGGACCTGGTGCGTAGCCAGGTCAACGCCCCCGGCGCGGCCCTGCACGAAATCGGCGGATTGCGCATGTCGGAGGAACCCGGCGTCGGCGTAACGGACACCTTCGGCCGGTTCTGGTCGCTGCCCAACCTGTCGGTCGCCGATTCCGCCGTCTGGCCGTCGCAGGGGTCGGCGAACAGCTATCTGACCATCACCGCCTGGTCGTTGCGCCATGCCCAGGGCGTCCTCGCCCATCTCGCCGACTAGGCACGAACGACGGAGTCCGGGGATGCTTATCTATCTGGTTGCACTGGCCGCGATGTTCGGGCTGCTGTTCGGTTTCGATGAAGGCGTGATCGCCGGCGCCCTGCCGCACATCACCAAGGTCTTCGATATCTCCGCCGGCGAGGAAGGCATGTTGGCCGCCGCCGTGCCGCTCGGCGCGGTCGCCGGCGCGATCATCGCGGCTGTCTGGGCCGATACGCTCGGCCGCAAGAAGGTCCTGGTCCTCTGCTCCATACTGTTTGCAGTCGGCGCGATTGCCAGCGGTCTCGCCCACGACGAGTGGATGCTGATCGTGGCCCGCCTGCTTCTGGGTATTGCGATCGGATCGTCGGCGATGGCGGCGCCGATGTTCCTGGCAGAGCTTGCCCCTGCGCGCCATCGCGGCGCGATCGTTTCCGCCTTCCAGCTGATGATCACGGTCGGAATCCTGGCATCCTACCTGCTGGATCTCGCCCTCGACGAGTTCGGCGCCTGGCGCTGGATGCTGGCGATGGGTGCCGTTCCCGCCGCGATCTGCCTGCTCGGTATTTCGCGCGCGCCCGAAAGCCCGCGCTGGCTGGCCATGCGCGGGCGTACCGATGAAGCGCAGTCCGTCATCGCTTCCGTCCAGCCGTCGCTGACGCAACAGCAGACACGCGCTATCGTCGACGGCATCGTCCAGTCTCAGGCCACGCAGACCCGCGCGCCCGGCTGGGGCGTCTTTCTGTCGGACAGCGTGAAGCCGATCGTCGTGTTCACGATCGCAGCCTTCCTGCTCCAGCAGGTGAGCGGCATCAACGCGGTCATCTACTATGCGCCGACAATCATGGGCCATGCCGGCTTTGACGGCACCACGACCCAGCTTGCCGCCACCGTCGGGGTCGGCGCCATGAACGTGCTGATGACGATCGTCGCCATGTTCACGGTCGACAGGTTCGGGCGCAGGCCGCTGTTCATCATCGGCTTCATCGGCACCGCCATCAGCCTTGCCGTCATCTCCTATGCGATGAAGGAGGACGCGCCGGAACTCGCGCCGCTGGCGCTCGCCGGCCTGTTTTCCTACATCGGCTTCTTCGCGATCAGCCTCGGCCCGCTCCCCTGGCTCTACATGTCCGAACTGTTTCCGCTGGCGCTGCGCAGCAAGGGCATGGCGATGGCATCGGTTGCCAACTGGTCGTGCAATTTCGCCGTGGTATTCCTGTTTCCCGTCATGGTGCACAATCTGGGCGCGTCGGCGACCTTCGCGATATTCGGCGCCTTCTGCGCCGTCGGTGCGGTTTACGCATGGCGCTATGCGCCCGAGACCAAGGGCATCAGCCTGGAAGAGATCGAAAAGCAGCACGCTCTGGCGACGGCATGACGCGGCACGTGAAAGCCGGGGGCGCGCTTTCCTTCGCGCTCTACCGCGTGTCGTTCCTGACGATCTGCTGTGGCCTGCTGTTCGGCTACTCGACGGCGAGCATTGCCGGGTGGCTGGACGAGATCGCGCGTGAGTTCGGTCTCGACACGTCGGGCAAGGAGTATTTCACCGTCTCGCTGGTGTTCTTCTGCTTTGTCGGCGCCGTCGCGGCCGGGCCGCTGGCACGCGCCTTCGGCCGGCGTGTCACGCTGCTGATCGCGTTCGGCTTGGCGGCGTGCGGCTACGGTCTCACCCTGTTTCATCCGGGCCTGTGGTGGCTGGTCGGCGCGCGGGTTCTCATCGGCCTTGCGGTCGGCCTGTCGTCCATGGTGGGGCCGATGTACGCGGGCGAGGCGACGCCGGCCCGCCATCGCGGCAGTGTCGTCTCGCTGTTCCAGCTGGCGGTGACGCTCGGCATCCTTGCCGCCTATGCCGTGCCGCTCGTCATCGACGATCCGGCGCGATGGGCGCCCGCGATCGGCGGCGGAGGCCTGATCGCGATCGCCGGCGTGCTGGCGCTTGCCAGCATTCCCGAAAGCCCAGTGTGGCTCGATGCGATCGGCCGCAGGGACCAGGCTGCGGCGGCCGCCGCCGCGCTCGGCTTCCGCCACCAGCCGCGGATGGACTCCGCCGGCGAGGGCGATGCCCCCGTCAGCCTCGACACGCTCCGCCAGCTCCTGCGCAACCGCACGGTTGTGGCTGTCCTCGCCCTGTGCTGCGGCCTGTTCATCTTGCAGAACCTCAGCGGTATCGACGGGATCCTCTACTACGCGCCGACGATCTTCATCGAGTTGGGCTTCACCCCGGGGCTTGCCGCGCTCGGCGCGACCTTCGGCCTTGGCCTGATCAACGTGGTCGCCACCATCGTCGCGATCGCGACGATCGACAGGCTCGGACGCCGCCCGCTCGCCATTCTCGGATCGTTCGTGATGGTGCTCGGGCTGGCCGGCGTCGTGGTCGCGCAGGTCTCGGATCTGCCGATGCTGGGGCTGGTCGGCCTGTGCGTCTATATCGCCGCCTTCGCCGTCAGCCTCGGCCCGTTGCCCTATGTCCTGATGTCGGAGCTGGTGCCCTCGACGATCCGCGAGACCGGGATCGCGGCGGCCTCGGCGACGAGCTGGCTGTTCAACGCCCTGGTCGCCCTGTTTTTCCTGTCGGGCGTTTCGGCTTTCGGCCTATCCGGGGTTTTCTTCTTCTTCGCGGCGGTTTGCGTGGTCGCCTTCGTGGTCGCGCTGGTCTGGATGCCGGAAACCAGGGGTCGAAACCTCGATGCGATCGAGGGCAACGTGACTGCCGGCCTGCCGCTGCGCCGCGTCGGGGAGCAGGCAAGGGCCGATTGACCCGTACGCGGCAAGGAGCGACGCATGATGTGTCCGCCACAGGCGCATGGTTCGTCCCTCTGGGCCTCTGGTTATTAAGTTTCCTTAACCGGTCGCTTCCGGCAGAATTCTTCCGGAATCTGTGATAAAATGTCACATTGTCATCGGACATGCGGGGCGCAGGATTATGAGCTCGGGCAAAATAGGCGGTTCCTCGTTTCTGCACGCAGCCAGGATGCTGGCGGCATGTGTAATGCTTTCCGCAGTGTCCTTTGCACCGCTGGGCGCGGATGTGGCATTTGCGCAGGATGACAACGCGGCTGTCGCCACGCGTCTTGCCGATCTGCTGCGGTCGGCCCGTACGGTGATTTCAACAAACCAGGGCTTGATCAACGATCCGAGCAAGGGCGACAAGGGCCTGACGGGCGAGCGGGTCCTGACGGAGGCCATCGCTCTCTACACGGAAAGAACCGGGGAGGACCCGCGCGATAGCGATCCGGCCTCGCGCGAAGGTCGGCTGCTGCGCGCGCAAATGGAGGCCATCCAAGAGGTCGTGGAAGAGAACCAGTCCACGATCAACGTCGAGGGTGTTGGTTTCAAGGGTTTCATCCCGGCGATTTTCGCGCGCCTCGTGAACGAGAAATTCGGCGAGCGGGTTGGCGACGAGGCCCGCATCAAGGTAACGGCCCCGGAGGAACTGGTGCGCAACCGGAAGGCCCGGCCCGACGAATGGGAAACGTCCGTTATCGAGGACAAGTTCAAGGCCGCCCAATGGCCCAAGGGAGATCCGTTCAGCGAGTCCGTCCAGGTCGACGGGCATCCCGCTTTTCGCATCATCGTACCGGAATATTACGCTGCCTCGTGCCTGTCCTGTCATGGAGAGCCGGCCGGCGACGTCGACATTACCGGCTATCCAAAGGAAGGCGGCAAAGAGGGCGACCTGGGGGCGGCGATAAGCATCACGCTCTTTGAATGACCTTGACCCGCAAGTCACTAGGCGCCCCCGAAGCGAGTTCGAAGCACGGTGCCCGACGCGTCGCGCGGTACCTGCGCCGGCGGTCCATTCCTGTGCGCGTCGCGGCTCTCTCGGCGGTTCTGATCCTCGCATTCATCGCGACTAACGCGATCGTCATCCGCGAGCTTTCGCGGAACTCGGACCGGATCACCGCCGCCACCGAACTGTTCGGACACCTTGAAACGGCGAATTCGGCGGCGACGTCTTTCGGCGAAGTCCGCTACTGGATGACCGACCTGGCGGTGAGTCTGCTGACCATCTCCGAACGCAACGCCGAACAGGCGCGCGCCGACCTGGGCCGGAACCTGGAACGCCTGGAGGTCTACGATCCTGAAATAGCGGAAGAAATCGCGCGCGAGACGGATTCCTACATGGACACGGCGCTGCAGGCCGTGGACGCCTACACTGCCGAAAATCGGGTGATCGGCAACACGCTGCTCGCTCAGGCGCGCGCACACAGCCAGGTCGTCGAGGAAAAGCTTGCGCAGCTGGTGCAGCACCTGCACGACGATGCCTGGGCTGCCCGGGCCAACGCAATCGCCGCGGCCGGAAACGCAGTCAGACTGTGGATCATCATCGCGGTTGCCGTGGGGCTGCTCGGGCTCTCGCTCACCGTGATCGTGTTCCGCTCGATCGTCTTGCCGCTTCAGCGGCTTAACAAGGCCATCGGCTCGATCATGGAGGGCCGATTCGACGTCGACATTCCGCCCTCCGGCGAGGACGAGATCGGCACGATGGCAAAGACCGTGACCCTGCTGCGCGACAACATAACCGAGCGCGCGCGTCTGGAAGACGAAACGCGACGCCAGCGCCAGGTGATCGAAACGGCGGTGGAAACAATCTCGGAAGGATTTGCTCTTTTCGATTCCGACGACCGGCTGCTGCTCGCGAACACCAGGTTCAAGGCCATGTATCCGGAACTCGCCGAGCCGGGACGGCGATTCGAAGACATGATCAGAAAGGTCATTGCGCGTGAAAACGCCACCCTGGACGGCCTGGAGCCGGAGGAGTGGGTCTTGCGCCGGCTCGAGCACCATCGGCGCGCGGAAGGTTTCCTGGAACAGCAGTACGACGACGGGCGCTGGATGCAGATCAGCGAGCGCAGGACGCCGGACAATGGAACCGTCAGCGTTTATGCGGACATAACCGAGCTGAAGAATCGCCAGGACGAGCTTGAAGCCGCAAAAGACCAGGCTGATTCCGCGAGCCAGGCAAAAAGCCAGTTCGTCGCGAACATGAGCCACGAATTGCGAACGCCGCTCAACGCGATCATCGGCTACAGTGAAATGCTCATTGAGGAGGCCGAGGATCTCGACCAGCGTGAGTTCGTCCCTGATCTCGAGAAAATCAGGGTCGCCGGCAAGCACCTTCTTTCGCTGATCAACGACATCCTGGATTTTTCCAAGATCGAAGCAGGCAAGATGGAAGTGCTGGCCGAAACGTTTTCGGTCGAGGATCTTGTTTCCCAGGTTTCGACGACAATTTCCCCGCTCGTGGCGAAAAACGGGAACACGCTGACAGTGAACCCGGATGCCGGACTTGGCACCATGCGATCGGACGAGACGAAGATCCGGCAGATTCTGTTCAATCTGCTGAGCAATGCGTCGAAGTTCACGAAAGCCGGCGAGATCACGCTGGCGGCGCGAGCGACTGTCGATGCCGCCGGCGTCGATTGCCTCGAATTCAAGGTCACCGACACCGGCATCGGAATGACGCATGAGCAGAAGGACCGCCTGTTTCAGGCTTTCACCCAGGCGGAGGCCTCGACGTCCCGGGACTATGGAGGCACCGGTCTCGGCCTGACGATCAGCAAGCGCTTTGCGCAAATGCTGGGCGGAGACGTGACGGTCGACACCGAGATCGGCAAGGGATCCACCTTTGCCGTCACGGTCCCGCGAAACTACAGCGAGCGTGAAGACGAACCGGTCGGCAACGAGCCGATTGACGGCGAACGCGGGTTGGTCCTCGTGGTGGACGACGAACCCGCGGCCCGCAAGGTCCTGGCGGATGCCCTTTCCGGCGAGGGGTACCGGGTGGTCACGGCGGCCGGGGGCAAGGAAGGTCTGCGGCTCGCGCGCGAGATGAAACCGGGCGCGATCGTCCTCGACATCATCATGCCCGACCTCGACGGTTGGGCGGTTCTGCGGGCCGTGAAAGCCGATGCCGAGCTGTGCGACATTCCCGTCATCCTGGTCACCGTGATGGGCGACCGCGAAATGGGCCTCGCGCTCGGTGCCGCCGAGCATCTCACCAAGCCGATCGAATCCGAGGAGTTGCTGCGCGTGCTTCGGCGGTCGGCGCCCTTCGACGGCACAACTGACATCCTCGTC
>CAJQNW010000215.1 GCA_905479765.1 uncultured Tepidamorphus sp. | reverse complement strand
GCATGTGGCTGTAGACCATGTCCATGTGGCGCTTGTTGACGGGCAGGTCGACCGGCTCGCAGACGGTGCCGCCGGAATGGTGCAGCCAGGGCGCGGCATAGGCGAGCCGAACGAAGTTGCGGAAATCCTCGATCGTGCCGTAGCGGCGGCCCTTGTCGAGGTCCATGACGAAGGGCGAGCCGTAGGACGGCGCCATGACGGTGTTGCGCCCGCCGATCAAGACCGACCGGTCCCTATTGCGGGCGACCTGCGTGAATTCGCGCGGCGCGGTTTTCAGGACTTCGCGCAGGTGTCCGGGTTCGAACCGCACGCGCTCGCCGTCGATCCGGGCGCCGGACTCATGGAACAGGCGCAGCGCTTCATCGTCGCCGCGGATTTCGATGCCGGTCTCCGCCAGGATGCGGTCGGTCGCCGCCTCGATTCGGACGAGGTTTTCCTCGGACAGGATTTCGTAGGGCGGAATGTCCCGGACCAGATAGGCCGGCGCCGCGACCCCCGCCCGCTGTCGACCCGGCCGCCGCCCTGTGCGGGCGCGCGCGCCAACCTGCTCGCGCGAGCCTGCGGCGTCGGTATCGTCCAGGGTACCAGCCATACGCTCCTCCCGAGGCGATGCGACCAGTTGTAGGACGATACGCTAGTTCAGGCGTGGGGCGGCACGTCGTCAAAAACCGGCGATTCGTGCGTCTTTATGCGACTTCATTCGTTTCGCGGCAGGCGGGCGGTCGTCACACGCCTGCCGGACCCCTTGCCGCGGTCAGGCAGCGGCGACATCGGTAAGGAATGCGTCGATCGTCTTCCGCAGATTTTCCGACTGGGTGCCGACGCTGCCGGAGACTTCCATCACGTGGGCCACCGACTTGCGGGTATGATCCACGGACGTCATCAGGGTCGACATGTTCGATGTGACATGCCGTGTTTCGCTCGCCGCGTCCTGAATGGTGCGGCCGATCTCCGACGTGGCCGTGCTCTGTTCCTCGACGGCGGCAAGCACGGCGACGGCGTATTCGTGGACACTCTTGATCTTGCCGGTGATTTCCTGGATCGAGTCCACCGCGCCGCCGGTCGAGGACTGGATCTGATGGATCTGGTTGGAGATCTCCTCGGTCGCCTTTGCGGTCTGCTCGGCGAGCGCCTTCACTTCCGACGCGACGACGGCGAATCCGCGACCGGCATCGCCGGCGCGGGCGGCCTCGATGGTCGCGTTGAGCGCCAGCAGGTTGGTCTGTTCCGCGATGTCGTGGATCAGGGAGACGACGTCGCCGATCTTTTCCGCTGCGGTCGACAGCGACGTGATCCGCTCGCTGGCGTTGGCGGCGACATTGGTGGCGTCGGAGACGATATCGGTCGTCTTGGTCATCTGCTGCGAGATTTCGCCGACCGACGCGACCATCTCCTCGGTGGCCGCGGCAACCGTCTCGACGTTGTTCGATGCCTGTTCGGAGGCGGAACTCGCCGATATTGCGTCGTCCGCCGTCGAACCGGATGCGGTCGACAACTCTTCCGCCGTGCGCTTGAGCGCCTCGGCTTCCGACGCCATCTGCCCCATGATGTCCACGGACGCGCCGCGGAAGGCTTCGATCAATTGGTCGATCCGCTGCCGGCGTTCCTCGCGAACCTGTTCGTCTTCCTGGCTGCGTGCTTCATAGCGCTGCTTCTCGATCGTGTTCTGGCGGAACACCGCGACGGTTTTGGCCAGATCGCCGATCTCGTCTTGTCGTTCAGCCATTTCGAGTTCCACCGAGGTGTCGCCTTCCGAGAGCCGCTTGAGCACCGCGGTTATGCCGGTGATCGGTTCCGCGATGGTGCGGGAAGCGAAGATGTAGATCGCCGCCGCGACGCCCAAACCTAGCAGGGCTGCGACGATCGTCGCGATGATCGACAATGTCTCGAAACGGGCACCCTGTGCCGCCAGGTCGGCGACCGTGCCCTCGATTACCTCGGAAGCCGATTCCATGACGCCTTCGAGCCCTTCGAACCGCTCGTCGAACTGCGGCAGGGATGCGATGGCGGCTGCGCGGTCGGTGAAGGCGGTGGCGACGATGACTTCTGCCTGGGAAATATAGGCCTCCAGCGGCACGTCGAGTTTGTCGAGCGTCGGGCGAACCGAGTCCGGCAGGTCGAGTGCCTTGTTGGCGGCGAGGCGCGAGCGGAACAGTTCGGCGTGTTCGGCGACGTCCGCCAGCGATTGCTTGGCGAGGGCCGGATCGACTTCGGCGACGAACAGTGCGCGATAGACGTCGCTGCGCAGGCTGTCGTGCATCATGTCGCCGGTCATGTGGTTGCGCAGTCCGGCCGACGCGATTTCGGAGGATCGCACGAGGTTGGCGTAGACCTGCGCACCGACCACAGTCATGCCGATAAGGATTGCAACCAGAATCAGTACTGCGACGCCGATCGCCGCGAATTTGCCCTTGATACCCATAGTTCCACTAACCCCGCCCGTGGTTCATTAATCGTGGCGCGGAGTGTCGGTGATTTGGTGTGTAGAATCAGTAAATTAGCCATGAACAACACTTACGCTGCGGAACTTTGCCGGTAAAACCCGGCCCGTATTCCAGCTGCGGGAATGGTCTTCACCGCCGCCGCGACGCGGCCGTCAGTGGCAGCGGCACGGCGTTGCCCGTCTGCGGAACCGCGGCGGCGAAGCCGGCGCCGATATTGATCTCGGAATCCGGCGGCAGCATCCCGACGAATTCGGAAGGGTGGATGAATTCGTCGCGGAACCAGGGGAAGGTCTCCGGATCGAAGATATTCTTCATCCAGTCCATCACCAGGCCGACGCGCTTCGTGCGCCGCACGGAC
Organism: uncultured Tepidamorphus sp.; assembly: GCA_905479765.1. Taxonomy (GTDB): domain Bacteria; phylum Pseudomonadota; class Alphaproteobacteria; order Rhizobiales; family Tepidamorphaceae; genus Microbaculum. The sequence goes on along the minus strand of CAJQNW010000215.1, from coordinate 3,989 downwards.
GGGTGGTAGGTCATCCAGATATCCATCGAGTGATGGATGCCGATGTCGACGGGGACTATCGGCGCGCCGAGCGCCGGCGCATAGGAGGGCAGAGCGCCTATCCCGGCGCCCTTCTCGACGGCATAGAGCAACGCCGAGCTGAGATTGGTGCGCAGCGACACGATGCCCTCGACGTCCTCGAGCCCGAGCAGCCGGGCCCAGGCGCCGCTGTCGAGCTGCGGGGCGGCCTGATCGACGAGCCTGTGGCGCTTCATTTCCTCTACGGTCTTCGGCAATCCGTAGATTTCCTCGTAGCCGCGCGAGGCGAACGGATAGATGTGCAGCCGGCCGAGCTTGGTGACGATCAGGTCCGGCGCGGTCGGCCGTTCGAACTGAACGGAAAGGTCGGCCTCCATTCGCAACACGTCGGCGCTCTCCATGGCGCATCCCATGTCGATGATGAGGAAGGGGAACTGGCGCTGGAATTTCACCAGCCGCGGCATGATCCAGTAGGTGCCGATGCCTTCCGTCGCCGAAACCTTCACCACGCCGCGGGTCGTCGTGTCCTGCGCTTCGACCCGGCGGAAAACGTCGTAGATCGCGGCTTCCATGCGCTGCGCGTGGTCGATGATCGAGCGGGCTTCTTCCGTCGGCACGACGCCGTCCGGGATCCGGTTGAACAGCGGAATGCCGAGATCGTGTTCCAGCCGGTCGATACGCCGCACGACAGTCGAGGAGCTGACATGCAGGGCCACCGCCGCGCGACGGAAGCTTCCCGCCTTCACGCAGGCCAGGAAGATCCGGATGTCGTCCCATGAGACATCCCGAAGCTGCTTCTCTGCGGCTGCCCGCTCCATTCCGGTCCGTGTCCCGTTTGTGCCGCGCTCCGTTTTTGCAGCGGCCCATTGCAAGAATAACAGCAGCGAATTTACCCAGAGGACGGCTAACCTGTCTACCAGTGGTTCAGGCGGAGTTTTCGATGCAACCGATGGCAGGCCCCCATCTGCGGCTTATTCACGACGGCGATGCAATTCCGCAGCGTCGCGAATTCGACGATCTGAGCCGGACGAACGTCGCGCGCACTTCCGCGCAGCGCGTAGAGATCGAAGAGATTCCCGGATTGCTCGCTCTTGCTGCACGGGAAATTCCCGTCCTGTCCACCGCCGCCGACGCGGTCGCCCGGGTCTCGATCCGGAATCGCGACAGCGTATGGGTGTTTCGCCGTGCGGATGTTCCGGTCGGCATCTACGCGATGCTGCATCTGTCGAAGGACGGCCTTGAAGCGCTGCTTCTGGGCGAGCTGAATACGAGTTTCCCCGATTCCCATTGCATGGTTCCCACCGGCGAGGCACCGGCGGCGATCTACAAATGGGCCGTCGTGGCACCGGGCATGGCGTCCGCGGGCATCTGTGCGATCAGCCGGATGCTTCAGTCGGATCTTTACGCCAACGCGAACCTGTTCGCGCGGCCGACGACGATGGGGGGCGAAAGAATAATGGCGAGCTTAGGATTCCGTAAGGTAAGGTCGGGGCTTGATGACCTGCACCGTTACATACGTTTGGCAAATCGTACCGACCACCTGGTCGAGGCCGTGTGACAGGGGAGGGCGCGTGATGGGAACACCGATCTATGCCAGCTATAGGCGCGACGAGGCGGACGCCGCCGTCGGGCGTCGCAATACTTACGCGATCAAGGTTGCCGGTTCGATGAACGACATGATGAAGGTTGTCGCGATCCGGTCGGCGGTCTTCATGAGTGAGCAGGATTGTCCTTACCATGAGGAATTCGATGGTAATGATTTCTGCGCCACGCATCTGATCGGCTATGTCGGAAAGGAGCCGGCGGCCTGCCTTCGGGTGCGTTTCTTCGCTTCCTTCGCCAAGCTCGAGCGTCTGGCGGTTCGCCACGAATACCGCAATACGCGGCTGTCCTTCGATATCGTCTGGGCCGGTATCGAGCTTGCCCGAAAGAAGGGCTACACGACGATCTACGGTCATGCCCAGGATCGGCTGGTGAAGTTCTGGAGCCGGTTCGGCGCCAAGCCGATGGGCGGCAACCGCAAGCTTGCCTTCTCCGACTATTCCTACACGGAGATGCTGCTCGAGGTGGAGCCGCACCCCGACCCGCTGACGCTCGACAGCGATCCCTACGAACTGATCCGTCCGGAGGGGGAATGGGACGTGCCGGGCGTCCTCGAAGAATCCGTATCGCGTCCGGTCAGTTCGCCCTTGCGCGATCGTGAAGCGGCCTGAACGGGGAGTTGGCGATGAGCGTGATCCGATTTCCACGGCCGGGGGAAGATGTCGATACGCCGGTGGTCGTATTCGTCGACCTCCAGCGCGAGTACGTGACCGACGGCAGGGCGCACGCCCTGGCGCGTCGCGAACCCTGGTGGACGAACTGCCTGCGGTTGCTCGAATTCGCCCGCAAGGAGGGGCTTCCCGTTGCGCATTTCCGACAATTGCGCCGCGAACCGTTCTTCAATCGCGCCACGCCGTTCGCCGACTGGATCGACGAATTCCGGCCCAGTCCTCACGAGATGGTGTTCGAACGCTCCCAGCCGTCCTGCTATTCAAATGATTCATTCTCCACGTTGCTCGACAGCCTTGCCAGCCCGCACTTCCTGCTGGCCGGCCTGACCGGAGAAAGCAGCTGTCTGGCCACGATTTTCGATGCCCATCGGCGCGGTCATCGCACGGCGTTAGTTGCGGATGCATCAGACAGCCGTGCCATGGGTGACTATGCTGAAACGGTGGTCCACGGGGTTGTCAGTGAGATCGCCGCGCTATTTGGAGACGTTGTTTCAACGTCTCAGATTGTGACCCGGCTTGCCGGGAAAAAACCAAGCCTGGCCGGATAGGGTGCCGCCAGGCCGAACTCGTCCGGCATCGGCGAGGGGGTTCTTCGCGCCTCTTGCAGGCGCTTGCGGACCTTCTCCCGTGCCGGACGCTTTTTCGGTCAATCGCAGTTGAGCGACAGGCTCGGTTTTTTCCCGGCGCCGCGCGCCGGACGCTCTGGCGCGTCTTCGGGCGCCGCCTGCCGTCCTGCCGGGATGCCTTGCCGGCGCCTCTTGCCGGTGGAGCGGGCCGGATATACGGTCGCGCCGGCATGAGCGATTCCGTTTTCAAGATCTGCGGGCGTGAGGAATGGCGGGCTGCCGAGGCGGCCGGCCATTACGACGGCAATGCCGACGACGCGCGCGATGGCTTCATCCATCTCTCCGCTAAGGAGCAGGTTCCCGGCACGCTGGCCAAGCACTATGCCGGCAAGATGGATCTGGTGCTGGTGGAAATCGATCCGGACGCGCTTGGCACGGCGCTGAAGTGGGAGACGTCGCGCGGCGGCGCGCTGTTTCCGCATCTCTATGGCCAACTGCCGCTGGCGGCGGTCGTCGATGTCGCGCCGATCGAGGCCGGGCCCGACGGACCCTCGTCATGATCGGACCCTCGTCGTGATCGGCGCTTTGTCGGCGCTCGCGCAGCCGCTTCTGCTGGCGCTCGATCCCGAACGCGCCCACGATCTCGCCATCAAGGCGCTGAAAGCCGGAGAAACGACCCGATTGCTGCGCGGCGATCGCCGTCCCGACGATCCGCGCCTGGAGGTTCGACTTTGGGGCATCGACTTCCCCAATCCCGTCGGCATGGCGGCCGGCTTCGACAAGCACGGCGAGGTGCCTGACGCGCTGCTCGATCTGGGCTTCGGCTTTGCCGAGATCGGAACCGTCGCGCCGCGCCCGCAGCCGGGCAATCCCAGGCCCCGGGTCTTCCGGCTCTCCGCCGATCACGCGGTGATCAACCGCTACGGCTTCAACACCGTTGGCCACGATGCCGTTTTCGCCAACCTCAGCCGCCGCCGTCCCGGCGGTCTCGTCGGCGTCAATATCGGCGCCAACAAGAACTCGGTCGATCGGATGGCGGACTATGTCAGCGTGCTGCGCCATCTCTGGGGGCTCGCGGACTTCTTCACGCTGAACGTCTCCTCGCCCAACACGGAAAAACTGCGGGATCTGC
>CAJQNW010000214.1 GCA_905479765.1 uncultured Tepidamorphus sp. | reverse complement strand
CCGCCTGGTAGTCGTCTTCGCTCGTGTCCGGGTCGTGGATATTCATCAGTTGCATGACTTCGCCGGCTGCGATGGTGTTGGTTGCGTCAGCGAGAATTTGCATGACGCGCATATCGTCGATATCTACCATCATCTGGAATGAGCGCGAGTACAGGAAATCGCCGACCAGAACGCTGGCCTCGTTGCCCCACACCATGCGCGCCGCAGCCTTGCCGCGCCGCATGTCGCTTTCGTCGACCACATCGTCATGCAGAAGGGTCGCGGTGTGCATGAATTCGACGCTTGCCGCGAGCCGGATGTGGCCTTCGCCCGAATAATCGAACATCTGGGCAGCCGCCAGCGTCAGCATCGGACGCAACCGCTTTCCGCCGGAATCGATCAGGTGCGCCGCCACTTCCGGGATCAGCGTCACGTCCGAACCGGTGCGCGACAGGATCAGCTCGTTGACCCGGCCCATATCGCCGGCCACAAGGCTCACGAGCCGTTCGATCCCGGCTTCCCGGTCGGAAGGTTTCTGGAGTGATATGACGTTTCCCACGCGTTACCTCGCTCCCGCAGCGGATACAAAAGACATTAGGAGGCAGTCCCCCGCCCGGCAATAGCCCGAAGCCGCGACGAATTGCTAGTCCCGCGCCGCCGTGTCATGAATTCCGCCATGAGTGAATTGCTGCGAACCAACGATATGGTGCTTCTGTCCTTTGTCGAGGCGCTGCTGAAGGACGCGGGCATTGCCTGCATGATCTTCGACCAGAACATGAGCGTCGTCGAAGGATCTCTGGGCGTCTTGCCGCGCCGGGTCCTTGTTGACAGCCAGGCACTTGACGAGGCGCGTCGCCTGTTGGTCGATGCGGGGCTCGAAAACGACCTGAAATGAAGGGGTTGACCGCTGTCGTGCCGGATCCGACCAACCTCTCCGCCGACGATTTTCTCGGCGGCCGCCTGTCGATCCTGCAGCCGCGAAAGGGGCACCGGTCCGGCATCGAGGCGGTGCTGATCGCCGCGATGGCACCCCTCAAGCCTCAACAAACTGTGATCGATATCGGCTCGGGAGTCGGTGTCGCGGGTCTCTGTGCGCTTGCTCGTGTGCCGGAAGTGAAGGCGATCCTGGTCGAGGCGGACCCGGCGGCGGCCGGCCTGGCCCGCGACAATGCAGCGCGCAACGGATTTTCCGACCGCACAGAAGTCGTTGTCGGGGATATAACCGCACGCGGAGCGATAGACCGTTGCGGGCTGATATCCGCGGCCGATCATGCCGTTGCGAATCCGCCGTTTTACGATCCCGCCTCGAGCCGCATATCGCCGGAGAAGGCGGCCGCCCATGCCGCTCCGGATGAAACCCTCGATGCCTGGCTGCGTTTTGCTGTCGCTGCGCTGAAGCCCGACGGAAGCCTGACGCTCGTGCACCGTGCCGAGGCGCTGGAGCTTGTCCTCGCCGCCTTTGCCCGCCGTTTCGGCGCGCTCGCGGTCTTGCCCGTGCATCCGCGTCCCGCAATGCCGGCGACGCGGGTCATCGTCCAGGGCCGCAAGGGTAGCCGCGCCCCGCCTTCAATCCTGCCGGGCCTGGTACTGCACGAGGTGGATGGACCCGGATTCAGGCCGCAAGTCGAAGAGATATTGCGAAACGGGGCGGCATTCGAGTTGAACCGCTAACCTTGCAGCAAGGCGGACCACGCTACATCTCTAGGGAATACGTGGCGCATGACAATCATAGTGGGATGATGATGCTGATTGAACGAATCCGCGGGCTGATGCCGGCGAGCTGGCAACAACGCCATCCGCTGGTGCCGGTGCTGCGGCTGAACGGGCCGATCGGCATGGCGACGCCGCTCAGGCCGGGGTTGTCCCTGTCCGGGCTTGCAGCCCCGCTGGAGCGTGCTTTCAAGATCAAGCGCGCCGCGGCGATTGCGATCGTCATCAATTCACCCGGAGGCTCACCAGTCCAAAGTCATCTGATTTTCAAGCGCATCCGCGATCTCGCCGAGGAGCACGGCAAGCCGGTTTTCGTTTTCATCGAGGATGTCGGGGCCTCGGGCGGTTACATGATCGCGACGGCCGGCGACGAGATCGTCGTCGATCCGAGTTCCATTGTCGGCTCGATCGGTGTGGTCGCGGCTACCTTCGGCTTCGACAAGGCCATCGAAAAGCTCGGCGTCGAACGGCGTGTCTACACCGCAGGCGACCGCAAGGTGATGCTCGATCCCTTCCAGCCGGAGAAGCCCGAGGACGTCAAGCGGCTGAAGACGCTGCAGAAAGACATCCACGCCATGTTCGTCGACCTGGTCAAGTCGCGCCGCGGCTCCGCGCTCAAAGGATCCGACAAGCTGTTGTTTTCCGGCGAATTTTGGTCAGGATCGAAGGCCGTGGAACTGGGCCTTGCCGACCGTCTGGGCGACCTGAAAGGTGTCCTCAAGGAGCGCTACGGCGACAAGGTGCGTCTGGTGCCGATCCCGACGGCCCGCGGCGGCCTGCTGCGCCGCCTGCGTCCGCTCGCGTCCCTCGATGCGCCGCTTTCCCCGCTCGCCGACGATTTCGTGTCGGCGATAGAGACGCGCGCCCTATGGTCGCGTTTCGGCCTTTAGGGTAGGATCGGGCCATGCCACATCCCCTGATCGTCGGCGGACTTGTCATGGGCGGCGCGGTCGCCGCCTGGCGCCTGATGCGCGAGCGTGGCCGCATGCGCGGTGTTTTCAGGAAGCTGATGCGCGAGTCGGCCGATGACGATCCCGGAAATGTCGTCCGGCTCGAACGCGATCCGTCTACCGGGGTTTATGCGCCGCGAAAGAAGACCTGACTCGGCAGTTCGTCTCGCCGGTCGTCCAGTTCGTCTCGCCGCTCGTATTGACCGTTTCATGGACCGTCGATACGGTCCTCGCGCCATGCCAGATACCAACACAGACAAAGCCGGTCCGCTCGACCCGACCCGTTCCTTTCAGGGCCTCATCCTGGCGCTGCAGCGCTATTGGGCAGCCTATGGCTGTGTCATCCTGCAGCCCTACGACATGGAAGTCGGCGCGGGCACCTTCCATCCCGCCACGACCCTGCGCTCACTGGGGCCAGGCCACTGGAACGCGGCCTACGTGCAGCCCTCGCGCCGCCCCAAGGACGGCCGCTACGGCGAAAATCCCAACCGCTACCAGCACTATTACCAGTTCCAGGTGATCCTGAAGCCCTCGCCGCCGGACCTGCAGGAACTCTATCTCGGATCGCTCTACGAGATCGGCATCGACCCGAAGAACCACGACATCCGCTTCGTCGAGGACGATTGGGAGAGCCCGACGCTGGGTGCCTGGGGCCTCGGCTGGGAGGTCTGGTGTGACGGAATGGAAGTCTCCCAGTTCACCTATTTCCAGCAGGTCGCCGGCTTCGATTGCGCGCCGGTCTCGGGAGAGCTGACCTACGGCCTGGAGCGTCTCGCCATGTATGTCCAGGGCGTCGACAACTTCAAGGACATCAATTTCAACGGCCGCGAGGGTGACGAGAAGGTCACCTACGGCGACGTCTTCCTGCAGGCCGAGCAGGAATATTCGCGTCACAATTTCGAGTATGCCGATACCGAGATGCTGTTCCGCCACTTCCGGGACGCCGAAGGCGCCTGCAAGACCTATCTCGACGCGGGATGGGAGGGGCAAGACGAACAAGAGGCGGGGAACGCCCCCCGGGTCTCGCCGGAGGCGAGCCCGACGACAGGCTCTGGCGCGACAGGGAAGAAGAAAAGACGCCACCTGATGGCGCAGCCGGCCTACGACCAGTGCATCAAGGCGAGCCATGTCTTCAATCTGCTCGATGCGCGCGGCGTTATCTCGGTGACGGAGCGGCAGAGCTATATCCTGCGTGTCCGCGAACTGGCCAAGGGCTGCGGCGAGGCATGGCTGGCGACCGCCGGCGGAGGCGCTTAGCCCTAGCGGCTCGTTTCGCCCGGGCCCCGGCGGCAGTTTCGACAGCCGATTTCTAGCTCACCGCGCGAATCTGCGGTGCGTCGAGCAGCGCCTGCACATCGGCGGCGGGGACGGCGGCACCGAAATGGAACCCTTGCGCCTCCGCGCATCCCTCCGCCAGCAGCGGGGCGATCTGGGAAGACTTTTCGATACCTTCCGCCGTCGTCTTGAGGTTTAGCGCCGTGGCGATATGGAGGATCGCCTGGATCATCGCCTCGACTTCGGGCGAAGTCGCCATTTGCGCGATGAAGGTGCGATGGATTTTCAGCCGCTCGAAACGCAACTCGCGCAGGTGCTGAAGGCTTGAATTGCCGGCGCCGAAATCGTCGAGCGCCAGGCGGATGCCGGCATCCTGAAGCGTCTTGAGCGTCAGGTGCGCCATCTCGTAGTCGCCGACCAGGGCGCGCTCGGCGATCTCGATTTCCAGGCGATTGGCCGGTAGCCCGGTGTCGCCGAGCGCTTTCAGGATGCGGAGCACCAGCGTCTGGTCGCCGAGTTCGGTCGGCGAGATGTTGATCGACACGATGAGCTCGGAAGGCCATGTCACGGCGGCTGCACAGGCCTGGCGCAAGAGATGTTCGCTCAACTTCGGCATCATGCCGCAGTCTTCGGCGATAGCGATGAACTCGGTCGGGGAGATGTCGCCGAATTTGGGATGGGTCCAGCGCGCCAGCGCCTCGAAGCCGATGATCTGCCGGTCACCGAGCCGGACAATCGGCTGGAAGTTCGGATGGATCGACCCATCGCTCATCGCGGTGCGCATGTCGGCTTCGAGTTGCGAGCGGCGCATGATCACGCGGTCCATCTCGGGCTCGAAGAAGTGGTACCCCGATAGTCGTTTGCTCTTGGCCCGGTAGAGTGCCACGTCGGACTTTCGCAGAAGTTCGCTCGTGGTCGTCGCATCGTCCGGCGCGACGGCGATGCCGATCCCCAGGCCGACCGTCAGCGAAGCCTCGCTCGCGGCGAACGGAATGTCCATCGCGGCGACGATCCGCCGGGCCATCCGGCCGGCAGGCTCGACATCGGAAATTTCCCCGGTCAGAACGGCAAATTCGTCGCCGCCCAGCCGAAACACCAGGCTTTCGCGATCGACGGTCGCCGACAGCCGGTGTGCGACATCGACCAGCACGTCGTCGCCTGCCTGGTGGCCATAGACGTCGTTGATCGGTTTGAACCGGTTGAGGTCGATGAGCATGAAGGCGCGTTTGCGATTGGGTTTTACATTCGCCAGCGCCGCATCCATCTCCGATTCTAGACGGCGCCGATTGGGCAGGCCGGTAAGCGCGTCCGCGTTCGCCAGCAGGTGGGCGCGTTCCTCGGCCTGCCGGCGCGCCACGATCTCGCGTCGCTGGTCCTTGACGCGGCGCCACGAGAACACAACCAGCGCGATGCTGGCCACGAAACCGATCGTAAGGAACTCGTCGATTTCATAGTCTTCGTGGGCGCGACTGTACTCGTAGAGCCGGTCAAACAAGTCGTACCAAAAAGACAAGGCGGTGACGGCTATCGCGGCCCCCGCGATGACAATCAGATCCCTTTGGATTCGGCGGTTGAACTGGTCGGTGCCCCTCAAACGGCGGATCATGGTAGCCTTCTTCAAATGCCTGTTCTGCGCCTTAGGTAGCCGGCTCAAAGTTAAAATAATCCGATCAAACCGACCTTCCGTGGCGGCATATCAGTTGCGGGAGATGACAAAAACCAATGGTCTTGCTAAGTGCGGGTCCCTATGCCGCCCCTTGTGCCGCACCACGGTTTCCGGACCCGTCTTCGATGCCTGATCTTCTGCTTGAACTGTTTTCCGAAGAGATTCCCGCGCGCATGCAGCAGCGAGCGGGCGAGGATTTGCGCAAGCTCGTCACCGATGCGCTGGTCGAGGCCGGGCTGGTTTATGAATCCGCGCGCGCCTTCGCGACCCCGCGCCGGCTTGTCCTGACGGTCACCGGCGTCCCCGCCCGCAGCCCCGATACGCGCGAGGAACGCAAGGGGCCCCGTGTCGGCGCGCCTGAACAGGCGCTCGCGGGCTTCCTCAAGGCGGCGGGCCTGGCGTCCATCGACGAGGCCAAGGTCGAGAGCGATCCCAAGAAGGGCGAGTTCTACGTCGCCGTCATCGAAAAGCCCGGCCGCGACGCGACCGAAGTCATCGCCGGCGTGATCCCGGATGTCATCCGCCGCTTTCCCTGGCCGAAATCGATGCGCTGGGGCTCCGGCAGCCTGCGCTGGGTCAGGCCGCTGCAGTCAATCCTCTGCGTGTTCGGCCCTGAGACCGAGGATACCGAGGTCGTCGACTTCGAGGTCGACGGCCTGACATCCGGCCGGACGACGCGCGGCCATCGCTTCATGGCGCCGGATGCCTTCGAGGTGCGCCGCTATGACGATTATGTCGAAAAGCTCGAGAAATCCTTCGTCGTGCTCGATCCGGCGCGCCGGCAGGACATCATCCGCTCCGACGCGGCGACGCTTGCCTTTGCGCAGGGGCTGGAGGTCATCGAGGACGAGGCGCTGGTCGCCGAGGTCGCCGGCCTCGTCGAATGGCCGGTCGTGCTGATGGGGTCATTCGACCCGGATTTTCTGGCTATTCCGCCGGAAGTCATCCGCTTGACGATCCGCGCCAACCAGAAGTGTTTCGTGGTGCGCAATCCGAAAACCGGCCAGCTCGCGCCGAAATTCATCCTGGTTTCCAACCTGGTGGCCGAAGACAGTGGCGACATGATCATCGCCGGCAACGGCCGCGTCATCGCCGCCCGCTTGTCGGACGCGCGTTTCTTCTACGATACAGACCGCAGGACGACGCTGGAGACGCACGCCGAAAAGCTGAAGGATATCGTCTTCCACGAAAAGCTCGGCACCCAGGCCGAGCGGGTTGGACGCATCGCTCAACTTGCGAAGGATCTGGCATTCGAGGTTGGCGCGGATCCCGACAAGGCAGAGCGCGCCGCGCGTCTCGCCAAGGCCGATCTCGTTACCGAAATGGTCGGCGAATTCCCCGAGCTGCAGGGCGTCATGGGGCGTTATTACGCGCTCGACCAGGGCGAGGACGGCGAAGTCGCCGACGCGATCCGCGATCATTACAAGCCGGTCGGCGCTGGAGATGATGTGCCCACGGCGCCAGTGAGCATTGCCATGGCGCTGGCCGAAAAACTCGACATCCTCGTCGGATTCTGGGCGATCGACGAGAAGCCGACCGGGAGCAAGGATCCCTATGCGCTCCGCCGGGCGGCACTCGGTGTCATCCGCATCATCCTCTCTAATGAACTGCGCCTGAATCTGCGCCCGGTCTTCACGATCCTGGCTTTCCGGATAGAGAATGAACGGGAGGCCAATCACGCGCTGAATCAGGAGATTGATGCAGCCGTCGCGACGATCGGTCTGGGTCTGAAGCCGGAAACCGAACGCGCGATCTTCGACGCCATCGAGCAGCGGCATCAGGCGGACCATCAAAAAGTCCTCGGAATTGGAAATGACCTGCTGGCGTTCTT
>CAJQNW010000213.1 GCA_905479765.1 uncultured Tepidamorphus sp. | reverse complement strand
CTGCTCCACGAAACCGGCACTGTTCACCAGATCGTGGGTCAAAGCCGCCAGCGCCTTGTTTTCCTTCGCGAAGCCTTCGAGCCGGGCGGCGACATTGACGGTATCTCCGATCACGGTGAACTCGCGCCGGTTGCCCGCGCCGATCACGCCTACGAAAACCGGACCGAGCGCGCCGCGCGCCGCAGCCTTGAAGTCCGGTGCCGAAGGGTCGCTGGCCTGCCAGTCCGCCATTGCGGCGGGCAGACCGTCCACGACGCGGCAGGCTTGAGCGGCGGCCGTTTCCGCATCGCACTCGTATCCGAAGATCGCCATCACGCCGTCGCCGATGAACTTGTCGACGAAGCCCCCGTTCGCAGTGACCAGTGTATTCACCCGCTCCCGGAATTCGGCAAGCCATCCGGCGACCACGGCCGGCTCTGCGGTCTCGCTCGCGCGGGTAAAGCCGATCAGGTCGATGAACAGGATCGCCAGCACCCGCTGTTCGGCATGCGCGCCGGGGCCCGAAATGCGGCCGAGCCGTTTCGACACTTCGATTGGCAGGAACCGCGACAGCGCCGCCTCGCGGCGCGCCGTGTGCAAGCCTCTCAGCAGGATGTCCCGCTTGCTGCGCACCGAAACGACAAGAACCGTCGCGGTGATGGCCAGCATCAGCCCGCGAATCACGTCCGCTGGAACGGAGAACAGGGTGCCCATGGTGTTCGGCTGAACCGCGGTCGCGGTCGTCGAACCCGCAAACGGTATCAACACGGCGAGCCCGATGAGGAACAATAGGGTAGCGAAAATCAGCGGGCCGCTGCGGAATCGAACGGCCTGGATCGCGATCACGATGGGAATGAGCCAGGCCGGCGGTTGCGCGAAGACCAGCGGCCCCGGATGCCCCGAGAAGTCCATGCCTGCGTGCAGGGCAGTCAGTACGAGAAGCCCGTCACCGAGCACGAAGAGGTAGGCCAGCAGCGGCCGGAAGCGTGTCGTCCGGCTAACCAGCAACGATACTGCCGCCAGCGCCACGAAACCGGCCATGATGCCGAGTGCTATCAGGATCCTCGGAAGCACCGTGTGGCGTTGGTCCTCCGACGCGAAAGCCAGCGCGCCGACAAGCCCGATGGCGATGATCAGTCCCGCCGCGGCCCGCGCGAAGGATGCGATGCGCTCCGCGTCCCGTTCGGCCTCTTCGACGCTGTGGGGAAACCCTTCGGGTGCGGCGGACCTGTTTGCGACGTCCCGTTGACCGGTCAACTGACCGGTGGTCCGGGCGGCGGGGGTCAGGGAATCAGCGATCGGTCGGCTCCACGGCTGCCTGCGTCATGTTTTATCTAGGATCGTGTCTCAACCCACGCCAAGTGCTTTCCGGTTATGAACGGCGCGTTGGCGCGACCGTAACCCATCATCCACCAAAGATATTAAAGGACGCACCGCGTTAATTTGGCTTGGCGGTTGATCGTGCTACCCCTCAGGCAGCAAGATCTCGCTCTGGAGGCCCTCGATGCGATTGTCGCGCCCGTTCCGGTATCTCGTTCCTGCCCTTCTGCTCGCTCCCGTCTTGCTGGTGGCCGATCCGCCGGCTGTCTCGGCCCAGGCCGTAACGGAGGACATGGTCAATGAGGCGCTTCCGAAGCTTGAAGCCTATGTCGGCGGGCTGATCGACGACGGCGCCGTGCCCGGCATGTCGATTGCCGTCGTCTACAAGGGCCAGCTTGTTTACCTGTGGGGCTTCGGCACCAAAGCGGCCGGAGAGGACGCCCCGGTCGACGGCGACACGGTGTTCCAGATTGCCTCGCTGTCGAAGCCGGTTTCCTCGACCGTCGTCGCGGCGATCGTCAGCGACGGCAAGGCGCGCTGGGATAGCCGTATCGCCGACATCGACCCGGAGTTCCGGCTGAAACAGGCTTATCCGAGCGCCGAACTCACATTGCGTGACCTCTTCGCGCATCGTTCGGGCTTGCCGGGAAACGCCGGCAATGAACTCGAATCGCTTGGATTCCCCCGCGAGGAAATCCTTCACCGGCTGCGCCAGGTGGCACCGTCCTCGAGCTTTCGCTCCGGCTATTCCTACTCCAACTTCGGCCTGACCGAAGGCGGCGTGGCGGCGGCCCGCGCCGCCGGCCTGTCATGGGAAGATGCCGGCGAACAATACCTGTTCGAGCCGCTCGGCATGACGTCGACGAGTTACCGCGAGGCCGATTTCCTGGCGCAGGACAACCGCGCCACCCTGCACGTGCGCCATGACGGCGAATGGCAGGCGCTGGCGAAGCGTCATCCCGACGCGCAGGCGCCTGCCGGCGGGGCATCGTCGTCGGCACGCGATCTCGCCCAATGGATGGCGCTCGTGCTGGGCGGCGGCGAAATCGGCGGAGAACGCATGATCGACGAGGCCGCGATCGCCGCCACCCACCAGCCGCTGATGGACCGGGGCAATCACCATATTACCGGCAGCCCGAGCTTCTATGGGCTAGGCTGGAACATCCAGTACGGCCGCCACGGTACGGTCTGGGGCCATGCCGGCGCCTTTTCCACCGGCGCGCGTACCGTCGTCAGCCTGCTGCCGGACGAGGAGCTGGGTATTGTCGTTCTGGCGAATGCCTTCCCCACCGGTGCGCCCGACGCGGTGGCGGACACCTTCTTCGATCTGGTTTTCGACGGCGCGCCAGAGCGTGACTGGCTGGAGCCCTGGAACGGTCTGTATGAAATGCTGTTCAGTCCCGCCATCGAGGCGGCGCAGGCCGCTTACGGCGCGCCGCCGGCCGACGCCACGCCGGCACTGCCGCTGTCAGCCTATGCCGGCGCCTATGCCAATGACTATCTGGGCGACGCGGTGGTCGTGGAGGAAGGCGAGGGGCTGGTGATCAAGCTGGGGCCGGAGGGCGGCACGCAATTCCCGCTCACCCACTTCGACCGGGATCTGTTCCTCTACACGCCCTATGACGAAATGCCCGATGCGCCGTCCGCGGTCAGCTTCCGCGTCGGTCCGGACGGCAAGGCGCTAGCCGTGACGCTGGAGGATCTCGACGATCTCGGCATGGGAACGCTGGCGCGCAAAGACGACTAGCGCTTGATCGGGGCATATTTCGCCCGCACTCCGGTCCAATATGCCAGCGTCGCCGCGCCGATGACGCGGCGCTGGGGCCGGAGCGTGTCGTATTCTTTGGAAGACTGAAGCGGACCTTTTGGCCCGCCTGAGGCCGTGCCCTAGCGGCGCGGACCCACAGCGCGCTTCTTCGGCCGTGCAATCAGGCCTTCGCGCTGTGCCATCTTGCGGGCGGCCTTGCGGGCCCGGCGGATCGCTTCACCCTTTTCGCGGGCGCGCTTCTCGGACGGCTTTTCGTACGCGCGGCGCCGCTTCATTTCGCGGAACAGGCCTTCGCGCTGCAGCTTTTTCTTCAAGGCCCGAAGGGCCTGGTCGACATTGTTGTCGCGGACGAGAACTTGCAGGGGACTTCTCCTCTTCGAACACGGTTCATGACGGACGGCAAAACGACATCGCGCGTGCGGCCACAAGGCGCGACGGGACGACGTCGATGTGCGGATAGGCACTACGTAGACGTTTTCCAGGAAAAAGCAAACCCAAACGGCCGGCGGCGAGCCAATTCGCGCCGGCCGGGGTGTGCCCTGTATGGCGGCTCAGTTGGCCGCGAAACAGTAAAAAAGGCCGTCGCCGCCGGTGCCTTGCAGGCCCGATTGGCTGCAACCGCGCGAGGGATGCGACGAATTCCACGATTTCGAAGGCGCGTCGTCGCGCAGGCCCATGCGGTCGTGATGGCCGACGATGGCGCTGCCCTCGCCGCTGCTCGTCCAGTCGGCGCAGGTTTCCGCCGCTGCCGTCCCGTCGGCATTCGAGCCGGTCAGGATGTCGTGGCGGTTGGGGCTGTCGCCGCGCCCGTTCACCTGTTCGCCGGTTTCGGTCAGGCCCGTCTGCTTGCTGATCGCATTGTCGCCGCCGTGCAGTGTCGCGACGTCGGTGGCAATCAGTTCGCCTTTGGCATTATGCCAGGGGCCGGAACCGATGCGGTCGCGAGCGTTCTCGCCAGACGTGCTGAGATAGGCCCGCCAGGTCAGGCCATCCGCGCCGGCGGCTGACGCCAGAGCCGCGCAATGGGCATCGGCGCCCGAAACGCCGCCAAGATCGGCACCGTTGCCGGGCCCGGCGCTGGTGATGAAGAAGGTCATCGGTGCCTCCTGGGCCAGTGCCAGGGATACGCTCGTGGCGAGACCGGCGGCGAATACCGCGCCGGCGAGGGTTCGTTTCAGTAGCATGGTAAAATGCCTTCCGTTCTCCGAGTCGATCTTTCGACCCGCTCGGATGGTGTTGTGTCGTCCTCAGCCCCCGGTCCGGAATTCTAGGGCGGCACCGATGCGCCGGCCAATCACGCCTGCGTGCGCCGCGGGGCTGCCGATTGGCGCGATCCGCTTTCCCGGCTATAAGCGGGCCCAACAGATTTGTCGTATTCGCCCCGATTCTTGGCGCTTGCCGTATGCCGTCGCTCCAGATTATCGCCGTTATCGCCATATCCGCCGTGCTTGGCATCGGCTCGGTTTGGCTTGCCGTGGTTGGCGATGTCGGCTTCGAGGCGATCCGCGCCGGCGCCTGGACCGCCTGGCCGACAGCCGGGGCGGACGATTCCGATCCCTATATCCGCGCCCGCTTCTCGCGCACCGGCGAACTGCCGATATCGGCAGCGGAAGGTACCGCCTTCGTGGCGACCGCCGATTCCGCTGGCGAAACGCTGGTAGGACACTGCGACTACCTGATTACCGGCCGCACGCCCGCCGCCCAGTGGTGGACGCTGACGCTGTACCGCGACGCGGACCTCTCTCTCATCGCCAATCCGACCGAGCGCTACGGCTTCAACTCGACCAACATCGTGCGCGAGCCCGACGGATCCTTCGATATCGTGGTGGCGCCCCGCGCTCGGCCCGGCAACTGGTTGCCTAGTGACGAGAAGGCCAAGGCGCTCCGGCTGGTCTTTCGCCTCTACGACACGCCGATCGCAACAGGCGGCAGTGTGGCCGACATCGAGATGCCGCGGATCGAGCGGGGGCACTGCCGATGAGCGATCACATCCAGCCGATTCGCGGACCGGTAACCTGGGATGCCGGCCAGAAGGGCCGCTGGTCGATAGACGGCGGCCGGCTCGGGCTGCTGGCCGCGATCACGGTGGTCCTGGCTGCAATCGTCCATCTGGTCACCATTTTGGTGATTCCGAGCTTCGCCACGCGCGATGCCTGGTCTCGCATCAACGAGATCGCCGAGCCGATCGGTATCACACTGCTGCCGCGTGCCCGGCCCGGCGATGAGGTTCTGCCGGGTCTGGACCCTGCAATCGTCTATGGCGCCTGCCTGTTCGATCTGAACCAGGGGCCTTTCGCGATTACCGCGCCCATGCCGGGTGACTACTGGTCTGTCTCGTTCCACACCCGCGAGGGGATCATTTTCTACGCGGTCAATGACGAAGCGGCTGCATCGCGCCGGTTCGACATCGAGATTCGCAACGCCCAGCAGATGCGCCAGTTCCGTCTCGAATATCCGGAGCCGGACGAGGAAATCCTCACCATCGAAGCACCCGGCAATATCGGTTTTGCGCTGATCCGCGCCCTGGTGTCGACCCCGAGCCTCCGGCCCCGTGTCGAGGCGGCGGTCGCCGCCACAGTCTGCGAGACTTTTGTGCCACCGCCACCGGTTACGGAGCCGGTTGGCCCGCCGCTGCCGCGCCCTTCTCCGCTACGCTGATCTCTCGCCGGGTTGACGGAAACCCGTTTCCAGGCGTCCGCGTTATCGGGCTTTCGAGGTCTGCTCTATTTGCATTGCTGCAATGCAGCAGGGGCGCTTTTCTTTATAGGTCAGTCGCTTACATCCTTGCATGAAATTACGAAGCAAGAGCTGTTGCATTGCAGCACAGGAGACTGACATGACCAACAAGAACAACGAACGCACCCTGCCCGTGGGTGAACTCAACGCCCTTCAAATCGAAGCCCAGCAGCTGCGGGCCGAGGCGATGGTCGATACCGTATTTGCTATCGGCAACGGCATTCGCAACCTGTACCGGTCTGTGGCGCGACTCGGCAAGCGGACGGCCGCCAGCCTTGAGCGAAAGCGTACGGTCGACCGTATCTTCGGCGAGCTGTCCCGCATGACCGACCGCGACCTGGCCGATATCGGCCTGTCCCGGGGCGACATCTACTCGGTGTCGCGTGGCGACTTCCGTCGCGATCCCGCGCCGGTCGTGGCGCTGCGTCCCGCAGCGAAGGTGCAGGTCGAGGAGACCGAATTCCCTCGCGCGGCCTGATTGCGCCGACTGTTCGTACCAAGTACCGGATTGCCCTTCGGCCCGCCATGTGCGGGCCGAATTGCGTTTGGGCCGCCGTGCGCGGTCCGCAATTTGTTACGGCCGCCTTGCTGGAAATGGACCGTATTTGGTCTTCGCGCTGCCCGTTTCCGGCCCCGTTAACGCCCAAATGCGCCCCATGATTGCCGGAGGGGAACGCGTTTCAGCGCGTGAGAGAGAATTCTTGAAGATAACAAGGCAGACGGGGTGTCTCAGTGAAAATCAGTATCTTGAATCTCAGCTTGTGTGGGATCGCCGCCCTTCCGGCGCTCGCCTTCGCGCCGTCCGGCGCGTTCGCCCACGGGTCGATGGAATATCCGATTTCCCGGGTCTACCAGTGCTTCCAGGAAGGCCCGGAAGCGCCGAAAAGCGCGGCCTGCAAGGCGGTCGTCGCGGCCGGCGGTACCCAGCCGCTCTACGACTGGATGGAGGTCAATCAGTGGAACGCCAATGGCAAGCACAAGGCAGTCGTGCCCGATGGGACACTGTGCGGGGGAGGGCGCGAAAAATATGTCGGTCTGGACCTTGGGCGCAAGGACTGGCGCAAGACCAAGGTGAAGCCGAACGCCAAGCGCAAGGTCACCTTCGTCTACTATGCGTCGACGCCGCACGCGACAAAGTACTTTCGCTTCTACATCACCAAGCAGGGCTGGAAGAAAAAGAAGCCGCTGGACTGGAAGGACGTGAAGAGGTTCGCCAACGTCAAAGCGCCTGAGGCGAACTCCGACAACCGCTATGAGATGACGGTCAAGATTCCCTCCGACCGCAAGGGCCGCCACGTCGTCTACGTGATCTGGCAGCGCTCCGATAGTGAGGAAGCCTTCTACTCCTGTTCAGACGTGAAGATCCTCAAGAACTGACCGGCCTCGATCGTCCCGCCCGGGACGTTAGTCATTGGCGGCGCGACCGAATTCGTCCAGCAAACCTTTATGATCGGTTGCGCCGCAATCCCGCGTTCAGGATGCGAAGGTAATGCGGAATTAAGCCGTGCCCGCTACGCTTCTGTCGTTCGTTCAGGCCGCGTTCAGGGTCTAGGCGAATAATTGGTGCAGTGGCGGAACCGACTGGGCTCCGCACGCCTTCTGGAGCGTTGTAATGGCTGCGTTGATACTGGGTGCCGCGGGTATTGTGGTCTTCGCCATCATCTGTGGCGCGGCATTGCTGATGATGTCCGGCGACCCCTCCGAGGACGCTTACCCGCGATCGCGATAGGGCCCTAGTCGGCGAGCTGATCGGCTGTCCTGATAATTTCCTCTGCCAGCGCAAGCACTTCGCGCGCAGCGACACTGGACGGCGCCGTCTCTAAAACAGTGCGGCCTTCGCCCATGGAGGCGGCAAAGGCGACGCGGTTGCCGAGCGTGGTCCAGGCGACCCGGTGACCGAGCCTGCCGATCGCCTCGAGCATCTCGGCCGTCAGCGTCGCGCGCTTGAGCGCCCGGTTGACCACCAGCAGGACGTCGACCTCTTCCTTGCCCGCCAGTTCCAGTGTCGGCTCGGTCGCCCACAGATCGACCGGCGTCGGCTGGATGGGCACCAGCACGAGGCTTGCCACCTCGATCG
>CAJQNW010000212.1 GCA_905479765.1 uncultured Tepidamorphus sp. | reverse complement strand
CGGTTCCGCCGACGCTATTCGTGCTTGCCGAAAACGATACGATCGTGAGTCCACCGGATTGCATCGCGCTCGCGGAAAACCTCGATCCGACGGCCGCGGCCGTCAAGATCGCGATCCTTTCCGGAGCGGGCCACGGCTTCGACCAGCGTGAGAAATCAGCGCTGTCGACGCTCGCGTTCGATGCGGAACAGCGCGATCGGGCTCGGGAGATCGTTCTGGAGTTCCTGACGGTGAATGACCTGCGCTGAGATCGAGGCCGCCAATCCCGGGCCTGCGGCATGGCCCGCTTGGTAACGAAATATGCGGTTATTCATTCCATAACGGGTTCGCAGCAAGCCGGCGCGCTTGCGACGAACGGGCGGCCTGAGGTCCGTCCCCGGTGCGGAGACATGTGGTGACGGGAACCGCCAGCATCGTGCTGTGCTCGGGTCAGCGGATCGACCAGGGCAACGCCAGCGGATACTTTCCGCCGGACCTGGAGCCGGCGCTGCGCGCGGCCGTCCGGGACCGGATCACCGAGCTTGGCGCGATGATCGGCTATGCGTCGGCCAGCGCCGGCGGCGACATCGTCTTCGGCGAGGAAATGATCGCGCTGGGCGCCGAACTCAACCTTTTGCTGCCATGCGAACGTGGCGACTTCGTCAGTCAGTACCTGTCGCCGGCCGGCGAGGATTGGGTCGCCCGGTTCGACCGTCTGTGCGCGGCGGCCGCGAGCGTCACGGTGAGCTGCGAAGAGCGGCTTCTGGGCGACGACACGCTGGTGCGCTTCAACAATCTGATGCTGGAAGGCATGGCACGGCTGCGCGGCGAGGCGCTCGACATACCGCCGCATCTGCTCGTTCTCTGGAATCCCCTTGCCCCGCCCGAACCCGGCAGCCCGTCCGATTTCATGGATCACTGGTCGGACCTGTCGCGCGTTTCGATCGTCGATCTCGACGAGTTGTGCGACGAAGCCGGCATCGGTGGCGGTGATACGCCTTCCCTCGACGACGACAGCCTGTTCGACCTGGATATCGGGACCAGCCCGCGCGCGATCCGTGCCATCCTGTTCGCGGACATCGCGACCTACACGCAGTTCGAGGACGAGGAGATCCCTCTGCTGTTCGATTTCCTGGCGGAGGTCCAGCAGCAGGTGGAAGAGCGGTCCAAGGCGCCGATCCTGATCAACACTTGGGGCGACGCCGTCCATGCCGCAGCCGCGACCGCCCACGATCTGGCCGACTACGCCTCGGTCTTGACCCAGGCGGCGGCGGCCATCGATCCGGCCAAGTTCGGCCTTCGCCATCGCCCCCGGTTCCGGATCGCCCTGCACGCGGGGCCAGTATTCGTCGGGCTGCACCCGTTCACCGGCCGCAGCATGATCTTCGGCCACCATGTCAATCGCGCCGCCCGCATCGAACCGCTGGTGGTGCCCGGCGGGATTTGCGCCTCGCAGCCGTTCGTCGCGCTGCTCAAGGCGGAGACGGCCGAATACGCCGACGCCGCGCGGCAGGCGGGTGAAGACTATGCACCGCGGTATGATGTAACCTACCTTGGCAAGAAGGACCTGCCCAAGCAGTTCGGCACTGAAGACCTCTATTCCCTGAAGGTTCTCAACGCCTTCGCCCATATCGAGTATCCGGAGGAATTGTTGTCCGAGGCACGGATTTCGCCGCCCTTCGGAATGCGCATGGAGGTCGCGGGCGATACCGCAGAGATCGCCCGTCTCGCCGCGCGGGTGGAGTCGTTCTGCGCCATGCACGATCTGGACGAGGCCACGGCCGGAGCCGTCAACCTGTCGCTCGACGAGCTGATCGCCAATACGATGTCCTACGGGTTCGACAGCCCCGCCGAGGCAAGCGTCGAGGTGGCGGTTGAGCTGACCCCGGACAAGGCGACGCTGAGCGTCCGGCTCACCGACGCCGGCAGGAAATTCGACCCGACCACGGCACCGGAGCCGGATATCGACGCCGACATCGACGAACGTCCGATCGGCGGGCTCGGCGTCCATTTCGTCCGCCAGATGATGGATTCCATCGCCTATCAGCGGCGCGACGGCTTGAACATCGTGACGCTCACAAAAGCCATCCCGGCAGCGACACCCGGGGCGGCACCCAAGGACTAACAGGAGACAGACGTGGACATAGAAGAAGACGAGCGGGACGGCGTCTCGATCATCGCGCCCAAGGGCCGCCTCGACATCAATACGGCGCCTGAGGCGGAGGCGGTGCTGATACCGAAATTCGACGGGGGAAACGGGGTCGTCGTCGATTTCGCCGGGCTCACCTATATCTCGAGCGCCGGCTTGCGGATCCTCTTGATCGCCGCCAAGCGCAGCAAGGCCAGCGGCGTGCCGCTCGCGCTGGCCAACCTCGCGCCGGCGATCCTGGAAGTGTTCGAGGTGAGCGGGTTTGCAAAACTGTTCAAGATCGCCGGCGACCGGGACGCGGCGCTCAAGCTGATCTCGGAAGGCTGAACGATACTGGCGGGTCCGCCTCAGACGGATTCCGCTACCGGATCGCCAGTGTATCGGCGCCGGCAACTGGCGCCGATCTGGGTCAGCAACACATTCGGCGCAAATCCCAGTTCGCCTGCAATTGTGTCGACGCCCTGCCCGGCATTCAACACC
>CAJQNW010000211.1 GCA_905479765.1 uncultured Tepidamorphus sp. | reverse complement strand
GGCGTCCCCAGCCTCGGCCAGCAGCTTGACGATCGCCTCCGCGTCGCGGATCGCGTCCTGCGAGGGAGTGAAGACGTCGTTGATCGCGGGCACCTGTGCGGGATGGATAGCCATCTTTGCGACGAAACCGTCGCGGACGGCGTCCTCGCATTCGGCGCGCAGGCCCTTGTCGTTGCGGAAATCCGTGTAAACGGAATCGATCGCCATGACGGACGCGCTGGCAGCGCCGGCAAGGCACAGCGAACGGGCGAGGCTGTAGAGAGCCGTATAGCGACCCTTGGCGTCCCGGTTCGACAGCGAACCGATATCCGCGGCGAGGTCTTCCGCGCCCCAGGTCAGGCCCTCCAGGCGCGCGCTGGACCGGTTGTAGGTGCCCATTTCGAACAGGGCGCCGGCGGTTTCGGTGGCGATCGGGAGGATCCGGGTCGCGCCGTCGTCTATGCCCGCCAGCGCCTCGGCGGTGGTGATCTTGGCATCCACCAGCGTGACGTCCGCGCCGCACGTCGACTTCGGCAGCATGATGCCGTCCGGGCTCATGGGAATGACGGCGTCGAGGTCGTCGTCGGTCAGGCCCGTATCGAGTGGGTTGACGCGCACGTAGATCCTCGGCCGGTCGGCACTAGCGCGCAAGCTGGACAGAAACTCCGCGGCCACGGCACGGGCATTCGCCTTGGCGCCGGGAGCAACGGAATCCTCAAGATCGATGATCAGCGCGTCAGCGCCAGAGGTCAGGGATTTGGCGAGCTTTTTCTGGCTGTCGCCAGGAACGAAAAGAAGGGAACGCACGAAAAATCACTCCGCCGGTTGCTTGCGCATGAACGCCTGACGCCGGCAGATGCCGACCTGTTCGTCACGCTGGTTATAGGCGCGATGTTCGAATTCGACGATTCCTGCGTCGGGCCGGGATTTCGATTCGCGCCGTGAGATTACCTCGGTTTCGACGTGGATCGTGTCGCCGTGGAAGACGGGCTTGGGAAAGCGCACGTCGCTCATGCCCAGGTTGGCGATGGTGGTGCCCATCGTCGTGTCGTTCACCGAGATGCCGATCATCAGCCCCAGCGTGAACAGGCTGTTGACCAGGGGTTTGCCGAATTCGCTGTTTTTTTCGGCGAAATCGAAATCGATATGCAGCGGCTGGGTATTGTGGGTCAGGCAGGAAAACAGAACGTTGTCGCTTTCTGTAACCGTGCGTCGGATCGCATGTTCGAAGACCCGTCCAGGCTCGAACGCCTCGTACCACAATCCGCCCATCGAAAACCCTCCTGATTTGTTGCTGATGCGTTAAGGCGCCGGGGCGATGTTAAGAGCCCGTTTACCATGTTTCGGCAAGCTGTCCTGGATACCATAAGCGATTGCGAACGGGCGCACGAAGACCGCTGACAATGTTTCTTTTCAACGGGTTGAACAATTCAGGGAATGTCGACTCCGCGCTGCAGTATGCCAGCAAGCGGACGGGCGTCGATCTCGGCTATCTGAAAACGACCGCCAAGCGCGAATCCAACCTCGATCCGAACGCCAAGGCGGGCACGTCGACTGCGACCGGGTTGTTCCAGTTCATCGAGCGCACATGGCTCGGCATGCTGAAGCAGGCGGGCGGAGAGCACGGATACGGCGAGCTCGCCGAGAAGATCCAGCCGACATCCGGCGGCGGCTTCAGGGTCACCGACGCCAAGGCGCGCAAGGAGATCCTCGAACTCCGGCAGGACCCCAAGGCGGCCGCTTTGATGGCCGGCGAATTCACCGCGCAGAATGCCGAGACCCTGCGGTCAGCGCTCGGGCGCGAGGCCAGCGAGGGAGAGCTCTACGCCGCCCATTTCCTTGGCGCACGCGGCGCGGTGGAACTGGTGCGGCTGACGGAGACGGCCCCGACCGCGCCGGCCGCCGACCGATTTCCCGCCGCCGCCGCGGCCAACCGGCCGATCTTCTATACATCCAACGGGCAGGCCCGCAGCGCCGCGCAGGTCTACACGAAGATCACGTCGGGCTACGGTGCAGGGCCTGCGGTTCATGAGGCGACGCCGGCGGTCCCGGAGAACGCCACCTATCTTGCCTTCGCGCCGGGCCGATCGAGCGAGGACCACGTCTTCCACGGCCTGTTCCGCTCGGAGGGCACCGGCCTCGGTCCGATCGGAAAGTCGGTGTCGAGCTTCTGGTCGGGCTTCCCGACGGCTCCGGCATCCTTCGGGCTTACCGAAAACCCCGGTACCGCCACGGTCGAGACGGCGGCGGGTTCGAATGATGTGACGATCCGCGTAGGGACCGATGCGGCTAGCGGCAATGCCAGCGAAAAATCCGGCGAAACCAGTGGCGCCTCTCAGGAGAGCGGCCATACGAAATACGGCGAACAGCGCCGTTATGGCCGCTTCATCGACGATCCCTCTCTAATCGTGCGCTGATTTCCTCGGTTTGCGGGGGATTTTATAGTGAACGCTTCCTTAAATGTTTAAGCCGACCATGGCGCTTCAGTCGTTGGTTCGCCGCATGCGCGTCGGCCGTTAGCCAGGGTACCGGTACATGCTTGTCAGGCGTTTTCTCGATAGGCTTTCAAAAGGCAATCCCGCCGAGCGCGCGGAAATCGTCCGGGCGCTGGTCCGGGTCTACCTGGAATCTCCCCTGGACGAAGAAAACCGGTCCGGAGCGGTAACGGCGCTGACGGTCATACTGGACGATCCGTCGGCGCGCGTGCGGCGCGTCATGGCCGAGGCGTTGGCCGACTCCGCCGCCGCTCCCCCGGTGGTTGTCAGGGCGCTCGCCGAGGACCAGGCCGATATCGCCCATCTCATCGTCTCCCGCTCGCCTGTCCTGACCGACGCCGAACTGGTCGATATGGCTGGCGGCGGCTATGAACGCGTGCGGGTTTCGATCGCTTCGCGGCCACAGGTCAATATCGGCGTTTCGGCGGCTATCGCCGAAGTCGCAGGACCGGATGCCTGCGTCGCTCTCCTGAACAATCCGGGCGCATCGATCACCGTCTCGGCGCTGCGGCGCATGGTCGAGCGTCATCGCCACGATGCCGCCGTGCGCAACGCGCTTCTGGACCGCCCCGAGTTGCCGGTCACGTTGCGCCAGAAGCTGATCGATGGCCTCTCGGAGGTGCTGGGCGAGCTCGTCGCATTCCATGACTGGTTGCCGCCGGAGCGGGTGGAAAAGGTCATATCGGATGCGCGCGACAAGGCGATAGTCGATCTGGCGATGACCTGCGAGCCGGCGCGGCTGCGGTCTCTCATCGAGATGCTGGTCGCTGAAAAGCGGATCACGCCGGCATTGATGATCCGTGCCCTTTGTCTGGGCAACAATCTGTTCTTCGAGGACGCGCTGTCGGTGATGTCCGGTACGCCGGTCAAGCGGGTACTGGCGCTCCTGGACGACAGGAGCGGTCGCGGGCTCGCCGCGCTCTATCGCAAGGCCAATTTGCCCATCACCTCGCTGCCCGCGCTCAGGGCCGTGGTCGCGGTCCTGCACGATGGTGCAGTCGACGGCACATGGCGAACGCAGATGCGGATGGGCCGCAACATGATCGAGCGGGCGCTCACGCTGCACCAGTCGTTCACATCGGGCGAGGTGGATGAGTTCTTCGCGCTGCTGGGCCGGCTTGCGGCGGAGGCTGCGCGCGATGAGGTGCGTGATGAAACCGGCGGGTATTTCAGGGCTGCCTGAGCACTAGCCGGCTGCGATTTTTAGAAAATTACTTCTTTAAAAGCGCGCGTAACTCAGCGATCTGCTCGTCGATACCGCCCGGGTCGGCGGCGGCTTTCGGCGCGTCGGAACCGAAGCGTTTGCTCAGCCGCGTCGCCACTTTGACGATATCCGGATAGCCGAGCGTGTCGGCCTGACGCGCGAGTTGTTCGGCGAGCTGGCGAAGATGCGCGCGCACATGTGGAGAGGTCTCCGCTCCGTCGATAACGGATATGCTTTCCGCCAGTTCCTCGACCTCATCGGCCATCCAGCGATCGAATTCAACGGCCATTGCCGACATCAGCCCGCTCGCAGCTTTGCCGGCTGACGGGTGAAGATCGACACGCGCGGCATCTCCCGCACCGCGCTTCTTGCCCGAACCGCCAGCCTTGTCGTTACGCATTACAATACGTCCCCACCAGAGACGCGACCCTGAACAAGTATTTACGCGGGCATATTTAACGAAGGCTGAACCCGACCGGTCCAATTTGACGCTGGGTAAGCCGTCAGTAACCGAACTGCTCGGCGAGGATGCGTTCGTCGAGGTTGTGTCCCGGATCGAACAGCATCAGCGCCGACGATCCTTTCGCTTCCTCGACATGGACGCGGACGATGGAGCGGGTCTCCCTATGGTCGGCGACCGCGCTGACCGGTCGCTTTTCGGCTTCCAGGATCTCAATGTCGATCATCGCCTCGCTGGACAGGAGCGCGCCGCGCCAGCGTCGCGGCCGGAAGGGGCTGATCGGCGTCAGCGCCAGAAGCGGTGAATTGATCGGAATGATGGGACCATGGGCCGACAGGTTATAGGCGGTCGAACCGGCCGGCGTGGCGACGAGCAATCCGTCGCAAATCAATTCGTCGAGCCGCACCTTGCCGTCGATGAGGATGCGCAGTTTGGCGGCCTGATAGGTCTGGCGCAGCAGCGAGACCTCGTTGATCGCCAGCGCCTCGTGAGTGATGCCGCCGGTATCGGTGGCCGTCATAGAAAGGGGATGGATCACCGCCTGCTCGGCCTCGCGCAGGCGCACCACTAGATCGTCCTCGGAATACTCGTTCATCAGGAAACCAACTGAACCGCGGTTCATTCCGTAAATCGGCTTTCCCGAATTCATGAAGCTGTGCAGTGTCTGCAGCATGAAGCCGTCACCGCCGAGCGCGACGACCACGTCTGCCGCCTCGGGATCGACGCCGCCATAGCGGGTTACGAGGCGGTCACGGGCATCCTCGGCCTCTTCGATCGGGCTGGCCAGAAAGGCGATCGAGTGGAAATCGTTACATGCTTTTGGTGCTGGCGCGGCCATACAGCTTCATCCCGGCGACTGGAGGCGGCACTATACCGATACCGAGAGCTATTCCAACGGAGGGCGTGCGCCTTTCCGGTCCGAAACGACACTGGATTGGCCGGGATCAGTTCAGGCGGTACGGGGTGAACTCGGGTATGAGCGACACCAGCTGCGATAACATGGCTGCCTCGTCGCCATCCTTGGCTGTGGCCTGCAGCAGCTTGATTTCCTCAATCAGCGATTCCGGGACGATCGATCTTGGCACGGCGGCCATGATGCCTTCGAGCTTGGTCGCGTGCAGCGGCTCGTTGGCGTCGAACAACTCTTCATGCAGCTTCTCGCCCTCGCGCACACCGGTGAATTCGATGCCGATATCGCGGTGCGGTTCGTATCCGGCCAGCCGGATCATCTGTTCGGCGAGTTCGACGATCTTCACCGGCTCGCCCATGTCGAGCACGAAAATCGAGATGCGCTCGCGGCTGGATACGCCAAGCGCCGAGGCCATCAGAACCAGGCTGACAGCCTCCTTGATGGTCATGAAGTAGCGCTTCATGTCGGGATGGGTAACGGTGATCGGTCCGCCCTGTTCGAGCTGTTCCTTGAAGAGGGGAACGACGGATCCGCTTGAGCCCAGGACGTTGCCGAAGCGCACGGACATGAAGCGGGTTTCGTGATTGCCGTTGCCGTTCATCCGGTTGCTTGCCGCGTAGCCGAGCGCGTCCAGGGCCTCACAATAGCTTTCGGCGGCGCGCTTGGTAGCACCCATGACCGAACTCGGCTGCACCGCCTTGTCGGTCGAGATCATCACCATCGCCTTGACGCCGATCTTACGCGCCGCGTCGGCGACGTTCATCGTGCCGACCGTGTTTGTGAGAATGCCTTCGGCGATATGGCGCTCGACGATCGGCACGTGCTTCAGCGCCGCGGCATGGAAGATGACGTCCGGCTTGAACTGCTCGATCTGCGCGGTGATCTTGCTGCGGTCGCGCACGTCGCACAGCCGCCCATCGACGGGAACGCCGGGGAAATCGCGCTGCAAGTCCTTGGTGATGTTGTAGAGCGCGAATTCGGAGTTCTCGACGATCATCAGCCGCCGGCTGCTCATCGATGCGATCTGGCGGCACAATTCGCTGCCCACCGTTCCGCCGCCGCCTGTCACCAAAATGCGTTTGCCGTTCACCAGTTGCCGGATCAACGTGTAGTCGAGGTCGCGGGTCGAGCGGCCCAGCAGGTCCTCGATATTGATCGGAGTCAGGCGGATGCGGCCATCGCCGTCGGCGCCTTCGAGCGCCGGCCGCAGCAGACGTTCGACGCTCAGACCCAGTTTTCGGGCCCTGGCGATCAGCGCTTCGATGTCGCGTTCCTTGGTCAACGCCTCGTTCGTGAGAATAAGCCGGCGCGGCGCCTTACCGCGCTGGGCGAGGCGCTGGACGACGCGCTCGATGTCCTCGGAATGCCCGAGAATCGGAACGTTGCGGATACGCTGTCCGACGTGGGCCTGCTTCGAAGAGATCATGCCGATCGGCGTCAACAGCTCAGAACCACTGGTCTCCAGCGACCGGATGATGATTTCCGCCTCGTTGCCGGACCCGGCGATCAGCACGGGAATTGCATTGGCGCTGTTGCGGCGATTGCCGCGCTTGAGGAGCCGCTGGTCCCGGTAGACGCGGTAGAGCATCCGGGGGCCGCCGAGCAGGGCCGTCAGGATGAACCAGTTGGAGAACACGATCGTGCGCGGCACGACGATTGCGCCGCGCGAGGCGAAGTCGAGAATCACCATGAAAACGGTGACCACCGTCACCGCCTTGAAGATGTTGACCAGGTCGGGGATGGAGGCGAACCGCCAGATGCCCGCGTACAGCCCGAACGCCCAATAGGTGATGGCCGCGAAGGGGAGGACGGTCGCGAGCAGGATGCCGACTTCGTCGAGCCGCACCGTGAACGCGTAGCCCCCGAAGCGCATGTAGTAGCCGATCAAGATCGCCCCGGCCGTCATAACAAGGTCGTGGGTGAAGGCGGCGAGCCTCTTGGGCGTCAGCGGGCTTGGGGCAAATCGCATTTTTACTCAGCTTGTCGCAGCAGCAACGGACAATTCGAAGTCCTTACACCTTGCGTGCATTGACGTCCAATCCGTATCGGCAGCGCGGCACCCGAGGTTTCACGGGCTGGAAACGGTATTGCGTTTAAGCCGAGCGGTCTTTTCCGCCTTCGCCGGCCCTGAGACGGGCTCCGGGATATCGTCCTGATAGCGTTCGTCGAAGGTAAACAGGGCCGTGACCAGCATCAACAGACATATCCACCAGAGCTGCCACGCACCGTGGCTGACGCTGGAGATCGCAAGCGTCGCCGTGATCGCCCCATAGGCGAAAGACCGTCGGCGGCCGGGTAGCCGGGAGACCGACAAAACGATCCCGATCATGATCAGGCCGGCGAGCGCGACGCCGATCGCGCCCAGCTCCACCCATATCTGCAGGATCGGATTATGCGGATGATGCACCGGGCCGAGCGCCCAGGTTACGCCGGGCAGGTCCCAAATTCCGAAGAAACGGGACGATTCGAGCCCCCAACCGAGGATCGGGCGCAGCAACGCGACACTCGAGAACGCTTCCCAGAACTCCAGGCGGCGTTCGGTGCTGAGATTGACGATGGAATCTGCGCCCGTCTCCGAGGCAAGGTCGGCCATGACCTGCACGGTCATTGGCATGAAGATAAACGCCGCGGTGCCGACAACGATGACGCCGATTGCCGCCAGACGGTGGCTGACAAGCGCCATGCTGGTGACAAGGAGGCCGGCGGCGATAGCCAAAAGCGCCGAGTCGCTGCGCGACACGATAACGGCGGCGGCGACCAGAAGTATCAATCCGCTGCGAATCCAGTGCCGGTAGCGGCCGGTCGTCAGGGCCAGCGTCGGCCACATCAGGAGGCTGACTGAAACCACGGAACGGTTCAAGTAGGCCGGATTCGGTCCGTAGACGTAGGCTCTGAAGATACCGCTGGACCAGAGTTCGACGATCAGGATCACGGCTGCCAGCGCGATGCCGACGGCCGCGCCGACGCGATGGGCCGGCCGGATCAGCGGTGGCGAGAGGCGCTGGAGGAGCAAAACGGTCAGGAACATGAGGGTCATCTTGATCGACTGTTCCAGCGCGATGTCGGAATCGATCGCCCACAGGCTCGACACGCCCGAATAGAAAAGCAGGACAAGCGTACACCACGCCCACCAGGGCGCGGATTGCGGATCGAGGCCTTGTGCTATCTTGCGGCCAAGC
>CAJQNW010000210.1 GCA_905479765.1 uncultured Tepidamorphus sp. | reverse complement strand
GGACGGCGAAAACCAGCGCGGCGACGACAACGGCGGGCAGTGCACGGCTGGAGTAGATCAGGATTACAGGCGCGGCGACGAAAAGCGTGGTCAGGCACGTATCGCGCAGTAAATTGGCGCCGATAAAGCAAACGACCGCATCAATCCGTCGGCTCCACCGGTGGGCGTCTTCCGCAATATGTCGCGAAACCAACTGGGTAATCGATGCCATTCGTCAAGCGAACCTGGGTTGTCGGGCGAGATTAGCGGGTCATCGGGCGCCTGTCGCGGCGGGAAAAGAGTTGATCGGGCGTCCCTTGGGCGTTTAGCTGCCGGCGCGGGGCGTGCCGTCTCGCTAGTAACCCCATTTACAGTTCACCCGCCGCCGGTAGCATCGATGAGCGACAGCATCAAGGTTCCGTTCTTCCGCCCCTCGATCGGCGAGGAGGAAATAGAAGAGGTCATTGCCACGCTGAAGAGCGGCTGGCTGACCACCGGCGACCGCGCGAAGCGGTTCGAAGTCGGCTTCGTCGACTATCTCGGTGGCGGTATTGAGGCTGTCGCGATCAATTCCGCGACGGCGGGGCTGCATCTGGCGCTCGAGGCTCTTGGCGTCGGGCCCGGCGACGAGGTCATCGTTCCGGACCTGACGTTTACCGCCAGCGCGGAAGTCGTGCGCTATCTGGGCGCGGAGGTGCGGCTGGTCGACGTCGACGCGCAAACGCTGTGCCTCGATCCGGCAGCCTTCGAGGCGGCGATCAGTCCGAATACCAAGGTGGTGATGCCCGTGCACTACGGCGGACTTGCCTGCGATCTCGACCGGATATCGGATATCGCGGCACCGCACGGCATCGAAATCGTCGAGGATGCCGCCCATGCACTGCCGACCCGCTGGCGCGGCCGGCTGATCGGATCGCACGGAACCGCCGCGACGGTGTTCAGCTTCTACGCCAACAAGACGATCACCACGGGCGAGGGCGGCATGCTGGTGACGCCCCGGCCAGAGCTTGCTGAACGCGCGCGCGTCATGCGCATGCACGGCATGGACCGCGATGCGCTCGACCGGTACCGCAAGCCAGGCGCGGGCTGGCGCTACGACATCGTCGCACCGGGGTTCAAGTACAACCTGCCGGATCTCGCGGCCGCCGTTGGCGTGCGCCAGCTCGAGAAGGTCGACGGGTTGAGCGACAAACGCGCCGCAATCGCGGATCGTTATCTGGATGCCTTTGCCGATCTTCCCGCGCGGCTGCCGGTCAGAGGCGAACAGGGGGGGCATTCCTGGCATCTGTTCGCGATCCGCCTCGATCCCGATGCGCCGGTCGACCGGGACGGCTTCATCGCCCGGATGACCGAAATGGGCATCGGAACGAGCGTCCACTATGCGCCTTTGCACCAGATGACGTACTGGAAGGAGCGGTACGATCTGAAAAGCGAGGACTTCCCGGTCTCCGAAGACGCGTACCGGAGCATTGTCACGCTGCCGCTGTTTCCCGATATGAGCGAAGTCGAGATCGATACCGTCATCGCCGCGGTGCGCGACACGCTGACAACCGGCCGGCGCGCCGCGTCGGGGGGCTGAGGCAACCGTGCCCGGCTATCCGGACCGCCGGTTCGTCGTCGTGCTCGGGGCCGCGCGCTCCGGCACCTCGATGCTGCGCGACCTGATTGCCTCGCACCCAACCGTCGCCTGCGTGCCGTTCGACGTCAGCCATATCTGGCGCATCGGCAATGACCGCCAGCCTCATGACGTCCTTCAACCGGGCACCGCGACGCCCCGGATCGCCGGGACGATCCGCGATCGCCTGACCGGCTTTGCCCGCCGCAATGCGGGCGCTGCCTGGCCGGATGTGCGGTACATCGTGGAAAAGACCGTCGGAAACGCGCTACGGCCGGACTTTGTCGATGCGGTGCTGGCCGACGCGCTTTTCGTGCGGGTGATGCGCGATCCGCGCCAGGCCGTCGCCTCGACCGTCACGGCCTGGAAGTCACCGCCCGATGCTGGCCATCTCATGCGCAAGCTGCGGCTCTTTGGGCCGGCCGATATCGGCTACATGGGCCGCTATGCGCTCAACGCGGCCAAGGGGCGGGTCGGACACAAGCGCGGCCTGCAGATCTGGGGTGTACGCTACCCCGGCATCCAGCTGGATCTGGAGTCAGAAACGCTGGAGACCGTCTGCGCGCGGCAATGGCTGGCTTCGGTGTCCTCGATAGATCGGTTCTTCGCTGATTTGCCGCCCGAGCGCGGCATTTCGGTCAGCTACGAGGCACTTGTCGGCGGACCGCACGAATTGCAGCGGCTCTGGTCGTTCCTGGGCATTGAGGACGACAAACGCGCGGCAAACGTGTTCGCCAGCCGGGTCAAGCCCTCTGGCAACCGCCAGGCGGCCTTGCCCGAGGGGCTGGAAAGCGGGACACGCCGGGCAATCGATGCCCTTATGGCCGAATACGGATATGTCTGAGGTTTAATGGGCCAGGATTTCGTCAAACGCTTGTTCGACATTATTGCCAGTCTCGCCGGGCTGATCGTGCTGTTGCCGGTCGTGGCGGCGATCGCTGTCGCGATACTGGCCGATTCCGGTTCGCCGGTATTCTTCAGCCAGGAGCGGATCGGCAAGGGAGGCCGGCCGTTCCGTATCCACAAGTTCCGCACCATGCGTTCAGGCGCGGGACCGAAGGTGACCGCCGGCGGCGACCCGCGCATTACCCGTGTCGGCGGCTTTCTGAGGCGCACCAAGCTCGACGAACTGCCGCAGCTCTGGGACGTGCTGCGCGGCGCCATGTCGTTCGTCGGACCGCGTCCCGAGGTGCCGGCGATGTTTCAGCATTATCCCGAAGCCGCGCAGGCGCGGATCACCTCGGTCCGGCCGGGCATCACGGACCTCGCGACGCTGGAATTCCGCGACGAGGAGGCGATCCTCGCCGGCGCGGCGGACCCTGAAAAAACCTATCTCGAGGATGTCGTGCCGCAGAAGGTGGCGCTTTACCTGGAGTACCTCGACAAGCGCAGCTTCGGCCTCGACCTGGCAATCCTCGGGCGGACTCTCCGCGCCTTGTTCCGCTGAGCCATATCCGCGAACGCGATGGTTTTCCGACCGGCATCATGGGCCCCGGATCTAGTCCAGGGCAGGAGGCTGTGGATTGTGGCACCGCGTCGCAATACGGAAAAATCGGGTCCCGGACTTGATCCGGGACCCATGCCGGCTGTTCAGTTAGTACGCGGTTAGCGCTCCTTGATGAAGGTCC
>CAJQNW010000209.1 GCA_905479765.1 uncultured Tepidamorphus sp. | reverse complement strand
GCACGTCGGTGGTGCGGAAGCGAATGCACTGGCCCATTGCCGTCGTCAGCAGAACGTCGTCGGATTCCGAACAGGTATCGACGCCGACGATGGCGTCGCCCTCGTCCAGCTTCATGGCAATCTTGCCGTTGCGGTTGACCTGGACGAAGTCCGACAGCTTGTTGCGCCGCGTCGTGCCGCGATTGGTCGCGAACATCACGTCGAGCTCGCCCCAGCTCTCCTCGTCCTCGGGCAGCGGCATGATCGAGGTGATCCGCTCGCCGTCGATGAGCGGCAGCAGGTTGACCAGCGCCTTGCCGCGCGCCTGCGGGGCTGCAATCGGCAGCCGCCAGACCTTCATCTTGTAGACCATGCCGCGCGAGGAGAAGAACAGCACCGGCGCGTGCGTCGAGGCGACGAACAGCCGGTTGGCGAAATCCTCTTCCTTCATCGACATGCCGGAGCGGCCCTTGCCGCCGCGTCGCTGCGCCCGGTAGGTCGAAAGCGGAACCCGCTTGATGTAGCCGGCGTGCGAGACGGTGACGACCATTTCCTCGCGCTGGATCAGATCCTCGTCTTCAAACTCGATACCGCCGTCGGTGATCTCGGTGTGCCGGGGCGTTCCGAATTCCTCTTTCACCGCAATCAGTTCTTCGCGAATGATCGACTGGATGCGGGCGCGGGAGCGGAGAATATCGAGATAGTCGGCAATCGCCTCGCCGAGCTTGGTCAGTTCATCGGCAATCTCGTCACGGCCAAGCGCTGTCAGGCGCTGCAGGCGCAATTCGAGGATCGCCCGCGCCTGCTCTTCCGACAACGTGTAGGTGCCGTCTTCCTTCAGGCCGTGGCGGGGATCGGCGATCAGCGCGATCAGCGGCGCCATGTCCTTGGCCGGCCAGTCGCGCCCCATCAGGGACTCGCGCGCCGTGGCCGGATCCGGCGCGGTGCGGATCAGGTGGATCACTTCGTCGATATTGGCCACCGCGATCGCCAGGCCGACCAGGATGTGGGCGCGGTCGCGCGCCTTGTTGAGCAGGAACTTCGTGCGCCGGCCGACCACTTCCTCGCGGAACGCGACGAAGGCGCGAATCATGTCGATCAGCGTCATCTGCTCGGGCTTGCCGCCGTTCAGCGCCACCATGTTGGCGCCGAAGCTCGATTGCAGGGCGGAGTAGCGGTAGATCTGGTTCAGTACGACGTCCGACATGGCGTCGCGCTTCAGTTCGATGACGACGCGCATGCCGTCGCGGTCAGACTCGTCGCGGATGTCGGAGATGCCCTCGATGCGCTTGTCGCGCACCAGTTCGGCAATCTTCTCGATCATCGTTGCCTTGTTAACCTGATAGGGCAATTCCGAGATGATGAGGGCTTCACGCTCCTTGCGCACCGTCTCGGTATGGACACGGCCGCGTATGACGACGGAGCCGCGGCCGGTGGTGTAGGCGGAACGGATGCCGGCACGGCCGAGGATGATGCCGCCCGTCGGAAAATCCGGACCCGGCACGATCTCGAGCAGCCGCTCAATGTCGATGGAGGGATCGTCCATGAAGGCAATCGACGCATCGACGACTTCGCCCAGATTGTGCGGCGGGATGTTGGTGGCCATGCCCACCGCGATGCCGCCGGCGCCGTTGACCAGCAGGTTCGGGAAGCGGGCCGGCAGGACGACAGGCTCGCTTTCGGAATTGTCGTAGTTTTCCTGGAAATTGACGGTGTCCTTGTCGATGTCTTCCAGGATCGAGTGCGCAACCTTGGCGAGCCGCACCTCTGTGTAACGCATGGCGGCGGGCGGATCGCCGTCGATGGAGCCGAAGTTGCCCTGCCCGTCGATCAGCGGCAGTCGCAGCGAGAAGTCCTGCGCCATGCGCACCAGCGAGTCGTAAATCGCCTGGTCGCCGTGCGGGTGATACTTACCCATGACGTCGCCGACGACGCGCGAGGATTTCTTGTAGGACTTGTTCCAGTCGTAGCCGGCTTCGTGCATCGCATAGAGGATGCGCCGGTGGACCGGTTTCAGGCCGTCGCGCACGTCCGGCAGCGCGCGGCTGACGATCACGCTCATCGCATAATCGAGATAGCTGCGCCGCATCTCGTCGGTTATCGAGATCGGCCGGATATCGGACGGATCGACCGGCTCGGAGGGGCCGGTCGGCGGAATATCGTTGTCTGACAAGGTTGGCTCGTTCGGCGGGTTTATGACGGGTGTGTTTCTACCCGATTCCTGGGCCCGAAAGCAAATTCGGACCGGAATGGTTCACAAG
The DNA here is from genome assembly GCA_905479765.1 of uncultured Tepidamorphus sp. Taxonomy (GTDB): domain Bacteria; phylum Pseudomonadota; class Alphaproteobacteria; order Rhizobiales; family Tepidamorphaceae; genus Microbaculum. The sequence continues at coordinate 974 of CAJQNW010000209.1, read as the reverse complement.
TGAATTTGCTCGAAAAATCAGGCGATTATCGGGCGGAGGCGTGAGTGCGGATAAAACGGCGTTAATGCCATTCCGGGGGAACCGTGTCGTAGGTGACGACGCCTTGAGGAATCACCTCCCATGGTGCCTTCGAGCCAACGAAGATGTGCATTTCGATATCGATGCCCGGATCCTCGTTAAGGCATCCAAGCGTGATGCCGTGCACTTCGCCGTCCACGATCCCGCACAAGGTCGATCCGCACTTGCTGCAGAACCGTTTGCCGGCGCCGCTTTTGCCGACAAGAGAGGTCAGCAGGTCCTCCCCCTCGACCCAGGACAACGTTCCCGGCTCCACCTGAGCATAGGAGGAGGCCTGTGCGCTGAAGGCCTTTCGACACCGCGAGCAATGGCACGACCGGGCGCCGAACAGTTTGCCGTCGATCCGGTATTTGACGGCTCCGCAGAAACATTCGCCGGTCAGAGCCATAATGAACCTCTCTTCGGCTGGGGGGCGGTAATTCGGTGGCCGCTTCCCGTCAAATGCAGCGATCAGGGACCTAACAAACGCGGGTTACCAGGAGTTTGCGGATCCCTGAATTGTTCGGGGAATCGATTTGGCGTGACGGACACTCGGGCTTGCATGGGAGCGTCCAACCGGTCACGGTCTGGAATGCCAGTGACCGAGGCTGTCCCGTGACACCAGAAACCCTCATATCCGCCTTCGTGACGCTGTTCGTGATTATCGATCCGATCGGCATTGCGCCGCTGTTTCTGGGACTCACGGCCGATCGTACGGCGGCACAGCGGCGCGGGATCGCCGTGCGGGCCGTCGTCATAGCCATTTGCGTGCTGGTCGCGTTTGCGGTCGGTGGGCAGAGGCTTCTCGAGGCGACGGGCATCTCGCTGCCGGCATTCCGCGTCGCCGGCGGCATCCTGTTGTTCTGGATCAGCTTCGAAATGGTGTTCGAGAAGCGCACTCAACGCAAATCCACCAC
>CAJQNW010000208.1 GCA_905479765.1 uncultured Tepidamorphus sp. | reverse complement strand
TACTGGACGACGTCGGGCGAGTTCGTGTTCATCGCGATTCTGGCGGGCCATGTCAGCGTCGTCGCGGTGTTCCTGGCAGCCCTCGTCACCGAACTGGTGCGCTCGTTTGCCAACCAGTACTTCCCCGAGAGCTGGCAGATGATGCTCGGCGGTTTCCTGTTGGTCGTCATCCTGTTCCTGCCCAACGGCCTCGGCTCGCTGTGGTCGCATTTCGGACCCGCATCGGCGACGCGCCGAATACGTCCGGCAGGCGATGCCGTCGGCAAGGAGGCATCTGAATGAACGAGCCCGTACTCGAGGCCAAGGCGCTTGAGCGGAAGTTCGGCGCCGTCGTCGCTGCCTCGAACATCAATGTCTCGGTCATGCCTGGCGCGCGGCTGTCCCTGATCGGCGCCAACGGCGCCGGCAAGACGACCTTCGTGAACATCGTCACCGGCTACGTGAAGCCGAGTTCCGGCGAGATCCGTCTGGCCGGCCGCGACATCACCGGCCTGTCGCCACGGCGCATCACCCAACTCGGCGTCTGCCGGTCGTTTCAGATCCCACAGCTCTGCGAGACGATGACGCCGATCGAGAACATTCTGGTCGCGATCGGCGCGACGGAGACGCGGTCCTCGTACTTCCTTCCGGCCCGCAGCGACGAGCGCCTCGACCGAGCGTATGCGACGCTCGCGCGGTTCGGCCTGGAAGTCTACGCCGAGCGGCCCGTCGACGAATTGCCCGGCGGCGTCCGCAAGCTGGTCGATATCGCCATGGCGCTGGTCCGCCACCCGCGCGTCCTACTGCTCGACGAACCGACCAGCGGCGTCAGTACGGAAGAGAAGTTCCCGCTGATGGATTGCATCATGGCGGCGCTCGAGACCGAGGACGTCGCGGTGATCTTCGTCGAGCACGACATGGATATCGTCACACGCTACGCCGACCGCGTCCTTGCCTTCTACGCGGGCCAGATCATCGCCGACGACCGTCCCGACGAGGTCCTGTCCGACGTCGAGGTGCAGAAATACGTTACAGGGACGGCAAGATAGCGCCATGCTGGAACTCCGCGATACTCACGTGAAGATCGGTGCCGTCGAAGCCCTGCGCGGCTTCTCGCTCAAGCTGGAGCGCGGTGAGATGATCGGCCTGCTCGGACGCAACGGTGCCGGCAAGACGACGGTCATGCGCACGATCATGGGACTGGTGAAGCTACGGGGCGGGACCGTCGTCCTCGACGGCGATGACCTTACCCGGGTCGCCGTGCATCACCGCACGGCGCTCGGCATCGGCTACATGCCGGAAGACCGTCGCCTGGTTCCCGATCTCACCGTGCAGGAAAACATCCTGCTGCCGACCTGGGTGACGCCGTCGCTCGACATGAACGGCCGGCTCAAGGTCGTCTACGAGATCATGCCGGATCTCGCCGACATGGCCGACCGGAAGGCGCTGCTTTTGTCCGGCGGCCAGCAGAAACTTGTCGCCCTTGGCCGCGCGCTGGCTGCCGGCACCCGGCTTCTGCTCCTGGACGAACCTTTCGAGGGCGTCGCGCCGGCGCTCGCCCAGCGGCTCTCCGACGTTATCTCGGCCTTGAAGGGACAGCACCTGAGTGTCCTGATCAGCCAGTCGGAATTGGCCCATTCGGAGGTGCTGCTCGACCGCACCTTCATGATCGAGCGCGGCGCCAATGTCTCCGAGACCGCCAACGCTTGAGGCCGACATGATCTGGTCGAACCTTCCTCTGCCCGCGATCCGGCGCGAGGTCCATTTCGACGGTCGCCTCGTCCCCCTGCTTCGCCGAGCGGCCCGCCGATGTCGACGCCAGTCGCCACGCGGTCTGCGCCGGCAATCCGGACGGCGACGCGGTCAGCAGGCCAAATTGCGTTTTCACTTTGCGTGCCAAAATTTACCGCCTAAGTTTTCATGACTCATGTTTGGCTGGGATAAGAGCATCTGACATGGCGTATGTGGTGCCCCTGATCAGGGCTGCGGCGCTAATGCCGCTTGTTCGCTGGATGAGTGCCGAAGGACATTCGGTCGGAGCGCTCTTGGATCGGCTAAATCTGTCCACTCTTGTCGCGCAGGGACCGTTACAGCCGGTGCCACTGGTCAGCGCCATGGAACTGCTACGCCTTGGCGCCCGCTTGGAGGGTCCTGATATCGCCTGTCGCGTGATTTCGGAATCCAGTCCGCTGGAGTTGCTGTTGCTTGGCAAGGTGGCTATCGGGACGCGAAACCCGCGGGAGGCTGCCAATCGAATCGCCCATGTGCTGCCATACTTCTGCACCCATGAGCATCTGACCCTCGCGCAGAGGGAGAAGGACGTCATTGTCCGACATTTTTTCGCCGTTAAGTCCGATCCGGAACTGCGGCACCTGATCCACCAGTACGTCACCGCTATGCTCAAGGCGTTGTGCGCCATGTCGGGCGCAGCCGAGCCGTATCTGAAGCGCGTGGAAATGGCTCCGCATCCCGAGCACGGCATTTCGCATCTAGAGCAGTGGTTCGGTTCGCATCTCGCTGCGACAAGGGACCGAACTCTCAGCGTAACTCTCTCAAAGGACACGCTGGACACGCCGTTTCCCGTCCGAGGACGTGACCGTATGCGCGACCTGAAGTCCTCCGGCCTTCAGCCATTGCACGGCGACGGCACCTATTCAGGGTCCGTTCGCTTGCTAATCGCCGGAATGATCGAGGGTGATAATCCAACTATAGAGCGATTGTCTGCCGCTGCCGGAACAAGTGTCAGGACCTTTCAACGGCGACTCGATGCGG
>CAJQNW010000207.1 GCA_905479765.1 uncultured Tepidamorphus sp. | reverse complement strand
GCGCGGCTTGCGCGGCAATGCGGCGAGCGTACGGTCGAAAAACCCGCCTCCGTAGCCGAGGCGATAGCAAAGCGGATCGAAGCCGACGACCGGTGCGATGACGATATCGGGCTGCACCTCGAGACCGTCGGCGGGTACGGGAATGTTCCATATGCCGCGCTCCAGCCGGTCTCCCGACTGCCAGGCGCGGAATATCAATGGCGCGGCGCGCCGGACAACGACCGGCAGCGCACATCGCGCGCCCCGTGATGTCATGCGATCCAGGAACGGGCGCAGGTCCGGCTCGCCCCGGAACGGCCAGTAGGCGCTGATCGTCAATCCCGAGACCGGCCCGATGGCCGCTTCGAGGGCCGCGGCGATCCGCTCGCCGTGCGTCGTCCTGGTGGTGTTCGGGATCGCCATCCGTTCGGCTATGAGCCGTTCGCGTTCCGCCTTGCGCCAGCGTTTGACATCGGTGCGCAACTGCGTACCGGCATCATTCGCGCCGGCCATGTAGCTTTCGTCGAGTTCGTGCATGAAGCAGGGCGGAGAGGCGTAGTTTGCCGGAGGTTCGTCTTCGTTCATGGCATCGGCTCCCTAGCTGCCCGCGCCTTGCGGTATTGCGATTTCGGCGTCGGGCCGGACCAGACGCTGCCCCTTCATGACCAGAACCCCATTGTGGCCCGCGATGCCGAGTTCGAGACTTTCGGCGATCCGGCGGGCACGCTCGACGAAATGCTCCGCGGCGGCGGCGGCGCAGATTTCCGAGGCTGTCTGCTCGAACAGCGCCAGCCATCTGTCGAAGTGCCTGGCGTCGACGGGCAGGGGCTGGTGCTTTTCCATCGGGCTGCCGTGATAGCGGCCTGTCAGCAGGGCGACCGATGACCAGAAGGCCCGCATCCGTTCGAGGTGCGCCGGCCAGTCGGCGATGCGCTCTTCGAACACCGGCCCGAGCAGGTCGTCGTCGCGGACTTTCACATAGAACGCGTCGACCAGGCGTTCGATCAATGCGTCGTCTATGCCGGTTTTATCCGTGATTTCGGCGGTGATCCTTGCGCGTCGTTCAGCGTGTGTCATGGCGGCACCTAATAAGTATTCATAATACCTATTTATCATGCCATAATCGGCTCCGCCATAACGGAATTACGGTTTCGACATGCAGCTGACGTCCTTCACCGACTACGGTTTGCGCGCCCTGATGCGACTGGCCGGCGACCCGGATCGCACCTTCACGACGCAGGAAATCGCCGGTGAATTCGGGATCTCGCGGCATCATCTGACAAAGGTCATTCAGGGACTGGCCAATCAGGGCTTCGTGGCCACACAACGCGGCGCCGGCGGCGGCTTTCGCCTGTCGCGTCCGCCAGAGACGATTACGATCGGCGAGATCGTGCGCAGCCTCGAAGCGCGCTTTCCGCTGGTAGAGTGCTTCCGCGCCGATGGCGGCGATTGCGTTTTGATGCCCAGGTGCCGCCTGAAGAGACAGCTCGCAGCGGCGCGTGAAGCGTTTTTCGAAACGCTGGAGGCGACGACGCTTGCCCAATGCGCCTACCCGGCAACTCCGGGCGGGACCGACGGAGCGGTTCTATCGTGATCGCAACCGGTCGGTTGCCGAAGGGGAGAGTTCAGGGTCGGGGCGATGGCGTTGATGGCGAGCCATTGGCTGCCGGTCCGGCCCCGATGGCCCCATTCTGAGAGAAAGGGCGAGCCGGCATGAGCGCATACCGGACAAAGCGGATCTACGAGCCACAGGAGACGTCGGATGGCCTGCGGGTCCTGGTGGACAGGATCTGGCCACGCGGGGTTTCGAAGGCGGACGCGCACATTGACCGGTGGGCGAAGGAACTCGCCCCGTCCGGCGAACTGCGGACGTGGTTCAATCACGATCCGGCGCGGTGGGAGGAGTTCCGCCTCCGCTACCGCAAGGAACTGCAAGACAGGATGGAAGACCTGCGGCTGCTGACCGGCAAGGACGGCCGTCCGGTTACACTCCTGTTCTCCGCAAGGGACGCCGACCGCAATCAGGCGGTCGTCCTCAAGGAACTGCTGGACGAAATCCACCCGAAGGCCGGCGACCGTATCTGACGAAGCGGGTTCAACCGCCGATTTTCCGATGCCGCGCTAAGGCTTCCCCTCAACGCTTGTCCGCAGTGAATGTGACAAGGCCGATCGTAGCCCCAAAAGCGCTACCTCGGTTTCAGGCCGTTGCTGAAGAGCGCGATGAAGCACTCGGCGACTTCCTCCAGCGTGTTGTTGCCGTCGGGCTCATACCAGCGCTGGATCCAGTTGATCGCCCCCATCAGGAGCAACTCGGTCAGGTTGGGCGGCACGCCTGCGATTGAGCCGTCGGCGACCCCTTCCTCGATCAGTTTCAGCAGGTTCGTGTCGAGATTGCGGGCACGGGTGTGTATCCGGTCCATCGAATCGGCGGGCAGCGAGGCGAATTCGTGCACGATCGCACAGGGGCAATGGTCGAGCACGTCGACGATGATGCCCCTGATGTAGCGCTCGATCTTGCCAAGGCCGGTGTCGTCGCTGGCGATCACGTCGGCCATGACCATTTCGCAGTAATCAAGCGTCTGCTCGTAGCACATCTGCAGCACGACCGGCTTGGTGCCGACATAGTAGTAGAGCGCCGTCTTCGAGATGTTGAAGTGCCCGGCGATCTCGTCGAGCGACGTTGCCGCGTAACCTCTTTTGTTGAACATGTCGGCGGCCACGCGCAGGACGGCGTCCCGTTTGACCTGATGGTCTCGCGGCCTGTCGAAAACGTTCTGTTGTGCTCTTCGCGTCAAACCACGTCTCCTGACAAAAGATTCAGTTTCCTGGCGTCGGTACCGCCGGCACGCGACCGGGTACTACACGGCCCCCGGGTCCCGAGCCAGTCATAGCAAGGGTTTGCGGCCGGAATCACGCCGCCTGCACCACTCACAACCGTTTCACGAACTTCATGGTCTGCTCGAAGGCCGAGTCGAGCAGGCGCCCGCCGGCGGGATCCGAGATCTCGTCGAACCGCGCGGCAATCGTCTCCGGAGTCCTCTCATCGGGCGCCAGGTAGATGCCTTCGGTCTCCACGGCGACATAGCGCGCGAAGCTGCCGGCCCCGGCGCACAGGACGACGCGCGACGGCGCGTCCTGCGAGACAAGAAACAACAGGCCCGGCGATACCGCGGAAGGATCGAGCTGCGCCATCACCGCGTCGTCGACAAGCCCTTCGACCATGCGCGTCGCCGCCGATGGCGCCAGCACGTTGACGCGGATATCGTACTTCTCGCCCTCCAGGTGCAGCGCATTGCACAGGCCCAGCATGGCGGTCTTCGCCGCGGCGTAGTTCGACTGGCCGAAATTGCCGTAGAGGCCAGACGACGAGGAGGTCATGACGATGCGGCCGTACGCCTGCCCGCGCATGATCTCCCACACCGCCTTGGTGCAGGTCACGCTGCCCATGAGGTGAACATCGACGACCTTCCGGAAGTCGTCGAGGTCCATCCTGGCGAAGCTCCTGTCCCTCAGGATGCCTGCGTTGTTGACGAGAATATCGACGCGTCCCCACTTTTCGACGGCGTCCGCCACCATGCCCGCCACCTGGCCGGCATCGGTGACATCGGCGGAACTGGCGACCGCCTCGCCGCCGGCATCACGGATTTCCGCGGCGACGGCGATGGCCGGCCCGCTCGACAGGCCGGTGCCGTCGACCGCGCTGCCGATGTCGTTCACGACGACACGCGCGCCCCGCGCGGCAAGCGCCAGGGCGTGCGACCGGCCAAGCCCCGACCCCGCGCCCGTGACGATCGCGACCCTGCCATCGAACCGAATTGTCATGCCGAACTCCTCAGAACCCGATCGGTGTTCCCGCCCCTGCGCCCGCTCCGCGAGATCGTCCGCTGCTGCCCGCGCGGCGGTGAGACGGCGTCATGTCACCGCAACTTACCTAGTCGAAAAAAAACTTACTCTCCAGTACAAAATATGACACAGTAGTTCAAACTCGTGAAGGGCAGGCCCAACGCGAGACAGGGGAAACGTTCAGCGAACCGTTTGAAATGACGTGTAAAAACAGCGTCGGACGGGTACTGGGAAACCGCGATACCGGATCCGCATCAACGTGGCGGCGCTGTCGCGCCGAGGCCATCAACCGATGAGCGGGCGCTCGATCGAGAGCCTTGTGCTCGCGCTGGCGCTGGCGGCGGCGGTGATCTTCGCGGTCTTCGTCAACGGCTTCGCAAGCTGGCAGAATGTCTCCAACCTCGCTCAGAACTCGGCCTCGCTGACGATCCTGAGCTGCGGCATGGCCGTCGTGATCATCACCCGCGGCCTCGACCTGTCGCAGATCGCGGTGATGGTGGCGGCGTCAACCGCGTTCGGCATCCTGCTGACGGGAGGCTACGGCGTGCCGGCGGCGCTGGCTGTCGCACTGGTGGCGGCCGTCATGCTCGGCGTCGTCAACGGCTGGCTGGTCGCCTATTTCGAGATCCCGTCGCTGCTTGCGACACTGGCGACGGCGATGCTGATTACCGGCGGCAGCCGCTGGGCGATCCTGCAGGGCGAATTCCTGGTGCTGCTGCCGAAGGACAATCCGTTCATCGCCGAGATTTCCTCTGGCCGGATTCTCGGTGTGCCGCTGTCCGTGGCGGTGGCGGTGGCCATTCTCGCCGTCACGGGCATTCTGCTGTCGCAAACCATCGTCGGACGCACCGTCTATGCGATGGGCGACAACATCGGCGCTGCACGGCTGAGCGGCCTGCCGGTGCGCGCGGTGACGCTCGTCGCCTACGTCTTTGCCGCGCTCACCGCCCTGATCGCCGGGCTGATCGTCGCGAGCTCGAGCGGCGCGGTCGATTTCCGAACGGTCACCAACGGAACGCTGCTGTTCGAGGTCATCATGGTGGTGGTGCTCGGCGGCGTCAGCCTGCGCGGGGGGCGCGGCAGCGTGCTGTCGATCATCGCCGGCGTCTTCCTGATCGCCGTGCTGCGCAACGGCATGACGCTGATGAACCTGTCGACGCAGGCGCAGGGGCTGGTCCTGGGCATGACCCTGATCACCGCGATCGTCATCGACAACTACCGCAATCCACGCGATCCGGAGACCGAGACGCAAGGCGATCTTTGATCGTCACCAGACAACCACAAGAACCGTACCGAAAAGGAGGAAATGCCAATGACCCTACTGAAGAAAACAAGCGCCCTGCTGGGCGCAACCGTGATGACGGCGCTCGTCGCACTCGGCGCCGGGAGTGCGGCGCATGCCGACGACAGGCTGAAGGGAAAGCGCGTCATCTTCGTGCCGATCGCGATGGGCATCTCGCTCACCGAGGGCTGGTCGCGGCGGATGGCCGAGCAGGCGGAACTGTTCGGCATCGAGTATGAGGTCCGCGATGCGGCGTTCGACATGAAGGCGATGTCCGAACTGTTCGCCTCGGCGATCAACGACAAGCCGGACATTATCGTCGCCCACAATCCGACCGTCCAGCTGCTCGCCCGGCAGATCAAGAAGGCCGAGGAAAGCGGCATCAAGGTCATGCAGATCAACCTGAGCTCCGTGCAGAACTCGACCGCCTTTGTGGGAGCCGACTGGAACCGGATCGGCCGCGAGATCGCCGAGGACATCGTCAAGCAGTGCGGCGAAGGCAGCGGCAAGTCGGGCAAGGTCGCGATCGTGCCCGGCCAGCTGACGGCGGCCGACAGCGTGCTGATGAACGACGCCGCCTTCGAGGTGTTCAAAGGACACCCGGAAATCGAGGTCGTTTCCAACCAGGCCTCGGACTGGGAGCCCGAGAAGGCGCGCCAGATCACCTCCACCGTGCTGCAGCAGCACCCCGACCTGTGCGCCGTCTTCGGCCACTGGGGCGTGCACACGATCGGCGCTGGCAACGCGGTGAAGGACGCCGGCAAGCAGGACGACGTGCTGGTCTACGCCACCGGCGGCGGCAACCGGCTGATCTGCGACAACATCGAGCAGGGCGTCATCGACCGCTACTGGAGCTACAACGCCGACGGTCAGGGACGGGACGCGGCGACGATGATGCGGGTGATCCTTCAGGGCGCCGCGCCGAAGGAGGGCGAGATGCTCAGGGTGGATTCGCCGCTGATCGTCATCACGGAGGAAAACTATTCCCCGAGCCTGTGCTGGGACATGCCCAGCTAAGCCTGCGGAAGCCATCCCGCCACGGCTTCGACGTGGCGCTTTTCAGGCGGGAGGCCCAGGCGCCTCCCGCCATCGCCACCAGCCAGGATATCCTTCGATGAGTTCGACCGACGCGCCCACGTCGATCTCTACACGAGCCAGACTCAAGACACCGCTGGCGGTCGTCTCGTTTCGCCGCGTCGTTTCCGATCTGCTCAACCGCAACTGGATCGAAGGTGCGATTCCCTTCATCGCATTCTTCATTCTGGTCGCGGTCGTCCTGACGACGACGGACGACTATTTCTCGCTGTCCAACCTCAACACGCTGACGCGGTACTTTTCCGACGTCGCGCTCGTGCTTCTCGCGATGCTGCTCGTGGTGGCGATCGGCGGAATCGACCTGTCGGTCGGCTCCAACTACGCACTGTGCGTGCTCGCCTCGCTCTACCTGTTCCACATCGTCGAACTGCCGACCTTCCTGGTTCTGCCCCTGGCCATTCTGTGCGGCGCGGCCGTCGGCCTGATCAACGGCATCCTTACCGGCGTGCTGGGGTGCGGCGCGCTGCTGGCGACGCTCGGGACGATGATCACGTTCCGGGGCCTGTTCGTCATTTGCTCGCAGGCGTCGCTGGTCGAGATCTCGACATCGTTCCGAGCCGATCCTGTCTGGGATTTCTTCGGCTTCGACGACTTTTTCGGGATGCCCTTCAGCTTCTGGATCTTCGCCGCCGTCGCGGTCGTCCTGTATCTGATGTTCCGCCATTCCCGTTTCGGCTGGCACATCCTTGCCGTGGGCGGCAACCGCAAGGCCGCGCGCCACGCCGGCGTCCCCATCAACCGCGTTATCCTGCTCACCTACGTGGCTGCCGGCGCGCTCGTCGGGTTCGCCGGATTTCTCTACGCGGCGCGCGAGAACAGCGCCGGTTCGGACACGGGCGTCGGCCTGGAATTCTTCGTGCTGACCGGGCTGGTGGTGGGGCTTGGCGGCTTCGTGCCCGGACGCGGCAGCGTCTTCAACGCCCTGATCGGCTTTGCGACGATCTTCCTTCTCAACAACGCGCTGCGCAACGCGGGCTTCCGCGGCGATTTCGTCCAGGCCTCGATGGGCTTCATCCTCGTCGCGGTGCTGGCGATCGACATGAAGTACCGCAAGGAGCGGCACCGGCTGCTGGCGCGCGCCTATCTCGATCCCGCCCCGCTCGCACTCGCTCCCGTCATGGAGCTCGGCGATCTTGCGCCCGGCAAGGGCGCGAACAAACTTGCCGAAGCGACCCTGATCGCCGCCGGCAAGATCGACGGGCCGGAAGACGTCATCCTGGACCGCGAGGGACATCTTTATTGCGGTACGCGCGACGGGCGCATCATGCGCCTGCGGGCACCCGACTACACTGAGGTCGAAACCTTCGCCAAGACCGGCGGGCGGCCGCTCGGCATGGCCTTCGACGCCGAGGACCGGCTGGTCGTCTGCATCGCCGGCATGGGCCTCTATCGCCTTTCCGGCGCAGGCGAAATCGAGCGTCTCACCAGCCAGACCGCCCGCAGCTGGACCTCGCTGGAGGACGACCGAGCCATCCGCATGGCCGACGATCTCGACATCGCGCCGGACGGGCGGATCTTTTTCTCCGACGCGACCAAGCGCTACGAGATGGAAACCTGGGCCGTCGATCTGCTGGAAGGCAGGCCCAACGGACGGCTGCTCTGCTACGATCCGAAGACCGGTGCGACCACGACGGTCTGCGACCATCTGCACTTTCCCAACGGCGTCTGCGTCAGCCATGACGGCCGGCATCTGCTCGTCGTCAGCACCACCCTGTGCTCGGTGATGAGCTTCGATCTCGACCGGATCGAGGACGGCCCGCGCGAGTTCATCACCGGTCTGCCCGGTTATCCCGACAACATCAACCGGGCGTCGGACGGCGGCTACTGGATCGCGCTCGCCGGGATGCGTTCGCCGGCTCTCGACCTGGCGATGCAGGACCCCGCACTTCGCGTGCGCATGGCCAAACGGGTGCCGCCGACTAACTGGCTGTTCGCCAACCTGAATGTCGGCGGCGTGTTGAAGTGCTCGGCAAATGGGACGATCGAGGACGCCTATTGGGACGCCCCCGAAGGTCCCCTCTACATGATCACGTCGATGCGCGAGCATCGCGGCGCGCTTTTCCTTGCCGGCGTCCTGAACGACAAGATCGGCCGCCTTGCGCTGACCGGCGCCGACCCGGCGTGGACCGCGCCGAACAGCTACTGGCCGAGGTGACGGGACGATGTTCGGGCTGAAGGCGAAGACTCAACCATCGTTCCCGCTCCTCGACGGGCCGCTGCGTCCCAACGACGCGCTGGAGGACGCCGAGGCCATTCCGATGACCGCGCCCGGCGACCTGTGCGTCGCGCCGGATGGCGCGCTCATGGTTTCCAGCGGCAGCCGTGTCCTCAGATCGGCGGACTGGAATGCCGACGGCTTCGAGCAGATCGCCGCGTTCGACGCACCGGTCACCGGGCTCGCCTGCCGGCAGGACGGCCTCCTCGCCGTCGGCGTCGAGGGCAGCGGCTTGCGGATTCTCGACCAGGACCGGCGCACGCAGCCGCAGCTTTTCGCGACCGAGGCGGCAATCGGGGCGGCCACGGCCGTCCTGTTCACTGCCGACGGCGACCTGCTTGTCGCCGATGCCGCGCCCGCCGGCGGCGTCTATCCCTACACGCGGGACCTGTTCGCAACTCGCGGAAGCGGCAAGGTCCTGAGAATCGGGGAAGACGGCGCGACCGATGTCGTGGCGGCGGACCTCAGATGCCCGCATGGCCTCGTTGAACCAAGTCCCGGCGAACCGAGTACCGGCCAGCCAAACCCCGGCGCGTTCGTCGTGTCCGAATGCTGGGCCGCCCGGCTCAAGCCCCTCGGCCCGGCATCGGCAATGGGGACCGCCGGATTCGACGACCTGCCGGGCTATCCCGCCCGCATCCACAAGCGTGGCGATGGCGGCTACGTGCTGGCCTGCCTTGCGCGTCGCGATCCGCTGATCGACTTCCTGCTTACCGAGGAGGCCTTCGTCGCCCGCATGATGGCGGAGATCGACCAGGAATTCTGGGTCGCCCCGCGGCTGACCGCCGCGCCGGACTACCGCTATCCGGCGCAGTCGGGCGCGACCCGCCTGTTCGGCGAAACGAAACCCTGGGCCCCGTCCCTGTCCTATGGCCTCGTCGTCCTCCTCGACGACGACTTCTCGCCGGTCGCGAGCCTGCATTCGCGCGCCAACGGCACCCGGCACGGCATAACCGCCGTGATCGAATGGCGCGGCGACATCGTCGCCGTCAGCAAGGGCAGCGGCGAACTGCTCCGCGTGAAGCAGACAGGAACGCCGGCATGACGAGCAGCGACCCACTCCTCCGGCTTGTCGCCGTGACCAAGTCCTACGGCGGGGTCCCGGCGATCGATACCGTCGACTTCGACCTGCGGCCGGGCGAGGTGCACGCCCTGGTCGGCGAGAACGGTGCGGGCAAGTCGACGCTATGCAAGATCATCGCGGGCGTCCTGGTGGGCTATGAGGGCGATCTCGAGATCGACGGCGCCGTCGTCTCGATGAAGTCGCCGCGCGATGCCTACGACAAGGGCATCTCGATGGTGTTCCAGGAAACCAGCCTCGTGCCGCAGCTGACCGTGGCGCAGAACCTGGTGCTGGGCAGGGAGAAATCCTTCAATTCCATCCGGGCGCTGCGCAACGAGGCGCGGCAGCTGTTGCGGTCCCTGAACTTCAACATCAATCCCGACGTCAGGGCCGGTGCGCTGAGCACGGCGCGGCGCCAGATGGTGGAGATCGCCCGGGCCGTCTACAACAAGGCGCGCATCATCATCCTCGACGAGCCGACGGCGGCGCTGACGCCGGAAGAGACAGATCACTTCTTCTTCCTCGTCAACGAACTGCGCGGGCGCGGCGTCTCGATGATCTTCATCTCGCACGCGCTGG
>CAJQNW010000206.1 GCA_905479765.1 uncultured Tepidamorphus sp. | reverse complement strand
CGGGTTTGCCTCCCAGCCGAACAGCATTTCGAGCAGATGCCCGGAATCGTGAGAGAACCAGTTGACACCGGGGTAGCGGCTCTGCAGCCAGCCCGAAAGGAGATAGATCGTCAGAGGGAAGCCATACATTTCGGTGAATAGAGCGACGAGGAAGGCGCTGAATGCGCCGAACGATCGCCAGTCCCTCTTGGTATGCGGCTTGAAAAAACTGAAGGCAAAAAGGATGAAGATCGCAGAGTTGACAATCACCAGGAACCAGAGGCCGTAGGCGGGAACCTGTTCGGTCATTGGGTCCTCTGGCTGTCGCGATCCGTTTTGTCGTTCCCCGAGCCAGCGTATGAGCCGCCACTATGGCCGTCATGTCCTCCGCGGCCCCCATGCAAGAAAAAGTGCATGCCTAGGCAGACGGTTACCAGGCCCACCAGCAGCCAGTAGTCGCCCGGGATGTGGGCGCGATGTTCGTAGGTTAGAAGAAACGCGATCATGCCGAGAAATACCAGCAGGCCGGTGCCCCAACGCGAACACCACAATCCGACCAAAATGGATGCACGGTCGCCCATCCGACGTCATATCCTTTTGTAATTTGCAGATTTGGTTTCGAGTTCGCGCAAATACTTGCCGAGCGGCTCGTCGAAGCGAGGAATATGGTCTTTCTGCCAATCGACAATCAGACCGAAGAGCATGGCGTTGTCGTAGCCGCTACAGATCAAGGTGCGTTTCAATTCAGCTAGTTTCCGCAATAAATCCTCGTGACTTTTTTTGTGGTAAACTGCTTCTGGATAACAAATAAATTCCATTACTCGCTCTTCGCGTTCGAAGTTGCGCTCAAGAAAGCGAATTGTATCGACAATTCTATCGCAGGTCCCTCCGGGATTTGCGCAAATCACACGGGATTCGAAAAATTTTCCGGTCAGGTACAACAGGCTTTCCATGACCGATCTCAAATCGTTCTCGCCAAAGGATGCCCCGGCCTCTTGTGTGGAGTGGGATATCATGTCGCGTTCCTTTCGCTTCCCGGTGGATGATCCTTGGGACCGCTTGCCGGTGTTATTTTCCGAACCTAGGTCCTCCTCGCACGCTTCCCTTTGGAAAAACCCAAGAGCCATCACGGCGGCGGCGACAAAAGACCGCTTAACAAAGTTTGAAACGGCGACAACGCGGCCGCTAGTTTTCCTTTCTAAATCTTGACATTTCTTAGCCTGAGCGCGTTAAGAACGACGGACAGAGAAGACGCGCTCATCGCGAACGCCGCGAAGATCGGCCCGACCAGAATACCGAAGAACGGATAGAGGACCCCGGCTGCCACCGGCACGCCCGCGGCGTTGTAGATCAATGCGAAGAACAGATTCTGCTTGATGTTGTTCATGGTTGCGCGGCTCAGCCTCCGCGCGCGAACGATGCCGTCGAGATTACCCTTGACCAAAGTGAAGCCGGCGCTTTCGATCGCCACGTCGGCACCCGTACCCATGGCGATACCGACGTCGGCTTGTGCAAGCGCCGGCGCGTCGTTGACGCCGTCGCCCGCCATGGCCACCTTGCGGCCCTGTTCCTGCAGCTCTTTGATTATGCGTGCTTTGTCCTCGGGCAGCACATCGGCGCGGATCTCGTCGATGCCAAGCCGACCCGCTACCGCCTTCGCCGTGCGCTCGTTGTCGCCGGTAGCCATGATGATGCGGAAGCCTTGCTTGTGCAGCGCCTTCAATGCGTCCGGAGTCGTCTCCTTGACCGGATCGGCGACGCTGACGAGGCCGGCGATCTTGCCATCAAGCACCACGAACACTACCGTCTCGCCCTGGTCGCGGCGCGCGTTGGCGGTCTCGGAGAGCGCACCGCCATCAAGACCCAACTCCGCCATCAGTCGGACGTTACCAAGTGCGGCAGCCTTGCCGTCTACAACACCCTTGACGCCCATGCCCGTGACGGCTTCGAAATCGTCCGCCTTGGCGATCTCGACGCCGCGCTCTTGCGCCCCGGCGACGATCGCTTCGGCGAGGGGATGCTCCGAGCCCCACTCCAGACTCGCCGCCAGGCGTAGCACCTTGTCTTCGTCATGGCCCGTTTCGGGCAGGACAGCGACCAGCTTGGGTTTGCCCATGGTCAGGGTGCCGGTTTTATCCACGATCAACGTGTCGACCTTGGCGAAGCGCTCCAGCGCCTCGGCGTTCTTGATCAGCACGCCGGCCTGTGCGCCTCTCCCGGTAGCCGTCATGATCGACATCGGCGTGGCGAGGCCCAGCGCACAGGGGCAGGCGATGATCAGCACCGCCACAGCGGAGACCAACGCATACGCATAAGCAGGGGCCGGTCCCCAGGTCGCCCAAGCGGTGAAGGCGAGAACCGCGACGCCGATCACGGCTGGTACGAATTTGCCGGCCACGAGATCGGCGAATTTCTGGATTGGCGCGCGACTGCGCTGCGCGTTTGCGACCATCTCGACGATCTGGCTGAGCATAGTATCGGCGCCGACGCGTTTTGCCTCCATCACTAGGCTGCCAGTGCCGTTGATCGTGGCGCCGGTAACCTTGTCGCCGGCAACTTTCTCCACTGGGATCGGTTCGCCCGATATCATTGACTCGTCGACCGATGAGCGACCCTCGACCACCTCGCCGTCTACCGGCACCTTGTCTCCGGGACGCACCCGCAGCCGGTCGCCGACCTTGACATCCTCAAGCGGGATCTCCTCCTCGCGCCCGTCCTCGCGGATTACGCGAGCTGTCTTCGCGGCAAGATCGAGGAGTGCCCGAATTGCCGAACCGGTGCGCTCGCGCGCGGTGAGCTCCATCACCTGACCCAGCAGCACCAGAGTCACGATGACTGCGGCGGCTTCGAAATAGACGCCGACGTTGCCTTCTGCATCTCGGAATCCGCCTGGAAAAATCCCAGGCACGAGCACGGCGACCACGCTGAAAATGAAGGCCGCGCCGACGCCCATGCCGATCAGGCTGAACATATTCAGGTTCATGGTTAAGAATGACTTGGCGGCGCGCACAAAGAACGGCCAGCCCGACCACAGGATCACCGGAGTGCTGAGCACCAGCTCAATCCAGAGTGATGTCGATTCGCCGAAAACCTCGCGGATCTGGGAATAGCCGAGATAGGGCGGCATGGTGAGGATCAGAAGCGGTACCGTCAGCGCCACGCCGACCCAGAAGCGGCGCCTGAAATCCACAAGCTCCGGGTTCGGCCCCTCCTCGCCGGTCGGCACGCCCTTGGGCTCCAGCGCCATGCCGCAGATCGGGCAGTCGCCGGGGCCGACCTGCTCGATCTCGGGGTGCATCGGGCAAGTGTATATCGTGCCCGCGGGCGCGGGTTTGGCCGGTGCCGTCGGCTTGGCCCCATGACGCGCATCGCCATGGCCATCCGGGGCCGCCTCGCCCGCCTTGACGGCTGCCAGATAGTGCTTCGGATCAGCGGCGAACTTGTCGCGGCAGCCGTCGCTGCAGAAGCGATAGGTTGTACCCTGATATTCATGGGTAGGCTTGCCGGCGCCGAGTTTGACTGTCATTCCGCAAACTGGATCTTTGGTCATTGTAGCATCGATCGACATAGCGGCAGAGCTATGTTGATTGTGATTGCGCTTTTTCATGATCTTACCTCGATTTCTCGGCTATCTATGTCAGCCCCTGCAGGAATAGCAGGAGAGCGGCATGGACTTGGCGAAACCCTCTGCCGGGCAGTCGGTCAGAGGTCCCCGCAAATCCTCCTTTCGCGCCCATGCGATTGAGTGAAACAGGAAATCCAACCCCCCATCGCTTCTGGATCGCCTCGAACATCGCCTCAAGTTGCCGGGGCACCGACACGTCGCACGGCTCGAAGATCGGTGCTGACAGCTCTTGGGCGAGTCGTTCGACGAAGGGTCTCGCCTTGTCTTTCAAGAAGGTGACAGCGACATCGGCGCTGGCATTGCGGAAGTGTTCAGCCGCTGACCAGGCGAGACTGTGCTGATTGGCGATGCCGACGACCGGTCCCTTGCGACCGGCCAGGTCGAAGACTTCCCTTCGCATTGCATCTTGTGTGTGGTCCGGCATCTCGATAATTTCTTCCTGTCAGGTCAGGGACATGGCTTTGAATTCGGCTTGGCACTGGCACCAGACACATTGGCAGTCGACATGGTCGCAGCTGCGGTCGCGCAACGATGCCCGGTAGCGAAGCCGCGCGACTGGAAATATAATTCGGCTCAATGCAGAAGGTCGGTAGAACCGGCGCAGAGCCGGGCGGGTGTCTTCCTGACTGAGCCTCCTCAGCGCCGCGCGGCAGCCCGGCTCGCCGACGAGGTTGAAGATGAACCGGTTGACGGTACCGGTGCGCAGAAGCGGCAACAGTTCGCGGCGCCAGAGCCTCGTGTAATCAGTTTCTTCGAGAATGCTTTGCGCCGCGAGCAGCCCCGATCGAAGGGCGTAGCGCATGCCGAAACCCGCGAGAGCGTCCTGAAAACCTGCCTGCTCACCGACGACCGGATGGTTGCCCTGCATCGCGGTCCGCAGCAACCGGAAATTGGCAAATCCGCCAATGGGCCGGGGATTGCGCATGTCCAGGGCCACGCGCTCCCGAAAAAAGGCGACCGTCCGCGCGACGTATTCCGCCTGCCGCTTGAAGCCTGCGAACATGCAGCTCGCAACCGTCCCGCGCCCGCTATGGATCAACAGGTATGCATAGCCGAGTGGCGCCAGCTCTTTGTCGAGGGCCAGCCAATTGCCGTCCGGCATGTCCGTCTCGAACACGTAGCCGACGGCGATGGCATCGGCGAGCCTCGGACCGGTCGCAAGGACGGTGGTACCCTGGACGTCACTCGCGCGGTCACCGAACACTACCTTGGCGCCAGCCTCTGTGGCTTGACGGAGTAGATCCCGGTCGAGACAGCCGAGTCCGTCGCCGCGCCGAACGAGATAGTAGAGGGGCTGCTGGCTCCGGACCCGGTATTGCTTGCCGCGAGCGTCGTAGACGGTACCCTGTGAAACCGCGTGGTGGTCGAAACCGGCGTCTATGCCAGCTGCCGCCAGCTCGTCGATTGTATCGCGTTCATCACTCCAGTTCTCGAGCCCTTGGAAGTCGCCGTGGAACCGCGCGCCGACATCGCGGTGCCACTCCCGGACGACGACACGCCGGCCGGCGCGGGCAAGCACAATCGCGCAAGCGAGGCCGGCGGGGCCCGCGCCGACGACCGTG
This sequence comes from uncultured Tepidamorphus sp., assembly GCA_905479765.1. GTDB lineage: Bacteria > Pseudomonadota > Alphaproteobacteria > Rhizobiales > Tepidamorphaceae > Microbaculum. The sequence goes on along the minus strand of CAJQNW010000206.1, from coordinate 4,632 downwards.
ATGGGCTCGACCCCTTTGCATCGGGCACGGTTTCGGTTTTCAAGCGTGCTCATGCCCCCCTCACCGCTCCATGACATAAGTGCCCGGTGCGTCGCCCAGAGCCGCGTAGCCCTTTTTCGGGGCGCCCATCGCCGGGGGCGACACCTGATCCGAGGAGTGCTTAACGAGCCAATCCTGCCAGCATGGCCACCAGGAGCCTTCGTGATGCACGGCGGCCTCTTTCCATGCATCTGGATCTAAGTACTTTTCATCCTCCCGGTGGGTTGCAATCTGGTGATGCCGGTGGGGATGGCCCGGTGGGCTGACGATGCCGGCGTTGTGGCCGCCGTTCGACAGCACGAAGGTCACGTCGGCGTCCGTTAGCATCTGGATCTTGTAGGCGGATCGCCAGGGAGCGACGTGGTCGGCGATCGTGCCGACCGCGAAGATCGACGCTCGGATATCGCGCAGGGAAACCGGGCGGCCGTCGACCGCGTAGCGACCCTCCGCCAGATCGTTGTCGAGGAACTGGCTGCGGAGGTATTCGGAGTGCATCCGATAAGGCATGCGGGTGGCATCGGCGTTCCAGGCCATCAGGTCGATCATCGGGCGGCGTTCGCCCATCAGGTAGTTACGGACCAGCTTCGACCAGATGAGATCGTTGGAGCGCAGGAGCTGGAACGCGCCGGCCATTTGCTTGGCATCAAGAAAGCCCTGCTCCGCCATCATGTCCTCGAGGAAGCTGACCTGGGCCTCATCGATAAACAGCATCAGTTCGCCTGCTTCGGTGAAATCAGTTTGCGCCGCCAGCAGAGTCAGGCTCTTAAGGCGATCGTCGCCGTCGCGGGCCATGGCCGCGGCCGCGACCGTCAGCAGGGCGCCGCAGAGGCAGTAGCCGACGGCGTGGACCGGCTGCTTTGGAACGATAGTGGAGACCGCGTCGAGCGCCGCCATCACGCCGAGCCGGCGATAATTCGCCAAGCCCAGGTCGCGCCCTTCGCCGGTCGGGTTCTTCCAAGAGACCACGAAAGCCGTATGCCCCTTCTCGACGAGGTAGTTCACTAGCGAGTTCTCGGGCGAGAGGTCGAGGATGTAGTATTTCATGATCCAGGCCGGGACGATCAGCACCGGCTCCGGATGCACGAGGTCCGTGGCCGGCGCATACTGGATCAGCTCTATGAGACGGTTGCGATAGACGACCTTTCCGGGCGTGATGGCCAGATTTCGGCCGACCTCGAAGTCCTCGACGCCAACGGGTTTCTCGCCATTGACGGCGCGACGCCAGTCCTCCCAGAAATTCATGGCGCCGCGGACCAGGTTCAGGCCGCCTTGCTTGATCGTCGCGTCGAGAATCTCCGGATTAGTCAGGGGGAAGTTCGCCGGCGAGACCACGTCGAGTATCTGCCGGGCGGCGAACGACGTCATGTCCTCGTGGTGCCTCGAAACACCGGGGACCTCCGTCGTGGCGTTGTGCCACCACTGCTGGGTCAGCAGAAAACCCTGATAGATGCTGCTGTAGGGCCAGCTCTGCCATGCCTCTCCGACAAAGCGCTTATCTTGCGGCAAGGGTTCGATGCAGACTTCGCAGTCCGGATCGCCGCAGCAGGCGCGCGGGCAATACTCCAGCTAGCGGGACCACTTGCGAACGGCCTTTTCGACCAGCTCGATCTGTTTGTCGGGCGACATCAGAAGATGTTGCGCCCAGTCGGCATAGGCCTGCACGAGCGCCGCTGACGAGAGCCCCGCTGTCAGCCGTGCGGTCGCCGCGTGCAGCGGTCGGTCGAATGAGAAGCTACGCCGGCGCTTACGGTCCTTGGCGGGTCTGATCAGGGATGGTGGTCGCTTGGACATCATTTTATCCCGGCAGCGGGCAGCAAGCCTTGGGCCGTTTTGACCTCAAGGGTGCCGTGTTGGACGATCCACTTCAGAAGCGCATGAAGAATTGCGATCATGTCCTTCCCCATAAATGTTCGCGAAAATCCGCCCCTGGGCGGCATCGCGCACCTCGAGAACATTCTCCAAAGCCTGGGTGACCTCTCCAATGGCTTCCCGTTCCCGCTCGATCAGTGGGTGATCCTGCGGAAGCGGATGTCGGTTCTTGGCAACTGAAGCGGCCAGAACGTAGACGCCGCGCATCCACGGATTGAATTCCTCCGAGAGCAGATACCGGCTGGTTCGCATCGGGTGCAGCCACTTGAGCGTTTCGGCGGTCCACGGGTTGGCGAGCGTCTGCACCCAAGGGCTCACAAACGTCCGGTACATCGCCTCGTTGAACTCCGAGACCTGCTTCACGCGCTCGAACGCCGCATGCGGATAGTCAGCCCTGAGGTCTTCGACCTTCCGTGGTTCGAAGCGGACGCTGTAGGACAGCTTATGGCAATCCGGGTCGCCAGAGGGATTGTCGATTTTCATCTCGTAGAGACCCGGCGCCAGGGCCTCAACGTCAGCGAGGCTCTCAAGTATCGCCCGGTGCTCCAGACGTGCGACGCCGGCCGAGACGAAGATGCCGAGATGGCCGACATGCGGGTTCGTCAGGTAAACGATGCGCTGGCCAGCCTGCTTGAGATCGTCGGTATCGCGATAGACAGCCGGAATCCAGCCCAGCGCCTGATGCGGCGGGGTGATGTTGTCGCCGTGGGAGGCGAAGATGACCAAAGGGTTACGAATACGGCGCAAGTCAACAAGGCAGCCCTCGCAAATCCGCAAGAGTCCCTGTTCGAGCTTGTTGCCGATGAACAGGTTCTCGACGATGGCGAGGATCTCCTCACGGCCCAGGAAGTAGAAGCCATTCCACCACCGCTCGAACTCGAGAAAACGCTCGCGCTCTGTGTCGATGTTGGCGAAGAGATGCGCGTACTTCTCCCAGATCGCCTTTTCCGGCTTGAGGTTCTCGAAGTTCTGGGCAAGCCAGGCGCCGTCGAAGCGTCCGTCACCGAGGTCGGCCGTCAGATGCGCCAGCCAGGCGCCGCCGAGCAGACCGCCGGCGACGCGCATCGGGTTGGCACCGGACTCGCCGGCCCAATAGGACAGGGGCGAGCCGTTGAGCACGGCGGGTCCAACCAGACCTTCGCAGTCGGCGGACAACAGCGTCACGGCCCAGCCGGCCTGGCAGTTTCCATAGAGCACCGGTGGTTTGCCGGGATGACGGCGCGCGACCTCCTCGACGAAGCGCCTGAGCGCATGCAGCACGTCGGCCAGCGTCTGACCGGGCGCCGGCTCCGGAAAGAAGATCACGAAATAGACCGGATGACCCTCGCGCATGGCCATGCCGACCTCGGACTCGCGCTTGAACCCGCCGATGCCGGGTCCGTGGCCCGCGCGCGGGTCGACGACGATGACCGGAGGCTTTTCGGGATCGATGCAGTCGTCCCAGCAGTCCTCGCCGATTTCGATGATGCGCAGCAGAGCGTAATTGGCTGGATGCTCGAACTGGCGCGCGTCATGCACCTCTCGTACTTGAAGTCGAGGAGCGGCGGCAGCCCGGCCCGCTCGTGTTCCAGCATGTTGTTCGCGCGCTGGCGTAGCGTATCCCAGAACAGGATCGTCCGCTCCAGGAAATCCCGCTGATAGGCGACGATTTGCTGCAGCGAAGGCTGCACGGCCGGCGCCGACGGTCCGGCAATGGATTTCCGGCTTTCGGCCGGTCCATTTATCGATTGCAAATCCGTCTGAGCTCGGCGCGCCCTTGGGCCGCGGCCGCGAGCTTTCGTCGGTGCCGACGCTGTCGCCATCATGCCCACCGTCTGGCAAAGAAGTTGAACAAGGGACCGAATACCAACGCCACATACCAGCCGTACGCGAAGCTCTCGGCGAGGCCGAGGAGGAAGCTGGGCCAGGTGAGCCAGGTGAAGCCCGGCAAGAGCCGCAACCAGGTCTGGTACATAGCCATGCCGGGGAAGAGCAGGTCGAAGCCGACGCACAGCGCGTAGGTGATCGCGATGAACAGTCCCAGACTCATGCCAAAGGCAAATACCGGGACACGAGGTGCTTGCGTCGCAACGAGGGGCGTTCCCGAACTCCGATGTCTGGACGTGTCCATTGTTTCACCCTTGAGAATGCGCTGCCGGTTTGGGCAGCTGCCCGGCGCCGGTTTCGAGATAGGATTGCGGTGCGGCTTCGAAGCGCTCGCGACACTCGCGGGAGCAGAGATAGTAGACCAGGCCGTTATGCACCGAGGATTTGGCATCGTCCGTGCGGACCGTTTTTCCGCAGACCGGATCAACATCCGTCTCCGGCGGCACCCACCGGGGACCATCCCCCGTCTGCGGCTCGGCGCTGTCCCGGGCGCGATGTCGACCGTGACCATGTCCCATCACGTGCGCTCCGCAGCCGAACCGCATCATCAGGAAAATCAGGCCGGCCCAAAATAAGAAGTAGAGCAAAGCTTCCATGACGACGCCCTTCTCTTGCAGTCTTGAGCGACGCGCCTCGCGTCTTCACCAACGGCATTGCGGAGCTGACCGAGCCACGATTGTGCTGTTTCTGCATCGACTCCGCGCCTGTCACGCTAATTGGATGTCGAAAACCAATCGCGCTGCAGGATCTTCGTCTCAACTTGTACCCACTAGGCCACGGATGACTGCCGGTCGGATATGATGGAAGTTAAAGATTCCGTTGGCTGCGAATTGCGGCCGATGGTTGAGCGTTTCGCCG
>CAJQNW010000205.1 GCA_905479765.1 uncultured Tepidamorphus sp. | reverse complement strand
CGCGGCTGGCGAGGGAACCGGCCAGCCGGCGCGTTCGAAGGATTCGACCATGACGTCGCGGCGCTGCCGGTAGACGCCGCGGATCTCCTCGATCACGGAATCCGGGCCGTTGAGCGCCGCGGTGGCTGCCACCTGAACCGGCGTGAAGGCGCCGTAGTCAAGATAGGACTTCACCCGGGCGAGTGCGGCCAGCAGCCGCTCGTTACCGACGGCGAAGCCGATGCGCCAGCCCGGCATCGAATAGGTTTTCGACAGCGAGGAGAATTCCACGGTCACGTCCATCGCGCCGGGCACCTCGAGCACCGACGGCGGCGGATTACCGTCGAAATAGATCTCGGCGTAGGCAACGTCGGAGAGGATGAACAGGTCGTGCTTGCGGGCGTAGGCGACGACCTCCCTGTAGAAGTCGAGATCGGCGCAATACCCCGTCGGATTGGCCGGATAGTTGAGCACCACGGCTATCGGCTTCGGCACCGAGTAGGTCATGGCGCGGTCCATCGCGCGGAGGAAATCCTCATCGGGCCTGGCGGGAAGCTGGCGGATGACGCCGCCGGAGATGATGAAGCCGAACTGATGGATCGGATAGGTCGGGTTCGGCACCAGAACGACATCGCCGGGCGCGGTGATGGCCTGGGCCATGTTGGCGAACCCCTCCTTTGAGCCGATCGTGGCGACGACCTGGCTTTCGGGATCGAGCTTCACGCCGAAGCGGCGCTCGTAATAGGCTGCCTGGGCGCGGCGCAGGCCGGAGATGCCCCTGGAGGTGGAATAGCCGTGCGTGTCCGGGCGAGACACGGTTTCCACAAGCTTGTCGACGATATGCTTCGGCGTCGGCAGGTCCGGATTGCCCATGCCTAAATCGACGATATCGGCGCCGCCGGCGCGGGCCATGGCCTTCAGGCGATTAACCTGCTCGAAGACATACGGCGGCAGACGTTTGGTCTTGTGAAACTCGCTCATGACGGCTTGTCAGACGGCGGCGGTGACAGTTGAAGCGGTTGGTTGACGTCCTTGGCATTGGGGTCCGGGGCCGTCTTTACCTGCTTCTTCTTATCCGCGTCTTTCTCCTCATTTTCCGGCTCCGGCGGTTTGCCGGTTATCTTGCTGACCGCCTGTTTAACATGCTCGTCGCCTTCCATCTCAAGAGACTTTTCGATCTGTTCCAGGTCGCCCTTCGAATGCAGCACCGATTCCCGGTCCGGCGTCTCGTTGATGTTTGGAAATGGGCTATTCGCGGCTTCGGGATGGGTGGAGTCCGGGACTTCCGCGGTCATTTTCGGCATTGTCGGCGCCAGACGAGCCAAATCCGGGGCGTCGGCGCAGGCGGCAAGGGCAAACGTCATCGTCATCGCCAGCAGCAATGCGGTGCCATTTCGCGCAGGTCCGGCAGTGGTTTTCATGTACGTCTGATCCAAACTCGGCTACGCGGTGTCCCAAAACCACCAAATTACGGGCAAACTGCTGCTGCATGGTAAACCACGCTTTAACGGGATGCGCCCGATCCGCAGTAACTGGCGGTACAAATCCAATATGTCAAAACGGCGACGCAACGCCTCGTCATGATAGGATGAATCGCGAACCCTCCTGGTTCGGACAACAGAGGCCGCGCACTCATGGACGATAAAACGACTTCCCCGGAACAGACCTTCGCGGTGCGCGATCCAGAAGCGTTCGCGCAGAACATGGCCCTGCTCACCGAAGAAGGCGGCAAGGCGCTTGCCGCCATGTTCGAGGGCAGCGATCAGGGCAAGGCGAAGCTCATTTTCGCCGAGGAAATGACCCACGCCGCCAAGACGCTGTCTCAAATTGCAGAAAAATGGCTATCCGACCCGCAAAAGGCGGTCGAAGCCCATACACGGCTTTGGACCGGGTATCTGAGCCTGTGGACCTCGGCGCTGAGGCGGATGTCGGGAGAAGAGTCCGATCCGGTGGCCGAGCCAGACAAGGGGGACCGGCGCTTCAAGGATTCCGCCTGGCAGGAACACCCGATGTTCGATTTCCTGAAGCAGGCTTATCTGCTGACGGCGCGCTGGGCTGAAAACCTGGTCGAGGAAACCGAGGACATCGACGAACACACCCGCGACAAGGCGCGGTTCTACGTGCGTCAGATCGCCAATGCGATCTCGCCGTCGAATTTCGTCCTGACCAATCCGGAACTGCTGCAGGAGACACTCGAATCCAACGGCGACAACCTGGTGCGCGGCATGAAGATGCTCGCCGAGGACATCAAGCTGGGAAAGGGCGAACTGAAGATCCGGCAATCCGACCCAGTCGGCTTCGAGGTCGGCAAGAACCTCGCCCTGACACCGGGAAAGGTGGTGTTCGAAAACGAGCTGATGCAGCTCATCCAGTACGAACCGAAGACCAAGACGGTCTACAAGCGGCCGTTCCTGATGGTGCCGCCATGGATCAACAAGTTCTACATCCTCGATCTGGCGCCGGGGAAGTCGCTGTTCGAATGGCTCGTCGAGCAGGGCCACACGGTATTCTGCGTCTCCTGGGTCAATCCCGGCGGCAGCCTCGCGCGGAAATCCTTCGAAGAATACATGAAGGAGGGGATTCTCACCGGGCTCGATGTCGTCTGCAACATCACGGGCGCGTCGAAAGTCAATGTCGGCGGCTATTGTGTCGGCGGAACGCTGCTGGCGGCAACGCTCGCCTATCTGGCCGACAAGGGCGACGACCGCATCGCCAGTTCCACCTTCCTGACAACGCAGGTCGACTTCACCCATGCCGGCGACCTCAAGGTCTTCGTCGACGAGGAGCAGATTCGCGCGGTCGAAGAGGACATGGCCAATCGCGGCTATCTGGAAGGCCGGCGGATGGCCACGGCGTTCAACCTGCTCAGATCGAACGACCTGATCTGGCCCTACATCGTCAACAACTACCTTCGCGGGCGAGCGCCCTTCCCCTTCGACCTGCTCTACTGGAATTCCGATTCCACGCACATGCCGGCGGCAAACCACAGTTTCTATCTGCGCAACTGCTATCTGAAGAACAAGCTGACCAAGGGCGAGATGGAAATCGACGGAGTAAAGCTCGACCTCTCGAAGATAAAGATCCCGGTTTACAACCTGGCCTCCAAAGAGGATCACATCGCACCGGCGAAATCGGTCTTCCTCGGCTCGCAATTCTTCGGCGGACCCGTCCGCTTCGTGCTGGCCGGCTCCGGACACATCGCAGGCGTGGTCAATCCGCCGGAGAAGATGAAGTACCAGCACTGGACGGGCGCCAAACCCGCTGGCGAACTGGACGCCTGGCTGAAGAAGGCCAAGGAAACGCCCGGTTCATGGTGGCCGGACTGGCAGGCCTGGGTGACGAAGCTCGACAAGGAGCAGGTTCCGGCTCGCGCGCCCGGCAGCCGAAAATACAAGCCAATCGAG
>CAJQNW010000204.1 GCA_905479765.1 uncultured Tepidamorphus sp. | reverse complement strand
GACCGGCATCGATATTCGCGACGGCAGCCAGCTCGAATGCATCCAGTGCGGCCTGTGCATCGATGCCTGCGATACGGTGATGGACAAGGTCGGCCGTCCGCGCGGCCTGATCGGCTATGACACCGACATCAACCTGCATCGTCGCGAGGAGGGCAAGCCGCCCATCTACAATCTCGTTCGCGCGCGCACGGTCATCTACGCGGTCATTATCGTCGGGGTCGCCGGCCTCATGGCCTGGACGATGGCAACGCGCGGTCATCTGGGCCTGAGCGTCCTGCACGACCGCAATCCGCTGTTCGTGCAGCTTTCGGAAGGCGGCGTCCGCAACGGCTACACGATCCGCGTCGCAAACAAGCGGCTGGAGGCGACCGACTACGTGCTCTCGATCAGCGGGCTTCCCGGCGCTACCCTCGACGCCATCGGGACCGACGCGCGCCAGGATGGCTGGCCGGTAATCACGGTCGAGCCGGACACCACGCGCGAGGTCCGCGTGCTGGTCGCGTCCCCGCCCGACGCCGACCTGCCGGACTCCTCGCCGATCGAGTTCCAGATCACCGATCCGGCCACGGGCGAAAGCGACACTGTTTCGGACTTTTTCCGGGCGCCCTGATAGGCTCACCCACAAAGGGACATAATGACATGGCATCGGTAAGAGCGATGAACGACAATGGCGGTTTCCGCGTCACCGGGCGGTTGGTGCTGTTCTCCCTGATCGGCTTCTTCGGGCTGATCACGGTGGCCAATATCATCATGATCTGGCTCGCCGTCTCGACCAACACAGGCGTCGTCGTGTCCTCGTCCTACAAGGCCGGCGGCAGCTATCAGGCCGAGCTCGACGCAGCCAAGGCGCAGGCTGAGCGAAACTGGTCGGTTTCCGCCGATATCGTCCGCTCCGGCGAAGGGGCTGCCATCGACATCACCGTCCGCGATGCGAACGGCGCGCCGGTCAGCGGTCTCGACGTGTCGGCCAGGCTCGCCAACGTCGCCAGCGAGGCCGACGACCGCGTCGCCAGGCTTGCCGAAGGCGAGGTCGGCCGTTATCGCGGCGCCGTCGACAGGCTCGAGAACGGAAAGTGGTTGTTGATTATCGACGCGATGCGGGGCGAAGATCGCGTCTATCGATCCGAGAACCGGGTGAGCCTGAAATAGGCCACCAGACAGGGCAGCCGCCATGGGCTTCCACGACCGCGACCTGAAGAGTTTCGTTACCGCCGTCGGCGACGGCATCGAGCATATCGACCTGGCCGTCGAGGGCGTACGCTGCGCCGGCTGCATGGCCAAGATCGAAAAGGGCCTCGGCACCGTGCCCGGCATCACTCGGGCGCGGCTCAATTTCACCAACCGCCGGCTGGCGGTCGAGTGGAAGACCGGTGAGCTGGCCCCGGCAGACGTCGTCGAGAAGGTCGCCCAGCTTGGCTACCGCGCCCATCCCTTCGATCCGGGCGCCGTTGCCGGCGCCGAGGCAGCCGAAGCCAGGCGCCTGATGAAGGCGATGGCCGTGGCCGGTTTCGCGGCCATGAACATCATGCTGCTGTCGGTCTCGGTGTGGGCGGGAAACGCCTCCGACATCACGCCGGAAACCCGCGACTTGTTCCACTGGCTCTCTGCGCTGATCGCCATTCCCGCCGTCGCCTATTCCGGCCGGCCGTTCTTCGAATCCGCCTTCCACGCGCTGTCGAACCGCGCGGTCAACATGGACGTGCCGATCACGCTGGGCGTGTTGCTGGCGGTGGGCATGTCGCTGGTGGAAACCTTCACCGGCGGCCGCCACGCCTATTTCGACGCCGCGGTGATGCTGCTGTTCTTCTTGCTCGTCGGCCGCTTCCTCGACATGAACATGCGCCGCCGCACCCGCGCCCAGGCCGAGAACCTGGCGGCCCTGAAGGGCGAGACGGCGACGAAGGTGCTGCCCGACGGATCGACCCGCGTCGTGCCGGTTTCCGCAATTGATCCGGGCGACCGCGTTCTGGTTGCCGTCGGCGAGCGGCTGTCCGTCGACGGCATCATCGAGACCGGAAAAACCGAGATCGACCAGAGCCTCGTCACCGGCGAGACGACCTATGCGGCCGCCGGTCCCGGCGACCGGGTCTACGCCGGCACGCTCAACATGACCGGCGCGCTGACCGTCCAGGTCACGGCGGCCGCCAAGGGCACGCTGCTGGATGAGGTCAACACGCTGCTGGAGGCAGCCCAGACCGCCCGCTCGACGCGCCTGGCACTCGCCGACAAGGCGGCAGGCTACTACGCGCCGCTGGTCCACACCGCTGCCGCGCTGACCTTCGTCGGCTGGCTCGTCGCCGGTGCCGGCTGGCAGCCCGCTATGATGGCGGCGATCGCGGTCCTGATCATCACCTGCCCCTGCGCGCTCGGCCTTGCCGTGCCCGCCGTTCAGGTCGTCGCCAGCGGGCTCCTGTTTCGCTCCGGCGTGCTGCTCAACTCCGGCGACGCCGTCGAGCGCTTCGCCGATGCCGATATGGTCGTCTTCGACAAGACCGGCACACTGACGTCGCCGGAACCGACGCTTGTCGATCCCGATGCCATTCCGGCCGAAACGCTGGCCACGGCCGGACGTCTCGCCCTGTCAAGCAAGCACCCGCTCGCCGCCGCGCTGAAGGCCTATGCGACCGCGCCGATGCCTGGCGCCACCGAGGAGCCGGGGCAGGGTGTGCGGGCGCAGATCGACGGCGTGGAATACCGGCTCGGCAGCGCGGCTTTCTGCTCGGCCTCGCCCGATCAGGTCGGTGAGGCAGAACGGGGCACGCACTCGCTGGTCTGGTTCCGCAAGGGTGATGCCGCACCGCTGCCGATCGCCGTCGAGCAGGGCCTGCGCCGCGACGCGCGCGAGGTGATCGAAAAGCTGAAGGAACGCGGTCTTGGCGTCATGATCCTGTCGGGCGACCGGGTCGAGGCAGTGGATGCCGCCGCCGACGAATTGGGCGTTGCCGACCGCCGAGCCGGCCTCAAGCCCGCCGACAAGATCGCCGTGCTGGAAGACCTGAGCCGGCAGGGCCGCAAGGTGCTGATGGTCGGCGATGGCCTCAACGACGCCCCGGCGCTCGCCAGCGCGCATGTCTCGATCTCGCCGGTCACGGCTGTTCACCTCTCGCAGGCCGCCGCCGACGCGGTATTCCTCGGAGAGACGCTGATGCCGGTGGTCACCGCGATCGACATCTCGCGCCGCGCCCGCCGCGCCATGGACCAGAACCTCTGGTTCGCAGCCCTTTACAATCTCTGCGCCGTGCCGGTCGCCGTCTTCGGCTTCGTCACCCCGCTGATCGCCGCGCTCGCCATGTCGGGTTCCTCGGTGATCGTGACGCTGAACGCGCTCCGCGTCCGCCTGATGGCCGGCAAGCTCGAAGCCCCGCGGCAATGAATGTCCTGTTCATTCTGATCCCGGTGGCGCTTGGCCTTGGCCTTCTCGGCCTGGCGGCATTCCTCTGGTCGATGAAGTCCGGCCAGTTCGACGATCTCGACGGCGCCGCCTGGCGCGCGATTTCCGACGACGACTTGCCGTCCGAAGACAAGAAGTAGGCGATCCCGATCTCTCCCGGCTGTCGCTGGCTCGGCGAAAATCGCGGGCGAGGATTGCCGCGTCGTCGATGCGCTGCATCGCGACATCGACTAGCGCAAATACCGTCACAACACGGCCGGGACCGGCAAAAGATTGTTTTCACGCGCCGATAGCCGCCGGTCGCGCGACTCAGTTAAGCATAATCGTGGGTAAATTTATCGATGTCGATGAACTCAGGGGGAGAGTTGAAAATCATGTCTGCATCCATCCGAAACATCCCCGCTTCGGCGCTTGCCGTGGGGATTCTGTTTGCCGCTACGGCAGCCGACGCGAAAAACACTGGGGCGCGTGCGGCCAGCAAGGTTGCGGGCGTCTGGCATTGCGACGTCGTTTACAACGATCTCATTTCCGCCGCTCCCTTCACCGCCGCGTTGATGTTCGGCAAGGACGGCAACGCCTCGGTGATCGCGAACAACGATGACAACGGGCTCGTGTCCAAGCCGGCATACGCCGACGTCGTCAGTATGAAGAGCGCCGCCTTTGGGCGCTGGAAACCGATCAATCGTAAGAAAGTCGCCATGACGGTTATCTATTTCGAGACATACGGCCTGGCCAGCGGCGCGGCCGCCGGAACCTCGAAAGACACCACCAAACTGCGCTGCGATATCCGCCCGCGTCGCAATACGATGACCGGCGAGTGCTACGCCGATATTTTCGCCCCCAATGGCGACCCTGTCGATGGCGAACCAATCCAGGTTCTGTTCCCGGACGAGCCGGTTTTCACCGCCGAATGCAAACGCGTCAAAGTCAGGTAATGGCCCGCGCGGCGTGAGCTTTGAATTTGCCCTCCCCCGCCGGCATAGCGGGAGAGGGCCACAAGCTCAAGCAAGGTCGGCGCCGCCGGCGGGAAAACGTTACTCCGCGGCCGCCGCCCGCACGGTCTCTGCGTAGGGAATGCCGAGCGTATCCCACACTTCGCACAGCGCCTCGGCAAGCCCTTCGATCAGCGCGTCGTCGTGGAACGGCGTCGGCGTGATCCTGAGCCGTTCGGTGCCGCGTGGAACGGTGGGATAGTTGATCGGCTGGATGTAGATGTCGTGCGTGTCCATCAGCCGGTCGCTGGCGGCCTTGCACAGTTCCGCGTCGCCCACCAGTACAGGCACGATGTGGGTTACCGACGGCATCACCGGCAGCCCCCGCCTTAACAGCACGTCCTTGGTGCGCGTCGCCTGGCGCTGCTGGCCTTCGCGCTCGGCCGAGGAGGCCTTGAGGTGGCGGATCGAGGCAGTCGCCGCCGCCGCGATCGAGGGCGGCAGGGCGGTGGTGAAGATGAAGCCCGGCGCAAACGAGCGCACCGCGTCGACGATATCGCCGTTAGACGCGATGTAGCCGCCCATGCAGCCGAACGCCTTGGCAAGCGTGCCCTCGATGACGTCGATGCGGTCCATCTCGCCGTCGCGCTCGGCGATGCCGCCGCCGCGCGGGCCGTACATGCCGACCGCGTGCACCTCGTCGATATAGGTCATGGCGCCGTATTTCTCGGCGAGGTCGCAGATCTTGCCGATCGGGCCGATATCGCCGTCCATCGAATAGACGGATTCGAACACGATCAGCTTCGGCCGTTCCTTGCCGGCCGCCTTCAGCAGGTCTTCCAGATGGCCGACGTCGTTATGGCGGAAGATCTTCTTTTCCGATCTCGAGCGGCGCACGCCCTCGATCATCGAGGAATGGTTCAGCGCGTCCGACAGGATCAGGCAATCGGGGATCAGCTGGGCGATCGTCGAGATCGAGGCTTCGTTGGAGATGAAGCCCGAGGTGAAGGCGAGTGCTGCCTCCTTGTGGTGCAGGTCGGCAAGCTCGGCTTCCAGGTTGACCAGCGGATGGCTGGTGCCGGAAATGTTGCGTGTGCCCCCGGCGCCGACGCCCATGCGCCCGGCGGCGTCGCGGCAGGCGTCGATCACGTCGCGGTGCTGGCCCATGCCGAGATAGTCGTTGGAGCACCAGATGGTGATGTCGCGCGGCGCGTCGGCACCGTGGTAGATCGCCTTCGGGAACTTGCCGGCGACCCGCTCGATCTCCGCGAAGACGCGATAGCGCTTCTCGGCGGCGACCTCTTCGAGGGCGGAGCGGAAAATGCGGTTGTAGTCGAATGCCATGGCGGCGTCTCGCCTTCCGGTGCGGTCTATTCCTCGTAAAACCGCATATTGGACACGGGCCGTCCTTGCGTTCGCGCAATTCCAACAGGCGCGCGCAACCGGCCCCGAACCGTCAACCCCTTTGAACCAGTATTTATTCCAATTCGCAACTGGCAACGCTGCGGCAATTGGTCGGGACCCAGCGCCGCGAATCAGGCGGCTTGGAGCGGAAAAGCCCCGTTGAACGCGGCTTCTCCCCGCTGCGAAAACCGGACGATCCGGCTCCCGGGAACGCGTTCCGCCCAGCCTGACTCCTCGAACCGGCCCAGGAACGCGCGTCCTAACGCCCCGGCGAGGTGCGATCGGCGTTCGCTCCAGTCGAGGCAGAGTCGGCAGAGCGGTGCGCGGCCGGTGGCGAGAGTGCCCAGATCGACGCCGAAATCGGTGACGAATGCGCCGCCGGCGTCCGTCAGTGCGACTGAGCCGCCGGTAACAGACAGGAATGCCCGTCCCAGCAGGCTGTCGAACAGTCGAATCCCCATGTCGCCGGCCAGGTGGTTGTAGCAAACCCGCGCCTTGCGAAGCGCCGGGTCTTTCGGCCCTGGGCGACTGCGCAGGTGGCCGGCACCTGCGGCAAGTCCCATCAGCCCTTCCAGAACGCCGGCGACGTCGGCGCTCGCCAGCGCGAAATACTTATGCCGTCCCTGCTTGCGCGCGGTCAGCAGACGGCCGTCGTCCAGCTTCGCCAGGTGCGAGCTCGCCGTTTGCAGGCTGACACCCGCCTCGCCCGCCAGTTCGCTGGCCGTCAGCGCCTTGCCGCTCATCAGTGCGGTCAGGATGTTGGCGCGCGCCGGATCGCCGATCAGCGCGGCGACGCGGGCGATGTCCGGTCCTTCCTTCATAGTTCGATCATAGTCGAAGCATTTACGTCCGGCAATCGGATAGCGTCCGCCTCAACGCCATCGCCAGCGGCCACCGAGCCGCATCGCAAGCCACGGGGAATCCGCATGCTGACCTGCGTCATCCGCTACCACATCGATCCCACGAAGACGGAGCAGTTCGCCGAATACGCCCGCAATTGGGGACAGGCGATCCCGCGCTGCGGTGCCGACCTGATCGGGTACTTCGGCCCGCATGAGGGATCGAGCACGCTCGCCTATGGCGTCTACAACATCCCGAGCCTCGCCGAATACGAAGCCTATCGAGCCCGCCTCGCCGCCGATCCGCTGGGCCGGGAGAATTACGAGTTCGCTCTGCGTGAGCGGTTTTTGTTGCGCGAGGACCGGACGTTTCTGAAGTGCGTATCGCACCCCCACGCGGTGGCGGACCATAGACCGGGAAAGGCCGCCGGAAAATGAAAGGGAAAACCGGCTTCGGGACAGAGTTCGCCCTGCTGGCACTGCTGGCGTTGCTCTGGGGCTCGTCCTACCTGTTCATCAAGGTCGCGGTCGCGGAAATCCCGCCGGTGACGCTGATCGCCACGCGTGTCAGCGGGGCGGCCGTGTTGCTGCTCGTCGTTCTCGCGTGGCGGCGCGAGACGCTGCCCGGCGACTGGCGGACCTGGCGCATGCTGCTCGTTCAGGCGGTCTTCAACAGCATCGGCGCCTGGACGATCCTGGCGTGGGGGCAGCAGTTCGTCGACGCGAGCCTGGCGAGCGTGCTGAATTCCACCTCGCCGATAATGGTGTTCCTGTTCACGGCGGCCGTGACGCGTCACGAGGCGCTCGGCGGGCTGAAACTCGCCGGCGCCTGCATTGGCCTTGTCGGGGTCGTTCTTGTCTTTGGAGTGGGCACGCTGAAGGGGCTTGGATCGCAAGTCGCCGGCCAGACGGCGTGTCTCGTCGGCGCCGGCCTTTATGCATGCGCGGCGATCTACGGAAAGCGGTTCGCGGGTATCTCGGCCGTGGTGACGTCGGCCGGAACGATGATCTGGGCCAGTGTCGTCCTCGTCCCCGCGGCCTTCCTCGTCGACAGGCCCTGGACGCTGCGGCCGTCGCATGAGGCGATCGCAGCCGCCGCGGTTCTCTCGATCCTGTGCACCGGCGTCGCCTTGTTGATCTATTTCAGGCTCGTGCGGACATTGGGGTCTATGGGTGTGGCGAGCCAGAGTTACCTGCGCGCCGGCGTCGGCGTTCTGCTCGGTGTGGTCGTGCTCGGCGAGACGATCACGCCACCCGTCGCCATCGGCCTCGCCGCCGCTGTCGCGGGTGTGGCCCTGATCAACTGGCCGCGCCGCTAGATCGCGCGGGTGGCAAAGGCGGCTCCGGTTCGCGGCGTTCGGATCCGCGCATCGACGCATTCGTCGCGCTGCCATTTTCGTCACCTGTCTGTCACACAATCTAATTTGTATGCTGCCGGCTGATTCCAGCGGAGAAACCGGACGTATGGCCACAGACTCCTATGACCTCGCCGTCGTCGGCGCCGGCATTGTCGGGCTCGCCCACGCGCTTGTCGCCGCCCGCCAGGGCCTGAAGGTCGTCGTCATTGATCGCGACACCCGGGCGAACGGGGCCTCGGTACGCAATTTCGGCTTCGTCACGGTGACCGGCCAGCAGGCCGGCGATTGCTGGCGCCGCGCCATGCGCTCGCGCGATATCTGGGCGGAGATCGCCGAGCCGGCCGGTATCGCCGTTGCCCATCGCGGCCTGGCGGTGGCGGTCCGCTACGCGGAATCGCTGCCCGTCCTGGACGCCTTCCTGAAGACGGAGATGGGCGAGGGCTGCGAACTGCTGTCGCCTGCCGAAGCCCGCGACCGCGTGCCGGGCCTGCGCGACGATGTGTCCGCCGTGTTGTGGAGCCCGCATGAACTGCGCGTTGAATCCCGCGACGCGATCCCGCAGCTCGCAGGCTTCATCGAGGACGAATACGGCGTCACCATCCTGCGCGAGACGTTTGCGCGCGATATCGCGTTGCCCGTGATCGAGACGACCGCCGGTCCGATCAAGGCGAACGCCGTCGTCGTCTGCCCGGGCGATGATTTCCTGTCGCTCTATCCCGAGCGCATCGCCGCCTACGGGCTCACCCGCTGCAAGCTGCACATGATGCGAATCAGGCCGGAGGCCGACGCGAAACTGGGCACGGCGGTGATGTCCGATCTCGGCCTCGTGCGCTACCCGGGCTATGCCGAATTGCCGCAAGCAGCCGCACTGAAGGCGCGGCTTCAGCGCGAGCGGGCCGATGCGCTGGAGGCGGGCGTCCACCTGATCGTCGTCCAGTCCGCCGATGGCAGCCTCGTCGTTGGCGACAGCCACCACTACGGCTCGACGCCGGACCCGTTCAGCCCCGAGGCCGTCGACCGTCTGATCCTCGATGAATTCGACAACGTGCTGGATCTGGGCGCATACCGGGTCGCGGAACGCTGGACAGGCGTCTATGCCTCCACGCCGGACCGGCTGATGCTGATTGACGCGCCGGAGGAGCATGTGCGCATCGTCATCGTCACCTCCGGCACCGGCGCCTCCACGGCGTTCGGCATTGCCGAGGACGTCATCGCCGACATGTTTGGCGCTTGAGAACAGGGAAGGGCAGGAGATGGCCGAGGGATTGGTGAAGGCGGTTGTGTTCGACTGGGCCGGCACTGTGGTCGATTTCGGCTCGCGCGCGCCGATGGGCGCCTTCGTCGAGGTGTTCCGCCGCTTTGGCGTCGATATCTCGATCGACGAGGCGCGGGTGCCGATGGGCCTGCCGAAGTGGGATCACATCCAGGCGCTCGGCCGCATCCCGCGCGTCGCAGACGCCTGGCTCGCGGCGAAGGGCAACGCCTTTTCCGATGCCGACGTCGACGCGATCTACGAGGTCTTCGTGCCGCTCAACGCCGAGGTGGTGAGCGACTACGCCGACCTGATCCCCGGCGTGATCGAAACCGTCGCCGAATTGCGTGCCCGCGGCATCAGGATCGGTTCGACGACGGGCTATACCCGAGAGATCATGGAGCGGCTGACCCCGATTGCCGCAAGCCAGGGCTTCGCGCCAGACAACCTGGTCTGCGCCGGCGATCTGGCCGAGGGCCGCCCCGGCGCGCTGATGATGTACCGTACCTTCCTCGACCTGCAGGTCTGGCCCGCCTGGGCCTGCGTCAAGGTCGACGACACCGAGCCCGGCATCGCCGAAGGGCTGGCGGCGGGCACCTGGACCGTCGGCGTCGCCGCGTCGGGCAACGCCATGGGGCTGTCGTTGGAAGAACTCGACGACCTGGAGGACGACGATTTTCTCGCCCGCTACCAGGCCGCCGAACGCCGGCTGCACCGCGCCGGCGCGCATTTCGTGGTGGAATCGGTCGCCGACCTGATGAGCGTCATCGACGATATCGAAGGCCGGCTGCTGCGCGGCGAGCGGCCCTAGGCGGAGACGCCGGACGGGTGGCCCCGCGCGGGAACGGCTGCTGTGGGTCCCGGATCAAGTCCGGGACACGCGGTTCACTGAATGGCTCGGCAGTGCGAAACAGTCAGGCTCGTGCCCCGGACGTGATCCGGGGCCCACGGAGCCGCTGCGATTGGATGCACCCGGGTTTCCGGTTGAGCGGGAACGAGCGGGTGGAGAAGCCATCCCCTTTTCCCGCTCATTCCCGCGAAAGCGGGAATCGGGTCCAGAGGAACATGAGGCGCCCGACGTCAGATTCCGCCTGTCCGCCGCTCCAGAGCCGCTTCCACCGGCCCTGCTTCCGTCAGCTCGGTGCCCGAAAGGCTACGGTCGAGATGCCGCGCGCGCCAGGCGAGCAGCTTTTCTGCCATCTCCAGTCGAACGACCGCGTAGACCGGATCATTGGCGAGATTGGTCAGCTCGCCGGGATCGGCCTGAAGATCGAACAGCAGCGGCGGCAGGCCGCCGAAGTGGACGTACTTGAACTGCTCGGCCCGCACCACGGCCAGGTTCAGCGCATCGAGCGGAAGCCCGAAGGCGGATTCCGATACACCTGTCGCCACTTCGCGAAAATCGAATTCCCAATGCGCTTCGCTCCGCCAATCCCCCGGCGTCTCGCCGTTCAGAAACGGCACCAGCGAACGGCCGTCGAGCTGGGTCGGAACCGTCGCGCCGATCCGCTCCAGGATGGTCGGCACGATGTCGATCGACTCGGTGAAGCGGCTGACCACCCGGCCGCTGCTTGCCTTGGGATCGCGGATGATCAGTGGCACGTGATAGCTCTGGTCGAACCAGCCGAGCTTGCCGTAGAGCCAGCGGTCGCCCAGCATCTCGCCGTGATCGCTGGTCAGGATCACCAGCGTGTCCTCGCTGGCGCCGGCGGCCTCCAGACCCGCCATCATGCGGCCGATCTGCGTGTCGACTTCCGAGATCATGCCCCAGTAGGTCGCGCGGATCTGCCGCCGGGCCGCGTCGTCCCAGTTGCCGATCGAGCCCGACGCGCCATGCACGAAGTTGGTCTTCTGGATGGTGTCGAGGCTGTAGGCGAGGAAGGGATGTTGCGCCGCCTCCGCCTCGGGCGTCGCCGCGCGGCGGAAGTCCGGCCCGTCGTCGGGCGAATACATCGAGGCATAGGGCTCCGGCACGATGAACGGCGGATGCGGCCGGATGAAGCTGACATGCGCGAACCACGCCCCGTCCTGTTCGGACTGCCAGCGCAGGAATTCATCCGTCAGGAACGCCGTTTCCGTCTCGTCGGGACCATATCGGGTATCGGCGCCGGAGGGGGGATCGGCCGGTCCCTCCTTCGGCAGGTAGATGTCGGTGCCGGCCGGCACGTCGACGCCGCGCGCGGCAAGCCAGGAGAGCCAGGGCTTGACGTCCTCGGGCAGCCGCACGCGCACGCTCATGCCCGGCAGCACGCCTTCGTAGGTGGTGCGCCACGGATCGCGGCCATCCAGATTGCGCGGGTCCTGGGCGACGTCGGTGTAGCCGAACTGCGTCGGGTCATAGCCCGCCCGGCGCGCGGCAAGAGCCAGCGTGTCGTGGCGCCGGTCGAGCGGCGTGCCGTTCCGGCAGACCCGGTTGGTCATCTGGTAGAGGCCGGTGTAGAGGCAGGCCCGCGCCGGCGAGCAGGGGGCGGCCTGCGCGTAGTGCCTCCGGAAATAAGTGCCTTCGCCGGCCAGCTTGTCGATGCTCGGGGTCTTGACGACCGGATGCCCGGCAACGCCCAGGCTGTCGCCGCGCCACTGGTCGGCGGTGATGAGAAGTACGTTGGTCAAAGCCGCGTGTCCTTGTTCGTGTCGCGTTTTAACGAAATTGCTATCTCGAAATGGTGACATTGCGCCGACACCGGTGCGGCAGTCCACAGGATTGGTGCCGCCATTTCTTGAGGTAACCGTCGCGGGCGAAACGATCCGCGGGCAGAA